>JAWXBB010000201.1:0-10686 GCA_034439795.1 Planctomycetaceae bacterium | reverse complement strand
TCGCGCATGCGCTGCTCGTCCGTTCCGGCGATTATCCCGATCTGGCCGGTTGCCGGGTGGTCATCATGGCGGCCGGGGTCGGGCAGCGGCCGGGGGAGACGCGGCTGCAATTGCTGGAGCGGAACGCGGCCGTCTTCGGTGAGGTCATCCCGGCGATTCTGAAGCACGCCCCGGACGCCGTGCTGGTGGTCGCGACCAATCCGGTCGACGTGATGACGCACCTGACGACGCACATCGCCGGGCAACTCGGCGTGCCGGCGGCGCGGGTGCTGGGGTCGGGAACCACGCTGGATACTGCCCGGTTTCGAGCATTGCTCGGCCGCAAACTGGGCATCGACTCGCATCACATCCACGCCTATGTCGTCGGCGAGCACGGCGATTCCGAAGTGCTGGCGTGGTCGCTGGTGACGGTGGGCGGACTCGCGCTCGACGACTTCTGTCGCATCCGCGGCGTGTCGCTGTCGGACGCCGACCGGACGGAGATCGACCAGCAGGTTCGCAAGGCCGCCGACCACATCATTCAAGGGAAGGGGGCGACGTACTACGGCATCGGCAGCGCGCTGGCGCGGATTGTTGACGTCATCCTGCACGACCAGCGGTCGATCCTGACGGTCTGCGCGCGAACCGCCGAGGTCGCCGGTGTAAAAGACGTCACGCTGGCGTTGCCGCACGTCGTCGGCGGACAGGGCGTGATCGCCACGCTGCCGCTGGAACTGAATGCGGGCGAACAGGCGGCGCTGGCGCGCTCGGCGGGCATTTTGCGGTCAGCGGTCGATTCGATGGTGGTCACGTAACGCGCCATCCTAGCCCCGAGCGCAAGCGAGGGAGATTTCATGTTTTTTGCCGTCCCTCGCTTGCGCTCGGGGCTGCGACTGGAACATCAATCTCGCGGGACCGAGGGTGCGACGTTACAGTGGATGTCGTATCCACCGTCCTTATCTCAAGAGGCCCATCGTGTTCGCCCCCCGCTTGTCGCTGACCAGTTGCGCCACTTTGTGCCGGTCGATGGGGACGATGCTGCACTCGGGCGTCGGTCTGCTCAAGGCGCTCTCGGTGCTGGAGAAGCAGCAGCGGACGAAGACCGCGCAGGCCGCCATCCGGCAGATCTCGCAGGATGTGCGGAAGGGGATGGACCTGGCGTCGGCGTTCAAGGAGCACGGCCGGTACTTCCCCGAGTTGATGGTGGACATGATCGGCGTCGCCGAGCAGACCGGCAAGCTGCCCGAGGTGCTGTCCGGCCTCGCCGACCACTACGAGAATCTGGTCCGGCTGCGGCGGGCGTTTATCAGCGCGATCGCGTGGCCGGTGCTGCAACTGCTGGCGGCGATCTTCATCATCGCCGGGTTGATTCTCGTGCTGGGCTGGATCGCGCAGTCGCAACAGGGACAGGAACGGTTCGATCCGCTGGGCTTCGGCCTGCACGGCGAAACCGGGGCGCTGATCTGGCTGGGGTACTGCTTCGGCAGCATCGGGGCGGGGTTCGTGATCTATCAGTTCCTGATTCACGGCTTCCGCCAGGCGCAGGCCGTGCATACGTTCATGCTTGCAATCCCCGTGGTGGGACACTGCATGCGGTCGTTCTCGGTCGCGCGGTTTTCGTGGGCGTACGCCCTGACGCAGCAGGCCGGGATGGACATCCAGCCCAGTCTGGAAGCCAGCCTGAAAGCGACAAACAACGGCGCGTTCGCCGCCGCGACGCCGCAGGTGGTGGCGGCGGTGATGGCAGGCGAAGACTTCACCGACGCCATCCAAAGCACGAACCTGTTCCCGCGGCAGTTTCTGGAGATGGTCCGCGTCGGCGAAAGCACGGGGACGGTCCCGGAGACCCTGGAGCGGCTCAGCCCGCAGTTCGAGGAGCAGGCCCGCCGGGCGCTCGCCGCGCTGACCGTCGCCCTCGGCTGGGTGATCTGGTCGCTGGTGGCGATGATGATTATCTTCCTGATCTTCCGCGTGTTCGGGTTCTATATCGACATGATCAACCGGGCGGCGAACGGGCAGTTGTGAAGGAGGGTCATTGGTCCGTTGTCATTGGTCATTTGTGAAGACAACTGACATCGGGCAACGGACTACTGACAACGGACCATTGACCAATTTCCGCTTTGATCTCGAACTCACCGACCCCGGCTCCTCCGCGCGCGTTGGCCGCTGGGTTACGCCGCATGGGACCGTCGATACCCCCGCCTTCATGCCCGTCGGGACGCTGGCCACCGTCAAGGGATTGACGCCCGAGCAGATTCGCGCGACCGGGGCGCAGCAGGTGTTGGCGAACACGTATCACCTCGCGCTGCGGCCGGGGGCGGAGGTCGTCGCCGAGCTGGGGGGGCTGCATCGGTTCATGCAGTGGGATGGGCCGATCCTCACCGACAGCGGCGGGTTTCAGGTGTTCAGCCTGGCGCAGTTGATGAAGATCAACGACGAGCAGGTTGTGTTCCGTTCACACATCAACGGCGATCTGTTCGAGTTGTCCCCCGAGCGGGCCATTGCGATTCAGGAGCAGCTCGGGGCCGACTGCATCATGTGCCTCGATGAATGCCCGCCGCATGATGTTTCCAAGGAACGGTTGATCGAAGCGGTGGACCGGACCACGCGGTGGGCCGCCCGGTGTCGCGACGCCCAACGGCGCGGCGATCAGGCGCTGTTCGGGATCGTGCAGGGAGGGGCCGACCGCGAATTGCGCGAGCGCTCGGCGGTCGGGTTGTTGCCGCTCGATTTCCCCGGTTACGCAATCGGGGGGTTAAGTGTCGGCGAGGAGCCCGCGCTGATGTACGAAACGCTGGACTTCACGGTGCCGTTTCTGCCGACCGACCGCCCGCGGTATCTGATGGGGGTCGGCCGGCCGGAAGACCTGCTGGAGGCGGTGCTGCGGGGGATCGACCTGTTCGACTGCGTGATGCCGACGCGGAACGGCCGCAATGCGACGGCGTTCACCAGCGCGGGGACGGTGAAGCTGCGGAATCTGAAGCACCGGGTGGACCCCGGCCCGCTCGACCCCGAATGCGACTGCCCGGTTTGCACGCGGTTCAGCCGGGGGTATCTGCGGCACCTGTTCATGGCGAACGAAATGCTGGGACCGATTCTGGTCTCGTGGCATAACCTCGCCTTCTACCAGCGGTTGCTGCGCGACCTGCGGGCCGCGATCCGGTCCGGGACGGCGGCCGGGTTCCGGGCGGCCCAGCTTGCCCGCTGGGGCGGTTCCGTCTAGGATACGCGCTTCGCTGTGGGCGGCCTGGCGAGAATTTACGGCCGGAAACGGAGCACCGCGAGGGGCAAGAACAGAAGAAGACCGCGAAACCGCAAGCGTCGTCCGAATGACGCTTGCGGTTTCGCGGTCTTCTCCAGCGGCCTCCGCACCTTGACCCCACTGAACGACGGGGGTGAAGGACAAGCATTGCGTGACAGGTGGTGGGCATGTCGGGTTGGTTCGAGATCGTCGCGTTGCTGGCGCAGGCTCCCGCGAAGGCGAAGGAGCCTCCGTTCTGGATGACGATGCTGCCGTTCGCGCTGATTCTATTCCTGCTGTTCCCGATCGTCATCTGGCCGCAGCGCCGCGAGCAACAAAAGAAGGACGGCCTGCTCAACGCGCTCAAGAAGAACGACCGCGTGGTGACGCTGGGCGGGATCATCGGCACCGTGGCCCACATCTCGCAGGACGGCAAGGAAATCACGCTCAAAGTCGACGACAACACGCGGATCAAGTTCATCCGCAGCGGCATCTCGCACAAGCTGGATGGCGGCGACAACAAAGAAGAAACCGCCCTGACCGCCGGCTGAATGATCCGGACGGCCTCGCGGGCCGTTTCCCCTGACAATTCCGAATTCCCTTTCGAGTGACGCTGGAAAACACGCATGGACGGATTGTGGTTGAGCGGCCTTCTGGCTCAGGCGGACGCCGCCGCAGCGCCGGTGAAATCGCCGGCGGTGAGCTGGCAGTTCTTTCTGATCATCGTCTTGGTGTTCGTCCTCCCCTTCGTGCTGGGCCAGTTGCTGGCGAAGGCGCTGAAGCTGAAGGAGTACGGCACGAAGATCGGAACCGTGCTGTTCTCAATCGCGCTGGCCAGCGCGCCGTTCGTCTCGCAGATGCTGCACGGCGAGCCGTGGACGAACGCGATCGCGTTGGGCATCGACCTCGCCGGCGGGACGAACCTGATCTACGCCGTCGACCGCGAACAGGCCGCGAAAGACAACAAGGCGGTCGACAACGTCACGCTCGACAAGATGGTGGGGGCGGTCGGCCGCCGGATCAATCCGTCGGGGGCGGAGGAAGTCACCGTCCGCCGCGTCGGCGACGACCGCATCGAGGTCATCATCCCGGGCGCCGACCGGGAGATGGTCGAACAAAAGAAGCGGGCCATCGTCAATCTGGGCAGCCTGGAATTCGCGATCCTTGCCAACGACAAGGACCACCGCCGCCAGATTGACACCGCCAGGAAACTGCGCAACGACCAGGACAGCCTCATCGAAGGGGGACGCGTCGCGGCCAGTTGGCGCAACGTCGCCGAGGGGGAAACCGTTAACGGCAACCGCGCCGCCACCCGGGAAGTGGAGCGGAGCGTCGACGGCCAGCCGGTCAAGAAAACTCAATACCTGGTCGTTCACGAAACGCCGGAGCGGGAAGTCACCGGCCGGTTCCTGACCCGCGCCGCGCCGACGATGGACGATTCCGGCCAGTTGGCCGTGTCGTTCACGTTCAACGCGCTCGGCGGGAACCGGTTCTCGGCCCTCACCGGGCGGTATCAGCCCGACAAGACCGACGGCTTTGAGCGCCAGCTCGCCGTGCTGCTCAACGGCGAGATTCAGACCGCCCCCAATCTGAAGTCGCGCATCGGCGCTCAGGGCCAGATCACGGGCAACTTCGACAAGCAGGAAGTCGACGATCTCATCAACGTGCTGAACGCCGGGGCACTGGAAGTGCCGCTCATCACGCAGCCGGTCAGCGAGTTCACCATCAGCCCCACGCTGGGGGTGGACGTGCAGACCAAGGGGATGACGTCGATCATCGTTTCCGCCGTGGTCGTGCTCGTGTTCATGCTGGTGTATTACCGGACCGCGGGCCTCATCGCCGACCTGTGCCTGATCCTCAACCTGATTCTGGTCGTCGGGGCGATGGCGATCATCGAAGCCACGTTCACGCTCCCCGGCCTGGCCGGGCTGGTGCTGACCATCGGCATGGCGATCGACTCCAACGTGCTGATCAACGAACGCATCCGCGAGGAACTGGCCCGCGGCAGCAGCCTGCGGATGGCCATCGAAAACGGCTTCGACAAAGCCCTCTCCAGCATCGTCGACGGCAACGTCACCTCGCTGATCACCGCCGTGATTCTGTACATGATCGGCAGCGACCAGATCAAAGGCTTCGCCATCTCGCTGTTCATCGGCCTGACGATGAGCCTGTTCTCGGTGCTGTTCTTCGGACACCTGCTGATGCAGATCCTCGAGCGGAAACGCTGGATCAAGACGTTCACGATGATGGAGCTCATCGGCAAGACGAAGATCGACTTTCTGGGCCAGCGCGTGTGGGCGTTCGCTTTGTCCGGGGCCGTCATCCTCGCCGGCATGGTGGCGCTCGCCGCCCGCGGGTCGCAGAACATGGACATCGACTTCTCCGGCGGCACGATGGTGACGTTCGAGTTCATCGACGCGCAGAAGACGGCCGACGTGGAGGCCAGGCTGGAGCCGGCATTGGGATCGACGCTCAGTCTGGAACGGCTGGTGTTGCGGAACGAGACCGCCAGCCTGGACGCCGGGCACCGGTTCCGATTGCGGACCACCGAGCAGGATCAGGACGCCGTCGCGAAGAAGATGAGCGACGCCTTGAACGCCGCGGGCATGTCGCTCGTCCAGGCGAAAATGGAGTTCGATCCGGTGCAGCCCATCGCCGCCGGGGAAGACACCCGCTTCGCCGGCGGACATCAGGCCGATCTGAAGTTCACGACCGGGCTGGGCACGCTGACCACCGCGGGCACACTTGCCGATTCGCTGAAGAAACTGAAGAGTGAAAACGGTCAGGCGAAATATGACGCCGCCGACAGCCTGATTGAGATCGACGGCAGGACCAAGGCCGAGAAATCGACCGAGACCACATCGTCGGTCGAGAAGTACGTCGGCATGACGGCCCGCGCGGTCGCCGCCGTCTCGTCCGACGATCTCACCGAAGCCCTCCAGATCATGCAGGCCGAGCTGGCCTCCCGGCCGGCGTTCGAGGAGATGAACTCGTTCGACACCTCCGTCGCCGCCGACACCAAGGTCGACGCGCTGCTGGCGATTCTGGCCAGCTTCATCGCCATCGTGGCGTACATCTGGTTCCGGTTCGAGAAGGTCTACTACGGCATCGGCGCTCTGGTCGCCGTCGCGCACGACGTGCTGGTGACGCTGGCCGCCGTCGCGCTCGGAGCGTATCTCAGCAAGACCAGTTTCGGCGAGCACGTCCTGCTGCTCGACGACTTCAAGATCAACCTCGCGCTCGTGGCGTCGCTGCTCACGATCGTCGGTTACTCGCTGAACGACACCATCGTGATCTTCGACCGCATCCGCGAGATCAAGGGGAAGAACCCGAACGTCACGTACGACATGGTCAACCAGAGCGTCAACCAAACGCTGTCCCGGACGATCATGACCGCGTGGACCACGCTCGTCGTGGTGCTGATCCTCTACGTCTTCGGCGGCGACGGCATCCACGGGTTCGCGTTCGCCAACATCATCGGCACGGTCGCCGGCTGCTACAGCACGGTCTACATCGCCAACCCGGTGATGCTGTGGTTCGCCCGCCGCGAACAGGCCGCGTCCGGCATGCCCGTGCGGCCCGCGACCAGCGTCGCAGCGACGTCGGCGCGGTAGAGCGAAGACAAATCGCGAAACCGCAAGCGTCGTCCGACAAACGCTTGCGGTTTCGCGATCTTCACTCACGCACTCATTCACCCCGGCCAACACTGGCTGCCGCCGTCGACGCGCAGCACCTGTCCGGTGACGAAATCCCCCAGCGGCCCCGCGAAGAACTCCACCACGCGGGCCACTTCGTCCACCAAGGCGATGCGGTCCAGCGTCCCTTCGGTCGCCAGACGGTCTTCCGGCACTTGCCGCGTGCCGAGGAACCGCCCGGTCCGCGTGTCGCCCGGGGCAAGGCTGTTCACGGTGATGTTGTACGGCCGGAGTTGCGTCGCCAGGCAGCGCGTGTATTCCACCACCGCGGCCTTCGCCGTCGAGTAGATCGCCGAGTTCTCGTTCCCCTTGAACGCGGCAATCGAGCTGATGGTGATGATGCGGCCGGTCTTCCGCGGCATCATCCGCCGGGCCGTCTGCTGGCAGACGAGAATCGTGCTCAGCAGATTACGGTCGAGGACCGACGCGATGTCCACCGCCTTGATGTGAACCGCGTCGTTGGGATTCGGTTTCCCCCCCGCGGCGGCGATGTCTCCGCCGGCGTTGTGGACGACGATGTCGATCGGGCCGAGCGCCGCCGTCACCTCTTCGACGACGCGGGCGACGTCGACCTCGATGGTCAGGTCGCCGAGCGCGCGGACCGTTTTGACGCCGAACTGCTCGCCGATCTCGCGGGCGGTGTCGGTGAGCGTGGTCCCTTCGCCGAACTCGGCGGGGCCTTGTTCGCGCATGCCGTGGACGCCGACGGCACACCCGAGCGCCGCCAGCCGTTCGGCGAACGCCCGCCCCAACCCGCGTCCGCCGCCGGTGACGAGGGCCGTTTTCCCGTCGAGCAACTTGTTCACGAATGCATCCTCAATCGTTCGTTAGCCGCCGGTGCGCGCCGACGGCCTTGAGAGAGGAACTCCGATCGCGGCGTCACCAGCCCAGCGACATGTTCGTTTCGATGGCCTTCTGCGCTTCGTGCAGGTCCGACCCCGTGTCCTGCATGTACAGCCGGATCGCGTGCAGCTTGTCGCCGCGGGCCTTGCTCAGGCATTCGCGGGCGCGGTCGCACGGCTCGGTTTTGCGGCCTTCGATCCCCAGCAGCCGCTTGGAGATCACCCAGGCGTCGCGCGGCCGCTTGGTGACACGCAGCACGTCTTCGTCCGGGAAATGTTCGCGTGTGGTCGTCTCGGCTTCCGCCTGAGTTTGCGCCCACGCGATCATGATATGAGCCGACGTCTCGATCTCGAACAGCGGCATGCTTCACCTCGACCTTCTGTGCAAGAGCTGGGTCAAGCGACGGGTCGGAACGACACGGGCCAGTATACCCGCGTCGCCCGGCGTCCGTCCATCGGGCGACTTGCACGGTCCAGGGGCGAATCGTGGACCAGTTCGCCGAATTGTCGCCTTTCGCTCCGCGAAAGAAGCGTTCTTTCGCGGAGCGAAAGACGACGAACCTGTCGCCCGCTCAATGATGATCGTGGTCCTGCGCATGACCGGCGTGCGGGTCCGGTGCGTGCGTCGCCCCGTGCTCGTGGCCGCCGTGGGTGTGTTCCGGCTCCAGGAAGCCGATCGCCCACGACAGAAACAGTCCCAGCACCAGCGACGCCGACAACGGCACGCGGTCGTGCGAGTGGAACTCGACCTCCGGCAACAGGTCGCTGAGCGCGATGCACACGAACACGCCCGCCGAGAACGCCAGCGCCCCGCCCACGATCACGCTTTGCCACGACGACAAGGCGGCGACGCCGAAGTAGAACAGCAAAGCCCCCAGCGGACACAACAGCGCATAGCCGAAGTTCACCGCGTTCCGCCAGCCGGGCGACCAGCCCGAGGCCTTCATCAGCGACGTGATCGCCAGCGAATCGAGCGGCTTGTGCAGCACGATTCCCAGAAACGTCCCCACGCCCGGCAGCCACGCCGAGGGCGTGTGCAGCAGATCCGCCTGCACGTGAGCCCCGAGCGCGAGGCCGTCGGTCAGCGTGTGCAGCGACAGCCCGAGCGCGACGCCCATCCAGCTGCCGCCGTGGACGTGCCGCTGGGCGGTGTGCGGCGCGGGGGGCTGGAGCACGTCCCTTGAATGATCGTGCGAATGGTCGTGATCGTGGGCAGGTCCTGCCGGCGCGTCGTCGTTGTGAAACGTTTCGTGCTGATGGAAGTGGAATGTCCGCAGCATGAAGAACATCGCCGTCAATCCCGCCAGCATGCCGAGCAGGCTGCGGTCGAGCGCGTGGGGCACGCCGGCGTCGGCGAGCACGCCCACGGCATGGGGCAACTGATGCAGCAGCCCGACCCCCAGCATCAGCCCGCCGATCAGGCTGATCAGCAGTTGCAGCCGCGTGTGCGTCAGCCGGATCAGCGACGGCAGATAGCCCCCCAGCAACGACGACGCGAACGCGCACAGTCCGTAGGCGATCAACATCCCGGTGGTGAACGGGGAGGTCACGGCACCACGATCGGTGTGCCCGTCTGCGGCCCAGAGCGGCCCCGCGAACAACCACGCGGCGACGGCGAATCCCAGGCAATACCGCGCGGCACGACGAAACGACATGCTGAACTTCTACGGGAAAAGAGGATGTCAGCAACCATTCTGCACAACGGTTGCAAGTCTACCCGATTGATGTCACGACGGGGAGCGATGCGTAAGAAAGTGTCCCGGACGCTTCGAGCGTCCGGGACACTGGCCATGAGACACCTTTGCATCTAACCTTGGCGGCGATTGGGCGGTCCGATATAGTGACCTGACTCACGGAGAGGTGGCTGAGCGGCCGAAAGCACCGGTTTGCTAAATCGGCGTAGGGTTTTTATCCTACCGCGGGTTCGAATCCCGCCCTCTCCGCATGCAAACCGCTGGGAAATCGCAAGATTCCCCAGCGGTTTTTTGATTCTTGGGTGCGGCCTCTGCCAGCACCACTCGCCGCTGGATGTCGCACAGCCGCTGCCGGTCGCGTCGCGCATCGTTCCTTAAATGCACAACCCATTGTTGAGCGTTGGCTTACGGAGCCCGCGTATCCGTTGACGTGGCCGCCTACAACAGCAAGATGATTTATATTATCACCGACGGCGGCGGCTTCGGAGAGCAGGTCGTCCGGCTGCCCTGCACGGGCAACGACACGGTCCTCGACGCGATCGCTCAGGTGCAGGGGCTCTCGCAGGTCTCATCGAAACGCATCGGGGTCGCGCGTCCCATCCCGGCCGATATGGGAACGGCCCAGATTCTGGCAGTGGAATGGGAGGACATCACCGCCCTCGGCCAGACGTCGACCAACCATCAACTGCTGCCGGGCGATCGGCATCTACATCAGGGCCGACGCGCTGATCGCCACGGCCAATTACCTGTCCAAGGTGTTTGCCCCGATCGAACGGGTGCTGGGCGTGACGCTCCTGGGGATGAGCGTTGTGAGAACCACCCAAAACTCGGGTGGTCAGAATGGGAACTTCGGCAACAATTTCCCGTGATTTGTCGGTGTGCGGAGAGCGGGGGGGAGACCAGATGCTGCGAGATTTCTTCGTTCGCGGCGCGCTCACTGCCGGCGTGTTGGGGATGATCGTCCTGTCAGCGCCGCTGTCCGCCTCTGCGCAGCCACCGGGCGGTTCTGTGGGCAGAAATCCCATCAGCCGGCCGACGGTGGTTGTTCGAGGGCCGATCCGCAGCGAATGGGCCGCCGGCCAGGCCGGCCCCAAGCCAGCCAAGGCGCTGGCAGTCCCAGGCAAGTTCCTGGGGACCCACGGCTCCGTCCGAATTCCCACTGCCCCGGCGATTCCGCAGAAGCTGAAGATTCCAGGAGCCGCGGCGTCAGCTGGCGGAAATGTTCGAGCGGCCGG
>JAWXBB010000200.1:0-3430 GCA_034439795.1 Planctomycetaceae bacterium | reverse complement strand
CCTCGGCAGGTTCGACGAGGGGCGCCAGGCGGCTCTGCAAGCCGTGGCGCTCGAGTCCGATTCCGCCGTCATCGCGTACCTCGCGGGTGGCGCGTCGTACTGGATGGGCGATTACGCCAGTGCCGAGCGCTTTAGCGACCAGGCGCTGGAGCTCGAATGCGAGGCCGCATTTCCTCTGTGGATCCGCGCGCTGCACCTCATGGCGCGCGGCCGTCTGGACGAGGCGATTGTTGCGGCGGAGCGCGGCGTGCTCGTCGGTGAACGCCAGCCGCTGCTGCTGGGGGTGCTCGGGGCCGTGTATGGGCTCGCGCGGCGCACGACGGCCGCGGAAGCGATCCTCTCGGAGCTGACCGCCCGTGCGGCACAGGAGTACATCGCGCCGCTCTGGATGGCGGACGTGTGCGTGGGTCTCGGCCGCACGCAGGAGGCGCTCGATCTGCTGGACGAGGCGCACGATCACGGCAACGCGTTCATCCATCGCGCGAGCGTGGCCGCCGAGTATGACAGCCTGCGAGATGAACCGCGGTTTCGGGCGTTGCTCGCCCGCATGGGACTGTCCGACGTCGCTCGGACTCGGCCGCGTTAACGCAGGCCTTCGACGACGGCGGAGGTTCGCTGATAGTCCGTATGAAGGGGCTGTGTCGGTGACATAAACTGGCAAGGCCGTGCTGGAACTGCGCCGGCGGTGGACGGATGGGACGACGGCCCTGACGGCGTGCGGCCACGCAATCGTGGGTGGGCCGACCTGCCCCGGTCGTCTGACGCTGGTGGCGCTGATTCGGGAGACGGCCGTGATCCTGCGCATCCTGCGTCATCTGGGCCTGCCGGACGAGGTGCCGGCGATGCGCGTCGGCGCCCAATTCCATGTTGCTCATCGACCGAGTTGCTTCTTCCAGACCAAGGTCCCGTTGTTCAGAAACTTCGCGACCCACACATCGGTGCCCGTCCCGCGGGTATCGCCAAACTGTCCATTCGTGCCTCCTATGACGACAACCATTCCGACGCGATCGATCGCGATAGCTTGCGCAGACACTTCAACGCCGGGAACGCCGAGCTGCCGTCGCCACAGCAGCGCACCGTTCGAATCATGCTTTGCCAGCCACATGTCTGTGAAGGACGGGTTGTAGGCCCCCAACGATCCAGCCGTCTGGCCGGTGGCGTACACGAACCCCTTCGCGTCGACCGCGACGCCGTGCGTGCGATCGTCGTTTCGAGGTGTGGAGCCAAACTGTCTCAGCCACGTCAAGGAGCCACTCGCGCTGCGTTTGCCCAGCCAGCCGTCATAACCACCAGCATTGGGTGAATTGGGACTCAACGAGCCCAAGGTGAATCCGCCGGCATAAACGCTGCTCATGGCATCCGTCGCGGCCGAATACAGATAGTCGTGCTCGCTGCTGCCCCAGACGTGATTCCAGATCACGTTGCCGACGCGGTCGTACTTGGCCAACCACAGATCGTTGTGGGTCGAACCTCCTCCGGTAGTGTGGCCCCCCACGAACACCGCGCCTGAGGTATCGACGGCTAGCGTGAGCGCCGCCGTTTGGCCCGGCGGGGAGTACTGTCTGATCCATGCTTGCGTTCCAGTACGGCTGTACTTCGCGACCCAGCCTCGATAGCCGGCCAACGGCTCGGGGAGGACAAACGTACCCGACGTTCTGCCGGCGATGAAGACGTTGCCGCCGCGGTCGGTCGCGACGGCGAACGCCTGATCGTCTCCAGGAGTGTCCAGGTCCGCGGACCATTGCTGGACCCCAGCGGCGCTGTACTTGGCCAGCCATCCCTTGTGACCGTAAAAGCCCCCAGAGTTCGGGCTGCCGATAGCGCTCGATCCCGCCACAAACAAGCTCCCCGTGACGTCGACGGCAATCCCGTATGCGATATCGTCGAGCGGCGTTCCGAACTGGACGATCCATTGCTGCACACCGGCGGCGTTATACTTCGCGATCCACGCGTCACGGCCACCCGCACTTACCTGGCCAAGCCGGCCGCTCGTGTCGCCGACGAGATAGATGTTGTTGGTGCGATCCGTCGCGATGGCGAGGCCCTGATCGTCGATGCTTCCCACGGTCGGCGCCGTGATGATGCGGGCGACGCGATTGCGAGGTTCTCCGTCGACTGCTGCGAAGGCGCCGCCCACCAGCGCGCGGCCATTGGCGATCTCGAGCGCCAGCGCTGTGACGTGAGCTGCGCCTCCCGTGACGCCAGTTCCGATCGGAAAACTCTGGTCCAACGTTCCATCGGCGTTCAGGCGCGCAAGCCCCGCCGAAGCGGTGCCATTGACCCGGGTGAAATTGCCGCCCAGTAGCAGTCTCCCGTCAGGCTGCACGGCGACCGCCATGATCGTGGGCTGAGATCCGCCGCTGACACCGGCGGTCGACGAGAATGCCGGGTCCCGGCTGCCGTCGGTTCCGAGAAAACGCGCGAGCGGAGCGGTGTTCTCGCCATTGACGTTCGTCGGAAACGAGCGAAGGGCGACCACGCTGCCGTCGGCCTGGAGACCGAAGCTACTGATCGAATCGCCAAGGATCGGAGCGAATCCGGCATCCACGACGCCCGTGTCGGTCAGTCTTGCGAGGGCCCGTTGCGCTCGGCCTCCCACCGTGGTGAAGTGGCCACTCACGATCACCCGTCCACTGGCGTCGCGGGCCAGCTTTGTCACGGTTCCATCCACGAACGGCGGGCTAAAGCTGTTGTCGATCGATCCGTCGGCATTGAGCCGGGCAACCATGGATCGTGTAGCGCCATTGATGGTCGTGAAATAACCGCCAATCAGGATCTTCTGGTCGGGGGCCACGACGATGTCGGTCACCATTCCACCCGCACTGAGTGTTGTGATGGCAAACGTCGCGTCGAGCGCTCCGTCCGGCGTTAGGCGCGCAAGCCCGTTTCTGGCTTGTCCGTTCACCCACGAGACGTGTCCGCCGATCAGCACCCGGTTACCGGCGTCGACGGCGACCGCGTTGATGCGGCCGGCGACGACGGTAGCGAACGTCGAATCCACGGACCCCGTGTTGTTGAGGCGGACAATCCGAAAGTGTTCGGCATCGCCGAACCTGCCGAAATCGCCTGCGACGATGATCTTGTCTGGAGCCTGCAAGGCGATCGCGGCCACGTCGCCGTTTGGTGGCGGTCCGATATCGAAGGTCGGATCGACCAGTGCTGACAACGCGAGGCTCGGCGGAATGCGAAGAACCGTCGCCAGCAGAAACAGAAAGACGCCCGCGGGCGCGGAGAATCGGCGCACTTGGATCATGGTGAGCGCCAGAATAGGCGACCCTCGCGTGTACGACAAGTTATTAGGGCGCGACTTCAGGAATTGGCGGGGAAGTAGGGCCGTCTTGGGGACGATGAGGCGGATGTCGAGATTGACGCGGACGGACCAGAAGTTCGGGTCCTTCGCGCGCAGGAGCTTGTGGAACTGCAGCCCCGG
>JAWXBB010000199.1:0-3725 GCA_034439795.1 Planctomycetaceae bacterium | reverse complement strand
GTCGATACTTCCGGCAATGGCCGACGGCACCCAGACCCGCGCCGAAATCTCCAAGAGTTTGCCAGCGGGGGCGGCGACGGGTGGGCTCGTGATCCATACTGGTGGAGTTTCGAGCACTACCGGGGCCTCGTCTGCCACCTTCGGCCTCGCCGCGAGCCGGAGATAGCCCCGGCCCGACGCGGGGGAAGGCGCTCGATGATTCTGGCGGGCCATCCGCGTGCGCCGCCGCAAGCTGATCGGCAGCGGCTAGCACGCGCTTTATTCCGGCCTGGCCGGTGCAGTCCCCAAGCTGATGCGGTCGCTCCACATCCGTTCCTGCCGGACGTACTCCTCGGCGTCCGGAACGGACGTCGGATCGATCTTGATGCCGATGACCGAGAAGTCTCCCTTGGCCGCGCAGACCTTGTTCCACGCGTTCAGGTCGAAGCGATGTTCACGCCGCCAGGTGGGATCCGCTCGCCAAAAGCCAGTTTCGGCCGCGCGAGTGACGGCCTCGAGCTCCTCGAGGACGAAGGTAGGCTCGCTGCGGAGTTTTGTGATGGTCTTGTCGTCTTTGTCAAGCTTTACCTCGGCCCGCATCGTCAGTCGATACCGGTCGCCGAAATAGGCTTTGGTAATGAAGTTCTTGAGAAAGTCGCTTTCATCGCCTTTGAAGGCGAAGTTGTCGAAGCGATGGTCTGTGGCGGAAAACATGAGCTCGATCTGGAAAGCGGCAGGCAGCACCAATCGAATGGAGTCGATCGCCCGCCAGCGAATAACGCGTTCTTTGTCACACTGAATATCACTGGGTGAAAGCCCCGGGGGGACCGAAAAAGTCATTAGGTAATACCAACCCCGGTTAGGGTCGGGATTAAACTTAATTTCGAGGTCC
The DNA here is from genome assembly GCA_034439795.1 of Planctomycetaceae bacterium. GTDB lineage: Bacteria > Planctomycetota > Planctomycetia > Planctomycetales > Planctomycetaceae > DSVQ01. The sequence goes on along the minus strand of JAWXBB010000199.1, from coordinate 2,854 downwards.
AACACCTTGGAGAGCGCAAGTTTTCCGCCGTTGATCGGGAGCCTAGTGCCTGGACCTTCATAGCCCGGCAGATCGCCTCGCGTCGCCATTGATAACAAGCGCTCGTCTGGATCCCCGCCCAGCCCGCGGATCGTGGCCAGCATGTCGGCAACGACCTCTTGAAACCTTCCTGGCTCCAATGGACGCCTAGCATAGACGGCAGTGACTGCATCAAACTGCTCGTTGTTGACGAGGTCAGTTGAGACGGAAACGCTTCGCAGATCGACTTTCAGTCGCTTGCCGTCGGTGGTCGCGACAGTAAGCCGGCACGGCTCCAACAAATTGCCGTGAGGGAGAAATCTGGCCTTCGTTTCGGTACTCAGCCCCTCGATCTCGGTGCGCCGGATCGACTCGTTCATGTATACGGTGATGTGCGGAACCGAAGGCCGGAGTGTGGGCTCGTCATTCGCCGGCGCACCGCCCCTCCACAAGAATGCAGCCAGGCTTGCTACGAGACCAATCGGCGCTATCAGCAGGCGATATCGGCTCATGGTAACCGGTTGTAGTCGCCTTTCAGCAACGTGGGGATTTCAATGAAATCATGCGTGGCCCGCCACCCTTCTCGCCATTTCGGCATACGCGACAAGATCCAGGTCATTCTTGCCTCCACATCGTAGAACGTGGATGTGCTCGGGATCGCTGGGCCATCCGGATTGGCGCGATAGTCCTGGAAGGTGCTTTCGTCGCCAGGAAAGGGCGAAGAGATCATGAAGATTCTGGAAAGTTTTGACCCAACATTGTCTGTCGCATTTTGCCAAAGGTCGGGGTCCTTGTCCAGCACTTGTTGGAGCAAGTCTCGCTGCTCCACGTTGACCAGAATCTCGACGCCTTGCCAGATCGTCTCAGAGCGAGGCTCTCGCAGCCCTTGATCGATCTTTTTCCACGCGCGTATCTGCTCGTTGGAAACCTCCCCGCTGGCATTCATGGCACGTATTTCTGCGATGCCGCCGCCGTCTCTGTACGCGAGCCCTGCTTTGTACATGTCGATGAAGATTGCGAGATTGCCGTCGGCGAGGCCCCGAAACACCTTCTGCGTATTGGCTGGAATCCAGTCGAAGGGTGGATTGTTCGGAAGCGGCGCATACCCGCGACTCATGGCGGTGTGCATTCCGTCGCCGGCAAGACGCGATGCGAAGGCGGCCATGCCAAACCACTCGAACGGGTTCAGCTCTCCGGGTTTGCGACCGGAATTGAACATGTCGGCGTACTTGGTCGTGATCTGTCGATTGCGGTTGATTGGGTCTCCAGGAACAAACCCGTCGTCAAGCTTCAGGGCGTTCCATGCACGCTCTTCCCATTTGGGCAACGTGCCGTCTGCGGTGATACGGACCAGGATGCTCGAAAGCTGAAACGACGGAACGGGGCCCACAAGCATCTCCCCCCGCCTTTGCGAGAAGACAAGCCTCAGAAGTCCTTCTATTCGGGCAGTGAATTCGAAATCGAGTGTTGTGCCGTCATGGGACCATTTCAGCGGCGTGACTTGTGGCTGGGCCTCGTCGGTTACGACAAACAGAATCGGTGAAACCGGGCCAATCGCGGAGTTCCACTTCGGGAAAAACTGCGTAGGCCACGTAACCGAACCTCTTATTGTGTCGCCAACCTTGTAGGCGGGGCGTTGATCCCCTTGGAGCGACCATTGAAACTGTCCATGCTTCTTAAGGTAGTCACTTTGGGTATCCCATGGCGTGACAATTGTGGCGGTAAGTCCCTCGTTGTGGACGACGTTCAGGCCGAGCGTCTGACGAATCAGTGTGCGCTGTTCGTCGGTCACAACGGGATCATCTGGTGCGTAGAGCACATCAGCGGCTGAATAGATCGCGCCGAACCGGCGGGAAACTGTCTTATCCGTGAGCGATGTGTCGAAGTCGCCGGCCGCGTAGGATTCGGTGTATGAGTCGGTCGTCGAGTCGGATGCAACCCGCAACTGCGTGACAAGGTGCGGCGCGAGGCCGTCAATCTGAATCTTGTAGAACGCGCCCGTCGGATCCTGGAGTGGCATGATTGGTGCATCGGTTGCCGCCAGGAGCGCATCGAGCCACATCGGGGACACGAACGGCACCTCGTCGCCATCGGACCCAATGAACGTCCACTCTGCGATCAGCATGTGGACGTCGTCTGATGACGTCACGCCCGAGGGGGCCTCATACGATATGGCGAACGTGAAGTCTGCGACCTTGCTGAGGCCTTCGAGCCACAGGGCCACAGGACCAGAAGACATGCCTGCGAGATATTCGTCGCTGGAGAGATCCGCGGACCATTCGCTGGCGGACAGCATGGTTCCGTCGTTGCGAAAGATACGGACAGATTCTGGATGCGAGAGCTCGAGGCTGACCGAGCCGTGGGAAAGTCCAATCGGAAGTCGTTCGAGGATTATTCTCGCCAGGTCGTCATCCTGCTGGCCTTCCGGGCCAAAGAGTGGCGGCACCATCGCCACCTCGTCGTCGAAGTCGCGACCCGCGAGCGGCAGGCCTTGCTCGAAGTCGCGGTTGGTAAGGATCATGTAGGCGTTGGGGTTACCGCTGTTCTCGATATCCTCAGCCACAACGTCGCCGAGTTTTCCTCCGGTGCGATGCGCGATGAGGTTCGCTCTTACGGCCGTGAGCCTCACCGTGTCGAAATCGCGTGCGCTTGCCGCTTCCCCAGTTGCCTGGAGCGTGAAAACGATGTCAGCAGCGGTTTCGCTAGCGGCGATTGCGTCGATAAAGATGCCCCAGGGTGTGCTTTCAGAGGAACCAGGGAGCGCGGTCATCGAAATGGTCGGTGTGTCCTCCGGGGTGTTCTGGAGAAAGTGGATCTCCTGCCCGCCCGTCGCACT
>JAWXBB010000198.1:0-13696 GCA_034439795.1 Planctomycetaceae bacterium | reverse complement strand
GTCGGCCTGCGAGCGCCGCATTTCGTCGTTTTCGAGGACCGGAATGCCGGTCAGACGGATTTCGACGCCGTCGATTTCACCGGCCGTCTCGGCGATCAATTGCCGCAACCGGTCGATGGCCGCGGTCGCGCCGTTGAAGCCGTCGGTCTTCCCGGCGGGGGCCGCCATCAGGAAGCCCATCGTGCCGGCTTCGTTGAACATGTAGACGGTCTGATTGGCCTGATCCATCAAGGCCGGGTCGACGGGCAGAATCTCCGGCCAGGGGTTGATGAAGTCATCGCGGTCTTCGGCGAACCGCGCCAGTGAGTTGCCCAGCCGCTCGGCATGGTCCCACAACCGGCGATCATTCGCATGGGCGTCGGTCCGCAGATCCTGCAATTGATAGCGGAGCAGCGAGATGACGCTGTCGAGCCGCACCAGATCCCAGCGGCCGTTGAGAATCGGGCGGTACTCTTCCAGCCGGTCCAGCCCGGTGGCCAGCGATTCCGGCGGCAGATACTGCAAGCCCTTCTGCCGCAGCTTGCCGGGGACCACTTTGTAGAGAACGTTGGCGAACAGTTCGGGATGCCGTTGCAGTTTCTGTCCTAGCACGTCGAGCGCGTGCTTGATCGTCTCGGGCTCGGGGGCTTCAACCACCACGACCATGTCGGACGATTCGCCGAACGTCTCGGTGTAGCGAATCCAGCGCTGATGAAACGGCGTTTCCGGGTCGATCAGGTCCGACCGATCGGTCTTGAACGTCAGCGATGTCGCCGAGTAGACGGTGCAGATCGCAACCGAAATCGCGACCAGCACCAGCGTCGTTTTCGGACGCTGGGCGACGGCGTGCGTCAGCGAACGAAGCGCATCGGACAGCAACGACGGGGCCTCGGACGCAGAGGTCGGGTCGCTCATGCAGCGGTCTCAGCGGTCGGTTCCAACGGTGTCGGTCACGAGTCCGGGTGCCGACCCTTCCAGTCCCCTCGCCCGCCGCTTCGGTGGGAGAGGGTTAGGGTGAGGGTGCCTTTTTGCTTGGTCTTTCACCGTCAAAAGCCAAGCACCCTCACCCCAGCCCTCTCCCCGAGGGAGAGGGGGCAAGAAAGGTCGCGTCTTGCACATCGTCAGTTCTAGACAATCCTCGTCGAAAGGGCCAGTGCGGGACCGGCCGAGGTTCGCCGCAGACCGCCCCGTCTCACAGGCTTGTAATGCCCCGTACAAAGGGCACCGGCGGAAAACACCGTCCGCTTCGCCGGGCCCTGACTTGAGCGGTGTTTCACTCATATCCGGCACAATCCGCGATCGGCAGCGTCTGCTGGAGTCGTGCCCCGGGGACGCCGATAGTCCGAATGCGGCCCCGCGTGGATCCCCCTCTCCGACGGTCGCCGCACGATCGAACGCGGGGAAGACTCGGCGACAGACAGGCGTCCGGAGACGACCTCCGGCGTTGACAGCGTCCGCCGCCGCTACAACCGTGATGTTCGCAACAATCGCATCCGGTGGTGGTCGCTCTCCCGCCGACTCGGCCGTTCCGGTTCGCCGGAAGGGACGAGCCGGCCGCAAGGCATTCCCGGCGTTCAACGCAACACGTCGCCGTCGTCGGTCTAGCCCCCTCAGACCGGCGACGGCGATGGAGTTTTATAGGCGTTAGAGAGTAGGTGTTAGGCTTTAGGGAAGAGAAGAATGCAGCGCATTCTTCGCTAACGCCTAATCCCTAACGCCTAGCGTCTCTTTCTGCCTTTCAAACACAATCACATGCTGCCAAGGCAGCACGCCGATGGTTTCTTTCCACTTGAGGCCGAATTCTTTCGGCGCGAGTTCCCGCTTGGCCTGGGCTTGGGTCATTTTGTGGACCAGCTTGATCCGCACTTCGGGATCTTCCTTGCGGAACTCGACCAGCACGATCCGGCCGCCCGGCTTCATGCACTTCGACAGTTCCAGCATCGCCTCGTACGGGTATTCCAGCTCGTGATAGACGTCGACCATGATCGCGAGGTCCAGGGACGCCGCGGGTAGCTTCGGCGATTTGTTCGTGCAGAGCACCAGGTCGACATTCTTCACGTCCAGCCGACTGAGCTTGTCGGACAAGAGGTCGAGCATCTCCTGCTGGATGTCGACGGCGTACACCTTGCCCGTGTCGCCGACTTTCGCCGCCATCTTCAGCGTGATGACGCCCGAACCGGCCCCGATGTCGGCGACGGTCATCCCCGGCTTGAGCTTGAGCGACTCGATCATCGCCGTGGTCTTCTCTTCCCGCTCGCGCTCCGGCCGCTCCAGCCACGGCGCGGCGGCGAAGCCCATCACGTGGGCGATCTCGCGGCCGAGATAGAACTTGCCGATGCCGTTCACATCGTGGTCCGCCCGCCATTCGTAGCGGCCGGTCTCATCGATTTTCACGGCGGGAGGATCGTCTCCGTGAGCGAAGTTGCCCGCGCCGCCGGCGAAGATGAACCACAGAATGCCGCTCAGCAGTCCGCAGAGGAAACAGCAGACGGTGAACGAACGCCGGGTGTGCATGAGTGTTCCTGTTTTTCAACATCGCGCGACGGACGCCCAGGGATGGCTATCCCTGGGCTTCTTTAGAATCCGCGTGCGGCGCGGATGTCCTCGAAGTCTCGCAAGTGGTAATCGATGCCGACGTAATCCAGCACGCGGCACAGCGCCCGCACGGCGACCCCCATGCCGTCGGGGCCACTGAAGCCGCCGAACTGGCCGCCTCCCTTGAGGTGCGGCTCCAGTTCGAGAAACACGCCCGGCGCGCCGAGGGCTTTCATCCGCGTCTCGATCTCGGGCAAGTGCTGCTTGAGGTCGCGCAGGATCAGCTCGTGACCGGAGTCGCCGACGTCCGAGGGGACGAAGTTCTTGAGCCGTTCCTCATCGACGTGGCCGGTCCACTTCAGGCTGGTGTCGATGCGGTAATCCTTGATGTGCATCCAGCCGAACGAGTCGCGCATGGCGACGTACTCGGCGGTGCAGTCAATCGCGTGGATGTTCTGGCAACTGATGTTCGCCCCGTCGAAGATGCAGACCAGATTCGGCTGATTCACCGCCTTCGCGAGCGCCGCCAGCAACCGCCCGTTCTGGCCGACGAGGTTCGCCTCCACCTCGAGCCCGAACACCAGCCCGGCTTTCTTGCACGCCTCGACAATCGGCCCCAGCCGATCCGCCGCCGCCTGCACGTGCGGGCCGGGGTCGGTTCCCGCGGGGTGATAGAACGAGAACCCGCGAATCAACTTCGCATCCAGCGCTTGAGCCGAGCGGATTGTGTCGGCGACGGTCGTGTCCAGATAAGTCTGGGGATCGACATACTTGTTGTGCGAGCTGTCCGCGACGTCCTGCAGCTTCACCTTGCCGATCCGCGACCCGATGCTGCACACCCTGAGGCCGTAATCAGTCTGCAGTTTTGCGAGTTGCTGGAACTCGGCCTCCGACAGTTCGGTGACGTGCTTGACCTGCCCGGCCCCGGTGACGTCGACAAACCGCGGGCTGTAATACTGCAACCCCACGGCCGCGAGCGCGGCGAACTGTTCGACGGCGGTCTTGCTGTTCGCCGCTTCGTCGGCGAAGGCGGAGAGGAGGATCGAAGGCATCGAGTAACTTTCAAGGGGACTTCTGACTTGGATCAAGCAGCGTTCGGCGGGCGTCGAGCCATGCTGAGCAGTGCAGCCAATTGGGCTTTGACTTCCTGACTCGAAAGCAGTTCCTGCAGTTTGTCTCGAAATTCGACTGGCGTGTTCGCTACCCAGGGGTTCTGAACTGTCCTCGGTGTGTTTAACACCCGCGAAGCACTCATAACGTTTGAGATAACGCTGTTCATCGCGGGGATCGTGTATTTTTCCCGCAAGAACGCCGGAAATGGTTCTGGCGGAACAAAGCTCGCTGGCAGCAGCAGTCCCGGCCGGTAGTGGACCTCGAAGATGGTGCTTCGATAGTCATGGCTGACAACCACGGCCACGAATCGAATGACATGCCGGTCATCGCTGGTTGTTACAGGCAATTCAACTTCAAGGCGTCCTTGTGTGCGCTCTTTCAGCCGTTCGGCTTGAAACTCCAGCAGTTCCATCGGATCAGGAACGTCATTGGTCTCCGCGAGCACGTCGTCCGGAAGAAGATCGGGCATTGGAGTCGTCATTGACTATTGCTCCTGGTTGCCAACGTCACCCGTTGGCAGATTCAACTCAAAGGCAATTGGCAAATGGTCAGAGTATTGTCGATTGGGACGCCCCTTGGCATCCAGCAAAGTTTGACCGCCGAGTTCACTGAGGATTGTTCCCGGGTCAACCAACAACGGCAGGATTCCTTCGGAAAATAGCACCTGATCCAGCATGTGCCAATCATAGCACAGCGGGCTGGAGTCCTTAAGGTGGAAAGTGCCTGACGGTCCGGCCGTTCGATCGCCAAAACAACCCCACATTGGATTATACAGCGGCCGAAACCTGCGCCCCTGAACCGTCCTCTCACCTATTCGTACGGACTCCTTCGTCATCAAGCCGAAAAATCCATGCGCACTCGACAGGCCGTAGTCGAACGGCTGCAAATTGAAATCACCGAGGACGCACAGATGCTCCAGCCCAGCGAGATCCGCCTGCTGCCAAAGCTCAGTGGCAACTCGTTGCGCTTCACCATCCAGTTCTCTGGTATCCCAATTGCCGACCGGGCTTTTGAGGTGGACGACAGCCAATCCGATCTCGCCGGCTCCCAATCGAATTCGTCGGAGACTGAGACGGCCTGTGGCGTTCGAGTAGACCTCCCGAATGAAACCCTCACCGAGGGCGGAGATGACCCTCAAGCGAATAGTTGCTCCGACACTCGGAGCGTACGACCTCGCTCCGCTTTGCGACAAGTCGAAGGCCAGCAATTCGGGATCGAATTCGCATTCGGCGAAAACCAGCACGTCAAACCGGCCATCCTGAAGCAGCGGGACAATCGTACGGTGATCGACTAGACCACCGAGATTCCAAAACAGGAAGCGCGCCATCATCCACCTGCACCAAAATCCATTCGGCGTTCCCAACCTACGAAGGCATCAACTCTCAGCTGACTGCAATGACTGCAATTCCACGCCCTCACCCGCAGTCCTTCATCATCCGCTGCATCAGTTCCTCATGCGGCACGTCCTCGACGTGCGTCGCCACGGTCCACTGGTGGCCGAACGGGTCGGTCACCGTGCCGCTGCGGTCGCCGTAGAACTGGTTCTTGATCGGCCGCAGGACGGTCGCCCCGGCGGCGATCGCCTGGTTGTACGCGGCGTCGGCGTCCTTGACATAGACCATCAGGCCGAGGGGGGTGCCGCCCAGCTTGAGCGGGCTGTGGCATTGGTACTGCTCGTTCTCTTCGCCCATCATGAAGATCGAGTCGCCGATCTTCATTTCGGCGTGGGCGATGTTGCCGTCGGGCATGTCGAGCCGCAGGACTTCGGTGGCCCCGAACGCCTTCTTGTAGAACTCAAGCGCCGCTTTGCCGCCGCGGACAATGAGATACGGAGTGAGCGTGTGATAGCCGTCGGGAATCGGTTTGACGTTGGCCATGGCGAGATCCTTGGTGAAGGGGAGGAAATGCAGGAACGCAGCCGTGCGGCCGCGGACATCAAAACGGGATGTCGGAATCGGAGTCGTCGGGATCGTAGACCGGGAATTCGGGATCGGAATCGTCGTCGGGGTTCCATTCGCTATCGAACTCCAGCTCTTCATCATCCAGTTCATCTTCGTCGTCGAACAGCACCCAGCCGCCGTGTTCGTCCCGATAGTTGGGATCGGTGGGCAGGATGTCGAAGCCGAAGCCGGCCCCATCGCAGCCTTCGATGGGGCAGACCCAGAAGCCGTGAATGAGGCCGTCGCGACACGTGCGCATCGCCCAAATGATCTCGTGGCTCTGGTAGGTTTGGCCGCAGTGCAGGCAGCCGACTTCGACGCTGTTCTCAGGGGGATGGAACGGGTCGGAGGACGAATTGATGGAATCGGGATCGAACATGCCTCGCTCTCCCGCGCACGAAGGACCTGTGAGTCGCCGCGAATGTTGCTTCCCTCGCAGCAGCGGTCATGCCAGAATCGGACGCAACCGCCGCCACTGGCAGCGTAAACCGCTCCGATGCAAACGTCCAGTTATCACCGTCTTCGAGACTGCAAAATGAACGAGAAAACGCTGCGGGCCGGCATGGTCGGCGTGGGCATGATCTTCGACGAAACCTACCGCCCGTTCTTCGAGCGGACGCACCGCGAAGGGCTGTACGACCGGCGGTACGGGGACGTGTCCGTGCCCCTCGTCGCGATGGCGTCGAAGACGGGGAAGCGCGCGGAGAAGTACCGCGAAACCGCCAGCGACCGCATCGGGTCTTTCGACAGCTTCACCGGCAATGACTCAGTCGACAAGATGCTGGCGAAGGGAGTCGATTTCGCCTGCGTTGCCACGCCGGACGATCGGCACTTCGAGGCGTCGAAAAAGGTTCTGGAAGCGGGCTGCCATCTGCTGGTCGAAAAACCGTCGGTGTTGACGCTGGAGGAACTGGATCAACTCGTCGCGCTCGCGCAACAGAAGCAGCGGCTGGCGAAGGTCGTGTATCACAAGCTGCTCGATCCGGACCACAAGAAGCTGCGGACGCTGGTCCACGATGCCGTCTTGCAGCACGTCAACACCGGGTACTGCTCGCTGCTGGAGCCGAAGTCGATCTCCGGCGGGCAGTTCGCCGAGTGGATCGTCGGCCGCAATCCGGGGACGTATGTCGCCGTGCATTACATCAAGCTGATCGACTTCACGTTCGGCGGGCGATTGAAGACCATCACGGCGACGGGGCAGCGCGGCCTCGTCGGTCCCAAGGACGGCCCGACGTGGGACAGCACACAGATGCGGATGGTCTACGAATACGACGACAGCCGCGACGCCGCGTTCGACATTCACACGTCGTGGGTCACGCCGGACAACTTCCCCGGCTACGTCGAGCAAGAGGTGCAGTTCCGGTTCGACAACGGCGTGTGGAACGCGCACAGCCGCAAGCGGGGCGTGGAATGCACCGTCGAGGGCCGGACGCCGTTCACGCTCAAGACGACGATGAACAACCACTACAACGGCACGTTCGTCGAGCCGTGGGGCGAACGCTCGCAGCGCGGCTACGGCATTGAGGTGCTGGAGCGCTTTGCCAGGGAAGCGGCCTACGTCGAGTTCGCCGGCCCGCAATCGGAACGCGGACAACGGCTGCGCGAGATGCAGTCGCTGGGCTACAACGACTTGTCCGCCGACCGGCAAACCGTCGCCGCCGTGCAGGCGCTGGAGGCGATTCTCGCCCGTCACGCCGCGGGTGAGCCGGATTGTGTCGTGCGCGTGAACGAGACGCACGGCGGGCTGGTGTTGTATCGCCCCGGTCACGCGGAACCGGTGGTGCTGTATGCGGGGCGGGTGTGATAGAATCTGTTCGTCAATTCTGTGGAGAACACGATGTCGATCGATGAGATTCGCGCCGCCGCACTGGAACTTGAACGTGCTGACCGGGCGTCCCTTGCCCATGATTTGCTGCTTAGCCTCGACGACGAGGGAGCCGAGGACGGCTGGGAAGAGGCTTGGGGAGCGGAGATTGAACGGCGATACAATCAGTACCTGCGGGGAGAGGCGGTGCTGATTGACGGCGAGGAATCGATTCGCCGGGCGCGTGAAGCCTTGCAGACCGCACGACGGGAGCGGCGGTCATGAGTTTTCATCTCGTGGCTGAGGCCCAGGAGGAAGTCGACCAAGCCAGTCAATGGCTCGATGATCGCCAATTCGGTTTGGGTGACCGATTCCTCGCTGAGCTTGAAAACGCCTACAAAATCATTCAGAGAGATCCGACAGCAATTCCCGAGTATGAGATCCCGCGAATTCCTCGGGGAATCCGCCGACAGCCGCTGCAATCATTCCCATACATCGTCGTTTTCGGAAGTTTTGCTGCGGACGAAATCATCGTGTTCGCAGTCGCCCACACGGCGCGCATGCCCGGCTATTGGCGTGACCGTCTGAACTGATGGGGTCGCTCACCCCGCCGCCACTTCCGCATGCGTCGTCCAGAAGTCGTCCAGCTTCGACAGCGGTCGCGTCTCGTAGCGGCCCGGTTGCAAGGCGATGTCCTGACCGGCGTGTTGCGACACCGTCCGTTCGACATCGCGGACATTGCGGGCGTCGCCGTCGATCTTGCGGGAGGTCAGATGGCGATCTGCTGATGTCCGACCGCCGTATTGTTGCTCCGGCGGCAGGTAGATTGTGCCATTGTTGAAGTCCACGGCGAACGCGATCACGCCGGGGACGAAGAAGAACAGCAGGCCGACGGCGTCGAGCGCGACGATTGACCAGTCCAACGGACCGGCCGGTTGCCCTTTCCGCTCCGGATGCAGGATCGTGCCGCAGCCGACAGAACTCGCACCGTACGCCACCAGAGCGGCGCGGATCAATAACCGACGACGGGACAGCATGGCCGATCCTCGTGAACCAACCACCGCGGCCCGTGCGGCAGGTGACCAGAATGAGATGTGAGCATCCAAGGGGGAGACCGAGCGGGCGTGATATAGTCGATGCCTGCCTGGGAACACAACGGGAGATTTGTGGATGAGCGTTCAGGTTCTCGCCGGCGATCCGCACGATCAGCGTCTGTTGGAACATGTGCATCCAACGGGTTGGACGAATCCCACACCGACGGGGTGCTACAACCTGGTGGTGATCGGAGCTGGCACCGCGGGGTTGGTCGCCGCAGCGGGGGCGGCGGGGTTGGGGGCGAAGGTCGCCTTGGTCGAGCGCGAACTGATGGGAGGCGACTGCCTGAACGTCGGCTGCGTGCCGTCGAAGGCGATTATCAGTGCGGCTCGCGTCGCGGCGGCCGTTCGCGACAGTGCAAAGTTCGGCGTGACGCTGGCCGGCGATGTCCGCGTCGATTTCCCCGCGGTGATGGACCGCCTGCGACGATTGCGGGCCGACATCGCTCCCAACGATTCCGCGGAGCGGTTTCGCGATCTCGGTGTGGATGTGTTTCTGGGGCAGGGGCGGTTCACCGGACCGGACACGATTGATGTTGGCGGCCAGACGCTGTGTTTCCGACGTGCGGTCATCGCCACGGGGGCGCGGGCACATCGCCCTGATGTGCCGGGACTGGTTGATGTCGGTTTTCTCACGAACGAATCGGTCTTCACGTTGACGGCGTTGCCCGCAAGGTTGGCCGTTCTCGGCGGGGGTCCGATCGGTTGCGAGCTGGCACAGGCGTTCGCGCGGTTCGGTTCACAGGTCACCGTGCTGGAGCGTTCGGCACAGCTTCTCGGCAAGGAGGACCGCGATGCCGCCACGTGCATTGAAGCCGCCCTGGAACGGGACGGCGTGACGATCTTGAGGGAGACGACGCTGGACCGCGTCGAACGGTCATCATCCGGCAAGCGCCTGCACGTGACACAGACCGGGCAAGCGCACACGGTCGATGTCGATGAAATCCTCGTCGGCACCGGCCGCGTGCCGAATGTCGACGGACTCGATCTGGAAGCCGCTAACGTGGCCTACGACGTGCGGAAAGGCGTGACCGTCGATGACCGCTTACGGACGACAAACCCCCGCGTCTACGCCGCCGGCGACGTTTGCTCGCCGTACAAGTTCACGCACGCGGCGGATTTCATGGCACGGATCGTCATTCAGAACGCGCTGTTCTACGGCCGCGCGAACGCGAGCGAGCTGACGATTCCGTGGTGTACCTACACGTCGCCCGAAGTCGCCCACGTCGGCTTGACCGAACGGGACGCGGCCGACCGCGGCCTCGCGATTCAGACGTTCGTCCAACCGCTGGAACACATCGACCGGGCGATTCTCGAAGGGCACACTGACGGCTTCGTCAAGGTCCACGTCCGAAAGGGAACCGACCGGATCGTCGGCGCGACGATCGTCGCCGAACACGCCGGGGAGATGATTGGCGAACTGACGCTGGCGATCAAATCCGGGCTGGGTCTGCGGGTTCTCGGCAGCACGATTCACCCGTATCCGACGGTCGCCGAGGCCATCCGCAAAGTCGGCGATCAGTACAACCGTACGCGGTTGACGCCGCTTGTGAAGGCGCTGTTCGAGCGCTGGCTAAGGTGGACGCGGTGAGCCCAGCGGTCGATCAGAAGGGCCTTACCGTCGTCGTCGGCGCCGGCTCACTAGAAATCGAAAGAGGCACAGCCGGCTCCTGGAACTGCGGTTCATCGAATGCGATCGGGCGGCCCCGTGAGGCATCGGACATCCGCGGCGACTCAAACTCGTCGTCCGCCGAGTGGAACCCGAGTTTGATCTCCTGGTCAGTCACACGGGTCTTGCCGGGCGTGGCGTACAGTTCTTCCGAGTGGCCCCGCCGGCCGAGATCCACCAGCGGGCAGCCGGGCACGACCGGCATCTCCCACACCTTGGCAGGCATGGCGGGCGGGTTGACTTCGACGTTGCCCAGGTCCATCGCCAGCGACATCTTCGCCTGCGGCCAGTCGAGCTTGATGTGCCGGGCCAGCATCGCCCCCGTCGTGGTGTCCAGCCGGTAATCCTGCAGCAACGCGCGGACCATCAGTTGGCCGTGGGCGTCGTAGATGCTGTGTTCCATCACCGTGCCGCGACAGGGATCGACCGCGATCACTTTCTGAATCTGCTGCCCGTCGGAGAGCTGGTGGTGCGACACCAGCTTGATGCTCCCCTTTCCGGAGGCCCCCTCCAGCCGCACGTCCTCGGCCGACAACGGCATCACGCCCAGGGCCTCCATCAGCCACTCCGGCTCGAACGGCATCGGCAGCTTCTGGCGGGCAACGCCCATGTCGGCATGAGCCGCATAGTACACGCCCGCCGGTTCGTTGCGGCGCGCCCACAGCCAGAACACTTCGTCGTTGGAGCCGAGATCGACTTCCTTCCCCGCGAGCGAGGTGACTTCCAGCCGCAAGCGGTGATCGCGCGCCACCACCAGATGCCCCGAGAGCCCCGGCAGATTGTTGGCCCGAATGCGCACGCTGCCGGCGCGGTAACCCTGCACCTTGTCGACGTTGGCATTGACGTGTTCGACCACCTGCTCAACCGTCGGATTCGGCGGCAGCACGCACGCGACTTTGGGACGAGGCCAGGGCCGCGGCAATCCGGCACAGCCAGTCGTCGCCGCGAGAATGACCAACAGGCTCGCTACTGCAAATCCGCGAAGACACCGCGATAGTCCGTGCCACCGCGGGGTGGCCGGGGCTGGACCGACCAACGGGAGGGAAGCCCCGGTGAGCGCGCAACCGACCGGGGCTTCGCCGAAGCGGCTCCAGCCCCGGCCACCCACTTCCCAAGCATGGAAACGTGCTGCAGGCATCAGCACCACTCCGTCGCGAGTTGGGCTTTCAAGGCCTGTTGCAGGCGGCCGGTGTCGGCGTCTGACAGTTCCAGATTGCGAACCTCGTAGTTCCCCTCGCCGTGCGTCCCTTCGAGCAACAGCCAGGCGGCCTCTTCGTCGTGGCGGACGTCGTTCAGCCGCAGCTTCTTCAATTTGAGGAGCAACAGCGCGGAGACGTAGCGCTGCTCGTCCTGATTGGGACTCTGTTCCTCGCAGAGTTGCTCGAAGAACCGCATCAGCGCGTCGGGGTCGACTTTGGTTTGCGTGCCGTATTTGGGAGCCGGCACTTGGGCCGTCCAATGGCCGACGGCGTCGGCGGGCGGGCCGGCCCAGTGGTCGGACGAATAGTCCAGCCGCACCAGTTGCCCCTGCCGCTCGACCACCACGCTGTGGCACACGCTGCCGGGGACCAGCGGCTGGCCCGATGCGGCACACGTTTTCCCAGGCGGTTTGAGCTGATACTCCATGCGGAGCGCGATCCTTGAGGGGAACGGGGCGACGGGTTGTAATGGCGAGTCGGCGAGCGGACAAGACGAATCCGCCGCACCGTGACGGATGAACAGCAACTTGTAGGGTGGGCTGTGCCCACCACGAGCGTGAACCCGTAGCGAATACCGATCCACCGTTGCTGGTGGGCACAGCCACCCTACTGAAGAGGCCCCGATGACCGATCCGTTGTTCTCCGTGGAAGATCAAGTGGTTCTGGTGTCGGGCGGCAGTCGCGGCATTGGGCGCGGGTTGGCGGCCGGGTTCGCCGAGCGGAATGCCCGCGTGGTTTTGCTCGGTCGGGAGGAGGCGACGCTGAAGGAGACGGCGGCGGCGATCTCGAAGGGGCGGCATCCCGCGGAGTTCGTCGTCTGCGACGTCGCTAAGCCGGACGACATCACGCGAGCGTTGGAGACCGTGGTCGACCGCACCGGCCGGATCGACACGCTGCTGAACGTCGCCGGCGTGAACCGCCGCAAGCGGTTGGAGACGGTGACCGCCGACGATTACAACTTCGTGATGGACATCAATCTGCACGGCGCGTTCTGGATGGCGCACGGCGTCGGCAAACAGATGTTGTCGCAGGGGCAGGGCGGGGCGATCGTGAACATCGACTCGCTCAACACGTTCGCCCCGCTCAAGGGGGTCGCGCCGTACGCGATGAGCAAAGCCGGGCTGCAAATGATGACCCGCAGCATGGCGCTGGAGTGGAGCGATCGCGGCGTCCGAATTAATGGCCTGGCGCCGGGGTTCATTCTGACCGATCTGACGCAGAAGCTGTGGTCCGATCCGACGATGAACGCCTGGGGCGTGGCGAACACCCCGATGCGGCGGCTCGGCGTTCCCGCGGACCTCGTTGGCACCGCGCTGTTCCTGGCAAGTCCGGCGTCGGCGTTCATGACGGGCCAGATATTGTACGTCGACGGCGGCTTCACCGCGGGAATCGCCTGGCCGATTCCGCTGGAATGATTGACCTGCCCAACGCCGTTGGAACGGCGTATATTCCGTCGCATTACGAACGCAAGAGTTGGTCCACAGATTTCGCAGATGACGCAGATTCAAGACAAAAGGCATTTGCTGGACCTCGTGCTTTCAGCCCCTTTGAGTGCTTAGGTCTTAATCTGTGGAATCTGCGAAATCTGTGGACAGTCTTTCAATCTCAATCAATCCATGAACGTTACACCGGTCGCAGCGCCTTCGATGTGGCCGCCAGGCCACGGAGGGAACCATGTCGATTCTGCTTTGCCTCGTGGGATGGCTGGTGAGTCCGGCAATCGGCGTCGCTGATTTGCCGGTCGCCACGGTGAACGGACAAACGCTGTCCGAACGCGACGTGACGTTTCTCGCTTTGCTGCGCGGGATCGACTTGAAGGACAAAGCCGCCCGTGAGTCCGTCATTCGGCAACTGATCGAGCGGCAGTTGATCCGGCAGTTTCTGGACAAGCGCAAGATTGCCGCCAATCCGGACGCGGTCGATCTGCAAGTGCATCAACTCGAAGAGCTCGTCCGCCGGCGGGACGGCGAGCCGAAAGCGGTGTTCGCGAAGCTCGGCGTCACGGCGGAACAGGTCCGCAGCGAACTCAGCCTGCCGCTCGCCTGGCAGGCATACGTCGAGCAGACCGTGACGCCGGAGCAAATCCGATCCCATTTCGACGAGCACCGGGCCGAGTTGGACGGCACGCGCGTGCGCGTGCTGCACCTGTTCCGCAAAGCGACATCAGCCGGTGACATCGCCGCTGCGGAAGCGCTGCTGAAAACGGTCCGCAACGACGTCGAACAGAAGCGGACGACGTTCGCGGCGGCGGTGAAGCAGCACTCGCAGTCGCCGAGCGCCAACGACGGTGGCGATGTCGGCTGGATCGTCGGCCGGGGTAAGCTGCCGGACGAGCTCACCACGGCCGCGATCAAGCTGCAACC
>JAWXBB010000197.1:0-3611 GCA_034439795.1 Planctomycetaceae bacterium | reverse complement strand
GCGGCGGCGGAAGCGGCGCTGCGGGAGTACGGCGTCGGCGCGCGGGCCAGCGCGCTGGTCTGCGGGCGGACGGAATGGCACGCACGGCTGGAGCAGACGCTCGCCGCGTTCGAGGGGCAGTCGGCCGCGGTGCTGTTTCCGACCGGGATGGCGGCGAACATCGGCACGGTGGCGGCGCTCGCCGGGGCCGAGGATGTGATCTTCTGCGACCGATTCAACCACGCGAGCCTGGTCGACGGCTGCCGGCTTTCGGGGGCAAAGCTGCGGGTCTATCGACACGACGACCTCGACGGCCTCGCGAAGCATCTGTCGCAGGCGGCCGGCTATCGGAGGCGATTCGTCGTCACCGATTCCGTCTTCAGCATGGACGGCGATCTCGCTCCCCTGCCCGACCTGTGTGATCTCGCCGAACGTTATGACGCGAATCTGATCGTCGACGAGGCCCACGCGACCGGCGTCTTCGGCGACCACGGCCGCGGCGTCTGCGAGCTGATGAACGTCGAACACCGCGTCGCCGTGCGTATCGGCACGCTCAGCAAGGCGCTCGGCACGCTGGGCGGGTTCGTCGCCGGGTCCGAGGAACTAATCGCGTACCTTTGGAACACGGCGCGGACGCAGATGTTCTCGACGGCTCTGCCCCCGGCGGTCTGCGCGGCTGCGGCAACGTCCGTGGAGATCGTGAAACAGGAGCCGGAGAAGAGCGCGAAGCTGCAAGCATGCGCTGTGAAATTCCGCGAGGCGCTCGCGGCCTGTGGTGTGACGGCACTGGAGCGGTCCGTGGGACCGATTGTGCCCATCGTCCTCGGCGACCCCGCGCGGACGATGCAGGTCGCGGAACGGCTGGAGCAGCGCAGCTATCTCCTCGGCGCGATCCGCCCGCCGACGGTCCCCAACGGCACATCGCGGCTGCGGATCACGGTAACGCTGTCGCACGACGCGGCGGCTTACGGTGAACTCGCCGCTGCGGTCGCGGAGGAAGTGCGACGGCATCACTCTTGACCTCGAAGAGGTCACAGAAAGTAGCCGGGGGTCGGAGTCTTCGGAGACCCCCGGTTGCGATCATGCGAGAGCCCGCATCGTGAAGGGATTCCACAACGGGCGCTTATGGCATCCCTTCAGGATGCTGTCCTCTATGCACGACTCTCCGGGGGTCTGCGCAAAGCCTCCGACACCCGGCTACTTTCTGTGAACCCTTCGGGTTCGAGTCGCTACGCGCTGCCGACCAACTCCGCATCGCTTGCGACCGGCTCCGGCAACTCGGTCGTCGACACCACCGTCAGCTCCGGCGTTTCGGTGAGGTTGATCACGTCGGTCACGGACCACGGCGGATTGGGATCGATGATCTCGATCACCGGCCGCGCAAACTGGTCGCGGTTGCCCCGGATGACGCGGCCCCGGCGGCCGTCGTTCAACAGCACGCCCGACCCGATGGGAAACAGCGACACCGTGTGAATCAGCGCCCGCACCACGGACGGGTCGAACAGTCCCTGTCGCGTCGAAAACAGCAGCTTCTCAATCGCCTGATACGGTTCCAATGCCGGGCGGTACGGCCGCGGGGAGACGATGGCCAGATGCGTGTCGGCCACCGCGGCGATCCGCGCCAGCGGATGAATCTGGTTGCCGCTCCGCTGTCGCGGATAGCCGCTGCCGTTCAGCCGTTCGTGCATCTGATACACGATGTGCCGGGCGCCCTGGGGCACGTCGCGGCAATGGTTGAGCAGGTTGGCCGCGTGCATCGGATGCTTCTGCACTTCCAGCCGCTGCGCAACGGAGAGCGCGCCGGTCGCTTCCAGGATCGGCCGCGGCACGAGCAGCATGCCGGCGTCGTGCAGCAGGCAGCCGAAGCCAAGCTCCAGCAACTCGTCGCGGCGAAGGCCCATCGTGGTGCCGATCGAGCAGGCCAGCATCGCGGTCTGCAGGCAGTGTCGGCTGGGGTAATCGGAGCGGACGGGCTGCAGGCCGCACATCAGGAATTCGTCGAGGTCGACGGCGATCTGCGTCAGATGTTGCTGCGACAGATCGTTGACCCGCCGCGCGTTGAGTTCTTTGTACTTGACCAGCACATCGACGACGACCGACGTCGATTCCACAGCCTGGTCGTAGGTTCGCGCGAATTGCGCAGCCCGAGCCAGGTTGCGCAGCAACAGTTTTGGCGGCTGAACGGTCTTGCTGAACGAGTCGGCCTCGTCTCGCCATCCGCCGGGAGCGGTCGCGGCCGGCGGAGCGGCGTTCGTCGCCGCTGGTGCGGAAGCCTGCGGGCGCGGTTCGGGGCGCGGCGCGGCCGGCGCGTGATTGTTCCCGGTGATTCGCACGAATTCGGTGCGATGCACGAACACCGACGTGACGCCGCGGCGGCGCAGCGCACGGAGCTGCGAGTCCGACAGCACGCATCCGGCGGCGAGCAGCAATTGCCGCCGCTGCGATTGCGCGTCGTAAATTGGCAGGCGGAGCGCGGACCCCACCTTGAGCTGCGACAGCCGCGTGCTGACGTAATCGTCCGTGTCCACGGTCACGAGACGCCCCTCAGGCCCACTGCATTGATTGGGATCGCGGGCGGCGATTGTCTGGTCCCAGACGACCGCCGTTCGCCGACAGTTTTACAACGGAAACTTAGGTCATCACCGGCACCGAGGCAAATGCCGGCCGCGGAGAGGCCCTAAGTCACGCCGGGGACTTCCCGATCCGCTTCGCGGGATTCTGCCGCGGGACGACGGCCGCGGGCGAACAGCGCTTTCAGCAGCAGGCCGCCGAGAATCAACCCCCCGCCGAGCCACGTCGAACCGCTGACCGGCTCGCGCCACGCCAGCCACACGAGACATGGGTTCAGCAGAGGCTCGATCAGCGGCAGCAGCGCGGCCTCCTGCACCGTCACCGTCCGCAAACTCCGCGAAAACAGCCAATACGGCAACGCCATCAAACCCGCGCCCATCAGCACAACCGAACCCCATTGCACCGCCTTAAACGGAAGTGTTGAAGCGGGCACCCACGGCAAGAGCACGAGCCAGGACGCCAGATGGGCCAGCATCACGAGCCACGGGCCGTCTTCGTCGCGCAGATGCCGCAACGAAATCACCACGCCGGCATACGCGGCTCCGCTGGCGATGGCGAGGGCGTTGCCGACGAAATACGCGCCGTGCCAGCTCTCGGCCGCAATCACGCCAATGCCGAGCGCCGCACCGATGAGTGCGATAATCTGGCCGCGATCGAACCGTTCGCCGAGCAGGAACACGCCGCCGAGCGCCGCCCAACCGATGCTGGTGTATTGCAGGAAGATCGCCGCCGCCGCCGTGGTCCGCGTCATCGCCGTGATGTAGCAGCCGTTCATCAACGCGAACGAAATCGCCAGCGGCACCAGGCCCCACCGCCAGCGAACGCGCCCCCACGACACCAGCGGCAGCATCGCCAACGCCGCGAACAGCGCTCGATAACACGCCAGTTGCACGCCGCGCGATTCGAGCGGCAGCGCCGTCATCCACGGACTTTTGACGATGACCCCCGTGCAGCTCCACAACACCGACGCCGCCAGGACGCAGAGCACGCCGCGGCGATGTTGTCGTTGGGCCTCGTCCGTCACGGCTTAAAGTCTCCCATACTAACCCGAAGCGTCAGCG
>JAWXBB010000196.1:0-12073 GCA_034439795.1 Planctomycetaceae bacterium | reverse complement strand
GAAGCGGACGGTTGGCGTGGTGGAACTCGATCCGTCGCTGTACCTGCTGGAGCTGTTTGAAGAAGCCCTGATCGAAGTCCCCCCGGAAACAGCCGTCCCGACGACGGTGAACGGCTTGACGATTCAACCGTGGAAAAATCCCGACGTCCCATCGCCCACGATCAACCGCGAACCACCCGCCTGGCCGGCGGACGGCGTGACCCCCACGCTGACGATCACGCCCGGCCCCGTGATGTCCAAATGGTCGTCCGAGCCGATGCCGACCCGGCCGGCGAATTCCCGGCCCCGGCGGCTGATGATCGGGAACTCGGATTCCGAGATTCGGCCAATCGAGTAGAATCGGGCGGCAATGGCCCCGTCGCGGAACCGGTTTGCCGCCGGCACGGATGGCCCGCGTGAACGGCCCAGAGGAGTTTGGGCGTGATGGATCGTCGAACGTCATTCTCGTTGATCGCCCGCTCGATGGCGGCCTGCGGTTGTGTGCTGTGGCTCGGCCTGGTGCTCGCCCAGGACGCCGGACCCCCTTCGCTCATCCCCACGGCCGATGTCGCCGCCCCCGCAGCCGCGCCCGCCAAGCCGGCGGTCCGGGGAATTCCCAGCGACCCCATCCAGGTGCTGTTCGCCCTGGGGATGTTCATGTATCCCCTGGGGCTGTGCTCGGTCATCGTGGTCTGGTTTTCGATCGAACGCCTCGTCGTGCTCCGCCGTGGCCGCGTGATCCCCGGTCCGTTCGTGCGGCGGTTCTTCGAGCACCTCGAAGACGGCAAGGTCGACGCCCGCGGCGCGATCAAGCTCTGCGAAGAGAACGGCAGCCCCATTGCGATGGTCTTCGCCAGCGGCCTCAAGAAGTGGGGCAAGCCGAGCGTCGAAGTGGAACAGGCGATCATCGACGGCGGCGAGCGGCAGGTGAGCCATCTCCGCAAAGGCCTGCGCGTCCTGAACGGTTGCGCGACGGTGGGTCCGCTGCTGGGCCTGCTGGGGACCGTGGTGGGGATGATCGACGCGTTCAACACCATCGCCACCGTCAACGCGATGGGCAAGAGCGAGGAACTCTCCGGCGGCATCGGTCTCGCTTTGCTGACGACGGCGGTCGGCCTCTTGATCGCGATCCCCGCGCTCATCATGTACATGTACCTCGCCGGCCGCGTCGACACGCTGGTCATCGAAATGGACCGCCTCGGCGACGACTTGGTCGATCTGATCTCGTCGGAAGCCCTCGCCGACCAGGCCCGCTCCGGCCGGACGCCGCTCGCCGCCAAGCCCGCGGAACCGCGCAAAGCCGTGTGATGGCGCGGGTGACTGGGAATGCGGGGTGCCATGCTTGCAGCTTTGGGCAAGCATGTGCCTTATTCCGTAGAAGACATGCTTGCCCAAAGCTGCAAGCATGGCACCCGACTTGTGCTTCATCTCAATCGGCCGAATCGAGCGCCGGCAGATCGTGCTCCGCCCGCCATTGCATCGCCAACTTCCAGGCGCGGGGTTCGAGTTGCAGGAACTTCTGCAACTGCGACGACGTGCAGCCCAACTGGTCGGCGCTCGACTTGAGATGGCCGTGGCGGTTCGCAATCACGTCCAATGCCTCGGCGAGCAGCGCGGGGAAGTCGTCGTGATCGGGGTTGATGACGATCCGCTGCGCCGGGCACCGCGACCGCCACAACGGCGACGGGGCCGCGTCCCCCTGTTCGGGACAGCGGACCTCCAGCGCGAGATTGACCCGCAGCCGCTTGATCGCCATCCGCAGGTTGTCGGCCTGGCTCCGCCGCTCCGCCGCCTGCCCTTCGACGCCCGTCGGCGTGTGATGCAGCACGACCGCCGACTCCGTCTTGTTGCGATGCTGCCCCCCCGGCCCGCGCCGCCGCCCGGTCGTCAGCTCGCACGCGGCCCGCAGGTCGGCGATGGTCAATGCGGCGGGATGGGGTGCGGACATATTGACATCGTCGGCAACGGAGAACGATGCCGTCAAGTAGTCCTCTCGCAGAACGAGAGCGCGACAGTGTGGTAGACTCTTCGCTCGCGAGATCACACGCCGGGGCAGCAGTCCGGGGCGACACGCCCCGGCTCCTTAAATTCCGGGAAGCACAATGCTCTGGCTCGTTCTCATCGCCGCGATGATCGCCGCCGAGGATGTCGCACCCACGATCTCACCCGGTGAGCGGGACGATCGCAGCTGGATCGTGCATCGCATCGCCCTATCAGAGCGGCACGTCGCAACTCCGCGTGCTGCTGCCAACGGACCTGCGTCCCGACGAGCGAGTGCCGGTGATCTACGTCCTGCCGGTCGAAGCGGGAACCGAGAACCGCTACGGCGACGGGCTGGCGGAGATTCAGCAGCAGGGTCTGGCCGCCAAGCATCGCGTGGCGTTCGTCGCGCCGACGTTTTCGCAGTTGCCGTGGTATGCCGATCATCCGACCGACCCGCTGATCCGGCAGGAGACGCATCTGCTGAAAGTGGTGCTGCCGTTCATCGAGCGGACGTATCCGGTGCGGGCCGAGCGGTCGGGGCGGTTGTTGTTGGGGTTCAGCAAGTCGGGCTGGGGGGCGTGGTCGCTGCTGCTGCGGCATCCCGATACGTTTGCCCGGGCCGCCGCGTGGGATGCCCCGCTGATGCTCGACCGGCCGGGGAAGTACGGCTCGGGGCCGATTTTCGGCGACGATGCGACCTTCGCCCGTTATCGCGTGAGCGACCTCGTCCGCCAGCGGGCCGAGCCACTGCGGGGCGAGCCGCGGTTGATCCTCACCGGCTACGGCAACTTCCGCGACGAGCACACGCGGATGCACGCGCTCTTGGATGAGTTGCAGATCCCGCACATCGAGCGCGACGGCCCGTCGCGCAAGCACGACTGGCACAGCGGCTGGGTGCCGGAGGCGGTGGAGTTGCTGGTGGCTCCGCAACCGTAAAGTGTCCCGGACGCTCGGAGCGTCCGGGACACTGGCAGCTACTTCTGCTCCGGAAAATCGCGCTCGTACCGCTTCACCAGCGCCGGCACATCCGCGGGGACCAGATAAATCTTGCCGCGGACCTGCTTCGTCTCGCCCGGTTTGAGGCCGCCCAGGCGGAAGTCGGCATGGACGCAGTGGGCGACTCCCTGGAACAGTTCCTGATGCGGCTCGAACGCGGTCGCCATGATCCATTTCTCGTCGCCCGAGAAACAGCCGACGAGGCCGCTCGACGGGATCTGCGGATTGAGCGGCCGCGGGTTCACGTCGTTGGCGTCGACCGATTTCGGCCGCCACACCTGGCCGGGAATGTAGCGGGCCGTGGTCGTCCAGACGGGCGTCGGCATGCGGGCCAGCTTGCCGTCGAGGAACAGGAAGCACTGCTTCACATACGTCGTTTTGTCGCCGCCGGTGAAGTCGTTGACGCGGATGCACGGCTGCGCCCAATGGGCCTGCGATTCCTTGTCCGTCGGATTGTGAGCCGTCAGCGCGAACGCGACGTCATCGGCCCCGGCGCGGATCGTGTGATCGACGATGACGCCGTCCTTCAATCGGCACTTGAGTTTCACTTCCGTGCCATCGTCCGACTTTGCGATCAGCTCCGTCGTGTGGCCGACGACAGTTTCCCTCCAGTCGCGATCGGTCGAACCGGCCCGACAGTACGCTTCGAGGTAGTTGACGACGATCTTCCCGCCGGGAATGCGGCCGTCGTGGATTGTCAGGAGGTTCTTGTCCCACTCGAGCACGATCGGCGGCGCGGCGGCGAGCGAGGCCGATAAAAAAGCAATGACGAGCAGTCCCAGAAGGCGCATGGGCTGAACTCCGTTGAACACAAGGGGGACGCCCAGGGATTGCTATCCCTGGGCTTCTTCACGGCGCGCGGCGGAACATCTGCACGCGCGGCCCGTTCACCTCCGCGACGTACAGCACGCCTTTCGAGTTCACCGCCATCAGGTGCGGCAGCTTCAGGGCCTCCGGCGTGCCCCACGTCTGCAGGATCTTGCCGTCGCGGTTGAGGTGGATGAGCTGATGCTTGTCCCCTTCCGAGGCGATCAATTCGTCGCCCCAGAAGGTCAGCCCGAAAGCGTTGCCGAAGCCGGTGTAGTCGGCAAGATGTTCGCCGCCGGACGTGAAGACCTGCACGCGCTGATTGCCGCGGTCGCCGACGTAAATGCGGTCTTGCGCATCAATCGCCAGGCTGTGAGCCGTGGAGAATTCGCCGGGGGCTTTGCCCTTCTTGCCCCACTGCATCACGAACTTGCCGGTCGGGTCGAGCTTGGCGATGCGGCCGTTGCCGGCGTCGGCGACGTAGAAGTTCCCCTGCGAATCGAACACGACGTCATCGGGCGACTTGAAGCCGTCGGCTCCGGTCTTGCCCTGCCCTTCGACGCCGAGTGTCTGGAGCAGCTTCCCTTCGGTGTCGAACTGCCGCAGCACGTGGTTGCCGTTGTCGGTGGTCCACAGATGACCGTCGCGGTCGAGCCGCAGCCCGTGCGGTACCTTGAACAGCCCCGTCCCCCAGCCGCGGACGTACTTCCCGGCGGCATCAAACGCCAGGAGCGGCGGTTCGCCGCGGTGGAGAATGTAGACGTTGTCCTGCGGGTCGATGGCGGCCGCGGACATCGCGCCGAGCTTCACGTCGGCGGGGAACTCGACGAAGCCGAGCGACACCGGTTCGGCGGCGTGGGCGACTGACATCGTAGCCACGACGGCAACAGTCCAAAGCCAAGACCGCATGTTGCTCCCAATTCTATGAAGATCGCGAAACCGCAAGCGTCCTGCGAACGACGCTTGCGGTTTCGCGCTTGTCTTCCATCCGTCTCAATTCCAAGAATCACTGCTCCATCACGTCCTTCTCCTTCGACTCCGCGAGCGAGTTGACCTTGCCTTCGTACTTCTTGGTCAACTCCTGAATCTCGTCCTTGACGCTCGTGTGGATGTCCTCGCTGATCGTTTTGTCCTTCAGCAACACGTCGTTGTGCTTGTTGGCGTCGCGGCGGATGTTGCGGATCGAGACGCGGGCGTCCTCCGCCAGATCCTTCACTCGCGTGACGAGCTGCTTGCGGCGTTCGGTGGACAGCGGCGGCACGTTCAGGCGGATCACGCGGCCGTCGGAGTTCGGGGCGAGGCCGACGTCGCTGGACTGGATCGCCTTCGAGATCTCGCCGATGCTGCCGGCGTCGAACGGGCGGATCAGAATCTGCTGCGGCTCGGGAACGCTGACGGTCGCCAACTGCTTGAGCGGCGTCGGCGAGCCGTAGTAATCCACGCGGATGGAATCGACCAGGCCGGCGTTCGCCCGGCCGGTCCGCAGTCCCTGGTATTGGTCCTGCACGACGCTGGCGGCTTTCTCCATCCGTTCTTCGGCGTCGAGCAGAATGTCGTCGGTGGTCATGATGAGCGGCCTTCCTCGCTGCAAAAATGCCGGTTGTCAATCGAGAACGTAGCCGATTTCCGTGGGAATGAGAAGCGACCGCTGGCGATGGAGAGACCGTTCGATTGTCGTGACGGCGAACCCGGAGGGTTCCCAGCCATTAGCCGGGGGTTGAGCGCAGCGACACCCCCGGAATGCGGTACTGGTACGGAACATGCCCCCGGAGGGGTCACAGCCTCTCCGACCACGCTGCGACCCCTCCGGGGTCGACACTCCTCTCGCACTGTGTACCGGTGGTGTCGGCTGCGCCTCAACCACCGGCTAATGGCTTGAGTCCCCCCGGGACAGATTACAAAGAGGGGGCAACCGCGCGACTGGTGGCGGGGCACTTGTCTTCGTGGCCTCGGAATTCTCCGCGATAGCGGGACCACGCCACGCGGCCGGCAACCGCGGGGACTTCATTCGTGGTACGATGGCAGGATGCCTGAGACTCCGCCGGTCAACGATCCGCTACCCCGCTCCGTCCGGTGGTTCGCGCCGTGGTTATGGATGAGCCAGCGAGCGTGGATCATCACCGCTGTCTTGCTCGGCTTGTATGTCACGCCCTACGCCGTCCTGTCACGATTGGCGTATGCCGAAGCGGACAAGTATGACAGCGAGGGATTCTATTACCTGAGTCCGCAGAACACCAACGAGTGGCAATTCTGGAACCGGACCTGCGTGAACGTTTTCTGCCCCTTGAACATCATCGACCGCACGATTAGCAATGGACGATATCCCGCCTGCGATCCGTTGTTCGAATTCGACTTCGACTGAGCCGCGGCCTTTTGACGGGGTTGCTTGACGCTCTACGCACTTTCGCCGGATAGTTATGCCATCCCCGCCGGGGGGCGTTTGCGTGGCGTCTCGATTCTTCCAGGTGTCTGCCGATGTCGCCGTTCCGGTTGTCGCTGGGTCTTGTGCTGTCTGTCGGCTTGATCACGAGCGCCGCCGAAGCGCCGAAGCGGATTCCCTGGACGACGTCCAGGGTCATCGGTTCGCCGGACCCGCCGCATCGGTATCGCACGGTCCGGGCTTATGACGCGCTGCCGCTGAATCAGCCGATCTATGCGGTCGCCGAGCCGGGGAGCGACCGCGTCTGGGTCATCGAGTATCAGCCGAAAGGAGGCCAGACCGGCCGCATTCGGCGGTTCGTCAACCATTCCGAGACCCGCGCGCTGGAGACGCTGTTCGAGCAGGACCACACAATCTACGGCCTCGCGTTTCATCCGAAGTACGTTGAGAACGGCTACGTCTTCGTGATGAGCAACGGCCCGATGAAGGGGGAGCCGAAGAAGAACCGGATCGCCCGGTTCACGATTGATCGCCAGCCGCCGTACCAGCTCGATCCCGCCTCGGAGCTCATCATCCTCGAATGGGACTCGAACGGTCACAACGGCGGCGAACCGGCGTTCGGTCCCGATGGGCTGCTGTACTTCGCCTCGGGCGACGGCACGTCCGACTCCGACCCCGAGGAAACCGGACAGGGGGTCAACGACCTGTTGTCGGTGATGATCCGCATCGACGTCGACCATCCCGACGGCGACCGGCCGTACTCCATCCCGCCCGATAATCCGTATCGCGACCTGCCCGATGCCCGGCCGGAGATTTGGGCGTTCGGGTTCCGCAATCCGTGGCGGTCCACGTTCGACCGCCAGACCGGCCAGTTGTGGGTCACGCAGAACGGACAGGATTTGTGGGAGCAGGTGTACCTCGTCCGCCGCGGCGAGAACTACGGCTGGAGCGTGCAGGAGGGGAGCCATCCGTTCTATCTCGACCGCAAAGTCGGGCCGGGGCCGATCGTCCCGCCGGTCGCCGAGCATCATCACTCCGAGGCCCGGTCGCTCACCGGCGGCGTGGTGTACTACGGCGACAAGCTACTCGATCTGCGGGGCGTCTACATCTACGGCGACTACTCCACCGGCCGCGTGTGGGGCATCAAGCACGATGGCACCCAGGTGACATGGCATCGCGAACTGGTCGACACGCCGTTCGCCATCGCCGGGTTCGCCGAAACGCAGGACGGCGAGCTGCTGATTGTCGATCAGAACACGGGTTTGCATCGCGTGGAGATCAACCCACCGGTCGCCGATCCGCCGCCGTTTCCGAAGCGGTTGAGCGAGACCGGATTGTTCGATTCCGTCGCGGGCCACGACGTCGTCGACGGCGTGATTCCGTATTCGGTCAACGTCGCGCTCTGGTCCGACGGGGCGCACAAGGAACGCTTTCTCGCGTTGCCCGACACATCGCAGATGGAAGTCACCACCGGCAAAGGCTGGACGCTCCCCGAAGGAAGCGTGCTGGTGAAGACGTTCGCCCTCGACCTGGAAGCGGGCAACCCGGCGTCGCGGCAGCGGATCGAAACCCGGCTGTTCACGAAGCAGCAGAACGAATGGGTCGGTTACAGCTACGTGTGGAACGACGAGCAGACCGACGCCGTGCTGGTCGACACCCGCGGCCTCGACAAACCATTCACGATCCGCGACCCGACGGCGGCAAGCGGCGTCCGCACGCAGACGTGGCATTACCCCAGCCGCGCGGAATGCCTGATCTGTCACTCCCGCGCGGCGGCATTCGTGCTCGGCTTGCAGACCGAACAGATGAACAAGCTGCACGACTACGGCGACGGCCCGGTCAACCAGTTGCAGCGGTTGGCTGACCTCGACCTGTTCGCGAAGCCGCCGAAACCCGCCGCGGAGTTGCCGGCGTTTGTCGATCCGTATGATGCCGCCCAGCCGCTGGACGACCGGGTCAAAGCGTATCTGCACGTCAACTGTGCGAACTGCCATCAGCACGCCGGCGGCGGGAACTCGCAGATCGACCTGTTGTTCAATGCGAAACCGGACAAGCAGTTGCTCGTCGGGGCCAAGCCCAATCACGGCACGTTCGGGATGACGAACGCCGTACTCGTCGCGCCAGGCGATCCCACCCGGTCCGTGATGTTGCACCGCCTGTCCGTCCGTGGCCGCGGCCAGATGCCGCCCATGGCGAGTTCCGTCGTCGACGCCGCGGCGGTGGACCTGTTGCGGCAGTGGATCCAGCAGTTGCCGCCGGAGACGGAAAAAGTGTCGGTGCGGTGATCTTCGTTGGAGTCCAGCCTTTAGGCTGCTCTTCTCGTGGTGCCTACAGGAGGCCGTATGAACTGGCTGAAACAGTGGCTTGGTCGGCCTGTGCGGCGATGCTCGTTCTGCAATCATCCGCGCGAACAGGCGGGAATGATGGTGGAAGGACCGGAGTCCGTTTTCCTCTGCCAAGAATGTGCGGAACGGCTGGGGGATGTCTGTCATGAGCCAGCGCTAAATGAACACATCAGCGGCAGGTGTTCGCTTTGTCGAACTGACGCCAAGGATGTGCTTCAAGCCAGCAATGACACCAACGGCAAGAGCGTTGCGATCTGTCATGAATGTTTGCAGCTTGTCCGCTCGATCATCGAGCAGGAGTCGGCGAGGCAGATTGCTGGAACGTGAATTGGGCGGATCGTCGGCCCGACGGGCCCCGCCAATCCGCCCTTCGGGCTGGTGGTGCCATGTCGTCTAAACGACGACCTGGGCTACTTCGCGCACGGCGTCCTCCGCTATGCTGATGAGACGATGAAACACCAGCTCGGCGTCGTCCTGCAGTTCCTGGTGTTGATCGCGCTGCCGATGCTGTGCTACTGGCAGTTGCAGTTCGGTTTCCCGCTGATCTGGATGCCGGGGCTGTTGCTGGTGGGCGTGGTGTTGTTCACCGCGGGGACGTGGCTGCGTCGTGTGGAAAGGCCGCAGATCGTGAGGACATCGCATGCACTGCTGGTCGTCGCGATGTTGCATTGCGTCGCCGTCGCCCAGGATGCCCCGCGGCGGCCGTTTCGCGAGGCGGTGACGCTCGCCGTGGACGCCGAGGCGGCGCGGACGCTGCTCACGCTGGAAGATCGTTGGGCGGCCGGGCAGTGGGAGGCGGCGCTCGACACGCTGATCGAACTCAGCGAAACGCGCGGGCGGTCGCTGGTGCAGACGGACGCCGGCGACGGCGGCGGTCTCGCGCGGTACGTGCGGGCCCAGTTGGTCTGCGACCGGTTTCTGGCCGCCTTGCCGCCGGACGGACTGGCGGACTATCGCCGCCGCATCGAGCCCCGCGCTCAGCGGCTGTGGGACGCATGGACCAAAACCGGCGACGTGGCGGCTCTCCAACGGCTGTCCGACCAGATGTTCTACAGCCGCTACGGCGACCGGGCCGCGTGGGAACTCGGCCAGCGGGCGTGGGACCGCGGCGAACTCTCGGCCGCCCGCAGTCATTGGAAGTCGCTGCTCCCCGCGGAGAACGCCGTCGAGGCCGGCAACGAGCGCCGCTATCCCGATTCGTCGATTCCCCCCGCCGACATCGCCGCGCGACTGATTTTGTGCGACGTGATGGAAGGCCATCTCCCCGCAGCGCGAGCGGCTCTGGCCCGATTCGCGACGCGCTATCCGGATGACACCGGCACGCTCGCCGGGCGTGACGGGAAGTGGTCCGACCTGTTGACGGCGGAACTCCGCGCGGCGGAGAGTTGGGCGCCGGTCGCTCATGAAGACGACATCCCGACGTTCTCCGGATCAACATCGCGCGGGTTCCGGTCGCCGGCGTCGATGGACTTGGGGAGCGAGTTGTGGACGGCGGCGCTGCCCGGCACGCGGTTGCCGACGGTGCCGCGCGTGTCGCTGTATCCCACAGCCCCGCCGCTGGCGTATCACCCCGCGGTGGTGGACGACGTCGTGTATCTCAACGACGGCCTGCGAATCTTCGGCTGGCGGCTCGATTCCGGCCTCCCGGCGTGGGGCGGGCCATTGAACACCACCGGGCAAATCTTTCCCGCCATCGAAGTCGAAGGTCCGCAGGAGCCGCGCCGGCCGGTCACCGGCGCGCCGCGGTGGACCGTCACCGTGGATGGCGGGCGGTTGTACGCGCGGATGGGGTCGGCGGTCACCACGCCGTCGCCGCTGGAGCTGCGTGATCAACGAACGGAACTGGTCTGCCTCGATGTCGGCGATGGGGAAGGCCGGTTGTTGTGGTCCAAGACCGGCGACGATCTCGCGCAAGCGCTCCCCGACCACGACGAAGCCCCGCTGTGGTCGTGGGAGGGCACGCCGGTCGCGCACAACGGCCGGCTGTACGCCGTGCTGTCGCGCCGCCGGCCGCAACTGGCGTGGAGCGTGATGTGTCTCGATGCGGAGACCGGTCTCGTCTTGTGGCAGCGGCCGGTGGGGATCACCCGCCCGACGCCGCCCGACAATGAGAACCTGGCGACGCAGTTGTTGTTGACGCTCGGCGACGGCCGGTTGTTCCTCTCGACCGATTGGGGGGCGATCGCGGCCCTCGACGCCGAGGCGGGGCATTTGTTGTGGGCCGTCAGCTACGAGAGCGAACCGCTGCGGTTGGGGGCCGGGCAACCGGCGCCGCGGTGGATTGGTCCGCCGTGCCTGCTGTCCGAAGGGAACCTGTTCGCCGCGCCGCTCGATTCCGACCACGTCTTTTGCCTCGACGCCCAAACCGGCCTGCCGCGCTGGCGGGTCAATCTCCCCGACCGCATCCGGCATCTGCTGGGCGTCGCGAACGGGCGGCTGATGTTGTCGGGCGACGCGCTGTGGGGCCTCGACATCAGCACCGGCGACAACCTTTGGAACGTGCGGCCCACAGAACCGGAGCAGTTTGGTTACGGCCGCGGCTGGCTCGCCGGCGATGTCGTCTATTGGCCGTCGCGCGAGGCGCTCTCCGTCGTCGATCAGCGGACGGGACAGGTGCTGCGCGAGCAGCCGCTCCTCACGCCCGATGCGCGGCGGTTCGGCGGCAACGTCATCGTCTCCGGCGGCGTGTTGCTGATCGCGTCCGCCGACCGGCTGACGGCCTACGGCGAATACGCCCGCAACCAGGACACGCAGCAACAGAAGCTCAGCCGACAACCTGACGACAACCGCGCCCGACGACGTCTCGCCGACATCGCCACCAATCGCGGCGACTACGCCATCGCCCGGGAATGGCTGGCGGCGATCGAGCCGCGTGACGCTTTCGCATCGCTGTCCCGCAACATTGATGAAGGACATCGTCCCGCAGCGCGTTCCAAACCGGCCTCGACGCAACCCGTGGCGCTGGTCCGCACTGAGCGTGTCGTCACGTCCGGCTATTGGACGCGCGCGTGGCACCGCGATTTGAGTCGGCAGAGTGAACGTGTGTTGATGCCGCACGGCACGCCGTCGTCGCCCGAACACGCGACGGTGCTGGTGCAATCCGCGACGCTGTCCGCCTGTGATCGTCGCACGGGACAAGCGCGTTGGACGACGCCGCTCGACCGGCCGGTGTTGTGGGCTGCGTATGGCGATGACCTGTTGCTGTGGGCCACCGCCGATGAACTGATCGCAGCTCGTTTGGACAGCGGCGCGGTCGTCTATCGGGTGCCGTGGCGCGCGGAACTCGCCCGCGGCAACGGCGTCGCACCGTCGACCGACCGGTTGCGGTTCGCGCGCTGCGGCGATGCGGTCGTCCTCACCGACACCCGGTCGGGGTTGCTCGTCTGCGATGTCGCCACCGGAGCGATCCAGTGGCGGCATCGGTTTGCCGAACCGCCCGACGGGGACACGCTCTCCCTCGGGGCGGACATGATCGGCTGGCATCCCGACGGTCGCGGGCTCGCTGCCTGGCGGTCGGTGACCACCGGACAGTTGGTTTTCGGCGACAAGTCTCCGACGGAACCGTGGCGGCGCTCGCCGGTCT
>JAWXBB010000195.1:0-9441 GCA_034439795.1 Planctomycetaceae bacterium | reverse complement strand
GGCGGCGTGAAACCGTGATGAAACCCTTACAGGGTATGGGTACGTCATTGATCGCCACCCAGGGTGCGCTCGCAGACTCGCGACCCTGGGCTTTGCGATCGAACGCCTTCGGCGTACTTGAACGCCGATCAATGGTCCGCCACCAACCGCAAAAACTCGGATTGGGTTTTGAAACCGATTCTAGAAATCCGCCATCAGCTTCTCGGTCATGCGGCGGCGGATCTGGACCAGCCCCTCTTCGATTTGTTTCCACTCTGAGAAGCGGACGTCGAGTGCGGCTTGATTCGCCGTGGCGTCGACCGCCGCGACGCTGACGCCGGTTTCATTCGCGACCGCGTAGCCGCTGTACGGAAATGCGTAGGCCGTGCTGTAGGTGTTGCCGGCGTTGGTTTGGGCCTTGTAGGTCCCCCCCTGATGTTCGACATCCGCTGCACCTGGCCTTGATAGCGCAGCGAGCTGCTCACCTTCTGGCCGTAGTCGAGCAGTTCAAAATCGACGCTGCGCATCGGCATGTCGTCGATCTTGTCCGCCGCCCGTTCGTACCACAGCGCATGATTGTCGCGGGTCCGCTTGAGCGTTCCCTGCATGTCGTCCAGAATCGTCCTCAGCGACTTGAGATACCGCTGGGACGCAACGACGATGGCTTGAGCCGTCGTCGCGGCGGAGTTGGCTTCGCTGCCGGACGATGAGGCCGAGGCCGCCAGCGACGGCGTCGCATGCTGCACGAGGCTGAGGATCCGGCGGGTGTCCGCGGCGGTCAGCGCGCCCGTGCCGATGATGGCGTTCCCCTTCGTCGTCCAGGTCCACGGATCCACGCCGCTGCCGGCCATCCCCAGTTGCTGCAGAATCACCGGCACGAGGGCCTTCAAGAGCGGCGTTAACTCCCCGGCGGCGGACCCCAGTTCGACGCGCAGCTCGCCCGCGATCGCGTCATCCACGGTCACCGAGAGGACGGCATGCTGCGCCGAGGTCAGCAGGGGAATCAGTTTCGCCTTCTTCGCCGCAGGCAGGTTGTCCGGCAGTTGCGACAAGAGCGCGTCGACGCTGTCGGCATTGACGGCGTACGACAGATCGATGGCCAGCGCGATTTGCGATTTCGGTCCGCGTTGTGCCAAAGCGCTGCGGAGCGTCTTCATGTCGGACCCCGGCGCCTTGCCAGCCTGCGACTTCAACCATCGCACCGCGGCTTGACGGCCGCCTTGTGCCACACCGATCCACACCGTCGGCTGGGCCTGAACAACGACACCCCCGCGGGAGGTTTCCAGCGCGGGACGCCCATCGAGCGGAAACGTCGTCGCCCCCGACAGCACCGCCATCGATTCGATGGTGAGGCCGGCCTTCGGCGCTGCGACCGCAAACGTCCTCAGCGGCGTCAGGTCGTTCCCCAGGTCGAGCTCCGCCCCAATCACGAACTCCTTCAAGCCGGGCGGAACAATGGCTTCCTGATGCACGAAGGCGTCGCGGGCTTTGCCCGCCCAGTCCTCGCGCTTGGCCAGCGGCGTGTCGTACAAAGCCGCCACGTTCATCGACAGCACCGCATTCAGATCGGCCGGCAGCCAGTCCGTCAGATCCGCCGCCGGGCAGGCGATCGCCGACAGCAGCACCAGGGCGATGGGTGCCGCACCTCGAAACCAGGAGTGTCGCATCGCTCGCTCACCCCGCCGAAAAGTGTTCATTTGTGAAGATCAGCAGCCGACAGTCTCGTACACGGTCTTCCTCGCGGCAACCGAACGACGGGCGAAGGAACGCCGAGCCGCGACCGAAATCTGACAGGACCGTCGTATTCGCTACCGGGAGGGGAAGACTGCACGCTCGGAATTGATGCGACGGAGTCGTACGCGCGGTCGACCGTCTCGCGACCGCACCGGTTATTCGGCGGACGACACGATGCGGAAGCGCGGACTGGATCGTTTGCAACAGCGGTGAGACCTGGAGCGGGGCCGTCTCCAGTGATCGACACCGGTCTGTGTCGATTCTCGCGAGTGTGCGACGTTTGGCGAACTCGGGGATAGGGAGAACTCCCATCGCGTCCAAACGCCGAATCTAAGACTAGACCGGACGTGGGAAATGACGACGGCCTGAGCCGTTAATCGTGGGACGATACGACCGCACGATCCTTTGTTGGAAACGGGCTGGGAATGACTATGAACGTATTGCCCGAGCAGGTGCCAATCGCCTTTGAGCCCTGGGAACTGCTGGGACGCTGTCTGGGGAAGCCAGAGCTCGCCGCGCGCGTCTTGCAGAAGTTTGAACGCCAGTTGGCCGACGACCTCGTGAAGCTCGAACACGCCATCGAGAAGCGCGATGCGACGACGGCCGGCAGCCTGGCGCATCGGATCAAAGGCGCGGCGGCGAACGTGGCGGCGCATGGAGTCTGCGAGCAGGCGGGACTGCTCGAGACCGTCCTGCAAATGAAGATGGACGATCAGCTCGCCAGCACCTGGCAGGGACTCTTGGCCGAGCGCGACCGGTTCCTCACCGCCGCCCGGACGACCAACCTGCACAGCCCGCAACCGGTGGCGTGAAGTAATTCTGCAACCGCAAACCAGAAGAAGCGAATCTCGAGGTCGGTTTTCTCCTGCGATGAAGCCGATCTACGAGCCTCTGGAACAGCACCATGCGTGTCCTGATCGCAGAAGATGACGAGGTGACCGCCGAACTGCTGACGGCCGCATTGCAGGAGTTCGGCTATCAGGTCACCGTCGCCGGCGACGGCCGGGAGGCCTTTCAAGCCATCCGGACCGGGAAATACCGACTGGTCATCTCGGATTGGGAAATGCCCGAAATGACCGGCCTGGAGCTGTGCCGCCGGATTCGGCAGCGGCGGTGGTCCGGTTACATCTACGTCATTCTGCTGACGTCGCATACGGGGGTGGACAACATCGTCGCCGGTCTCGACGCCGGCGCGGACGATTTTCTCAGCAAGCCGTTCGAGCCGCACGAATTGCGGGTGCGATTATCGACGGGTCGACGAATTCTGGGTTTGGAGAGTCGCGACCTGACGATTTTCGCCCTCGCCAAGCTGGCCGAATCGCGCGATCCCGAATCGGGAGCCCATCTGGAACGCATCCGCGAGTACAGCCGCCTGCTCGCCGAAGAATTGGCGCGCACCGACCGCTATCGCGACGAGCTCGATGGCAGCTATATCGAGCTGCTCTATCTCACGACGCCGCTGCACGACATCGGCAAGGTGGGGATTCCCGATCAGGTGCTGCTCAAGCCGGGCCGGTACACGGCGGACGAGTTCGCCATCATGCAGCAGCACACTCTGATCGGGGCGCGGACGCTGGAAGCGGTGGCGGCCGTCAACTCCGAGGCGCAGTACCTGCGGATGGCGCGGGATATCGCGTTGACGCATCACGAATGGTTCGACGGGCGGGGGTATCCCTCCAAACTCAGCGGCGAACAGATTCCCCTCTGCGGACGGATCACCGCGGTCGCAGACGTGTACGATGCGTTGACCAGCAAGCGGATCTACAAGCCGGCCTTCACGCACGACACCGCCGTCCAATTGATCCGCGAAGGCCGGGGCACGCAGTTCGACCCCGCGCTCGTCGACGCCTTCCTGGAGCTGGAAGACGACTTCCAACTCATCCGCAAGCGGTTCGAGAACGTCCCGTCTCATTTCGACGGCGTCCGGTTGCAATGGCCGGCCACGGCCGCGGCGACTCTCACCGACTCGTCTCATGCCGCGATCCTGCCGCACGAGCCTCGCTGATCGGCAACCGTGTCGTGAGTCACGAAGAGATGGGAAAACCGCGAAGGCGCAAAGGACGCAAAGGAGGAAAGGCGTCAGGCATGAGGTGTCAGGTGAAAAGCAAGAACGGCCTGCCGATCCATTGATCCTGAAATTCCCTGCTTCTCCTCTTCCTTCGCGTCCTTTGCGCCTTCGCGGTGCTCTTGTCCTCTTTCCTCTTTCGCCGGTGGGTGGCCGGGGCTGGAGCCGCTTCGGCGAAGCCCCGGTCTGCCGCGCGCTCACCGGGGCTTCCCTCCCGCTGGTCGGTCCAGCCCCGGCCACCCCAATTCGCTCGCCTGATTATCCAATGTCGCGCTAACCTCCGGCCGCACAGGCGTCAAAGTTTCCCCCGCTTTCACAGTCGGACAACTTCTCGCGACAGATTCCCCTCCCGTCAGCTTCCGGTTGATTCCCTTCGCCGTCGCGGTCCGATCCGTCCAGAGAGCGACGGATTTCAACGCTCACGTTTCCCGCTGCGATCATCGGCGTCCGGTCTCCGAACGCACTTCGACCACCGGATGATCGCGGCCGGCAAAGGATTGCCACCGTGCGGACCACGTCCCTGACCGGCCGGCAATTCGGACTCTGCGTCCTGCTGTCCGCGGTGTCGGCCACCGCGCTGGCCGATGGCGTCCACATGAACGGCGTGTCCCCCAGGGCCATCGGCCGCGGCGGCACCAACATCGCCCATGCCGACAACGGCGCCGTCTTCTTCGACAACCCCGCCGCCGCGGTCAACGTCCCCGGCTGCGGCTTGTTCGACGTCGGCGGCAACCTGCTGCTGATGGACATGCGGTACTCCGACTCCGACAACCCGACGTCCTACGATTTCAACATCACCCCATTGCCGTCGTTCGGCCTCGTGCAGAAGACCGACGACGGCCGGTTCGCCTACGGGTTGGGCATCTACGCCCCCGCGGGCTTCTCGCAGATGCACCATCTCGACGGGCAACCGCCGTTCGGCGGCGAGCAGACTTACAAATCCTTCGCGGCGCTGACCAAAATCCTGCCCGGCGCCGCCTTCAAGGTGAACGACCAGCTCTCCGTCGGCGGCACGTTCGGCATGGCGATCAGTCATGCCGAGCTGGAAGGCCCATACACGCTGCAAAACGCCGGGATTCTCTCGGGGTTGCCGACGCTGGTCGACTTGCAGGCCACCGGGGTCACGCCCGTGTTCTCGCTCGGCCTGCAATACGAACTGACCGAGGCGACCACCTTCGGCATGACCTACCAGAGCGAAAGCCGGTTCCAACTGGAAGGCAACTCGCTGGTGACCGTGCCGGTCATCGGCTCGGCCCGTTACGACACGCACCTCGACATGACGTGGCCGGAAAGCCTGGGCTTCGGATTGCGACACGAGCTGTGCCCGCACCGCATTCTGTCGGCCGACCTCGTCTGGTTCAACTGGTCGGCGGCGTTCGACGAATTGGGCGTCTCGCTTAGCGACGCCGACCGCTTGATCTTCCCGGACATCAATGAGCAGTTGCCGCTGCAATGGCGCGACACGCTGTCGATGAAGCTCGGTTACGAACGGATCCTGCAGAACGGTCACACGGCCCGCTGCGGCTACGTGTATCACCGCAACCCGATTCCCGCCGACACGCTGACGCCGTACATCCAGGCGATTCTGGAACACGCCTTCTCGGTTGGCTATGGATTGCAGGTCTGGGGCTGGGAGCTCGACGCCTCGTACATGTTCCTCTTCTCGCCGGAGGTGAACGTGGGCCAGAGCGGCCTGCTGGGCGGCGACTTCGACGACAGCACGCACCGGGCCTACGTCCACGCCCTCGGCCTGAGCGTCATCCGCCGCTTCTAATGCTCCGTGCGGCACGGCCGTGTCGGCCGCCATGTACGCCGAAGGCGTTCGATCACACAGCCCAGGGTCGCGAGTCCGCGAGCGCACCCTGGGGAAATGGCGTCCGAGACGAATCGACCCTGAAAGGGTCGCATCACCCGCGACCTCACACCGTGATGAAACCCTTTCAGGGTAAGGGGTTCATCATCGATCGCCACCCAGGGTGCGCTCGCCGACTCGCGACCCTGGGCTGTGGGGTACAACGCCTTCGGCGTAAAAGTCATGGCGTTCTGAGACAGCTTCTCAGGCCCCGCCGCCCGACCAGCTGTACCATACAGCCGCGTTACCGTGAACCATCACGGCACCAGCAGTTCCGACGAGGGACCCGTCGGCACGTTGGCGATGATCTCGCGCGGCTGCGCGCATTGCGAACCGTCGAGCCGCACCGTCGTCCATTCCGGCATCCGGCTGATGAAATTGATGATCGAGCCGGTCGCGTCGCGCGTCACCTCCAACGAGTCCATGTCATAACCGGCCCGATCGAACAGTGCCTGGCATTCCTCGGTCGTCCGCTGATAGAAATACCAGTCCACCAGCCACTGGTACTTCGACTTGTCGTACTTCAGGCAGTCCTTGAAGGCGACGTACACCACGCCCCCCTCCGCCGCCGTCTCGCGCCAGCCGCGCAGCAGACGGATCATCAGGCGGTCGGGAATGTAGTCGCACAGTCCGATGCTGTAGACCACGTCCGGGCGGCCGAACACCTCCCGGTTCGCCTCGCTGTTGCCCATCTTCAGCGCGTTGTACTTCACGCACTCGAGCTCCATCGTGTGCGGCAGCGTCGGAACCACCGTCTGGCGGATGTGATCCAACGCCGCATCGTCCTGGTCCACGCAGAACACATTCACGCGGCATTCGTCCGGCAGGCTCCAGCCGTTCTGGTATTCGCGGCCCGGACCCGAGGCGATGTTCAGCACCGTCATCTCGCCGCGCTGCAAGGCCTCTTGCGTGAGAAACTCGCGGGCCATGGCCAGCCGAATGGGGACCGACGTGCCCAGCTCCGTCTGCAGGAAATAGCGATCGAGATAGCCGCCGACGCCCAGCGACAGCGGCTTCCGGTTGTAGACCGCGGTCAGCATCTGGTAATCGCCGGCGTACCCGCGGGGCTTCGCCAACGCATGCCGCATGAACCAGCTCTGGTCGAACCACGGCTGAATCGCCGCCCGAAAACGTTCCTGCGCGGCGCGCAACGCCGGACGGTCCTCATCCAACGCGATTTCGAGGTGGGAACACGCCGCGAGCGTCGACTCCAGCCGCTGCGTGACGGCCGACAGGTGGCGATCGACGACCGGTTCCGCCTGGGGACCGACGTCCCGCGACAACTGCTCCAGATCGGCCAGGAGGTTGGGCAGGTGATGCTCGAACAGTTCCGAGGGGGCCCGAGTCATAACGGAGTCCTCAATGAGGTCAGGCATCAGATGAGACAGCGGGATGGACAGGCACGAACTGCGAATGACGGAAACCGACTAATCCCGTCCACCCCGAGAGTTGTCGCATTCGGCGATCGGAACCGGACAGGGGCGAGACAATTCTGCGCTGGGATCACCCCGGACTCATTAGCATTTCCACCAATACGTGGCGTTTTTCTTCCAAAATCCCCTCAAGAGTCCGAACAGTAAAGCGGCGAAAAGCGGTCCATTTATAGGCGTTACAACAACGTGGCCAGCCGTTCAAGCCAACCTCATCTCGATGAACGATATGACGTAACACTTGTGATTTATTAGTCTTAAGACTCGCCAAAGCGACTCCAGGCGACTTCTGGCGGCATCGCTGCGACGATCTTCGGTGGTCAGCACATTCCCGCAGATTCCTAGATCGCGACGCATCGGTCAAAGCTGCGGAATAGTAGTTATCCCGATAGACGGCAGGTTTTGAAACGAACTTTGCCGTGTCGCCGAACCTTACCGATCTTTCCCAAAGCAGACTTTCATCCCGAATTTACGGGGCAGCCACGAAACAGGACGGACGGCCGGATTCATGAATCGCACGTCGGACGAACCGGAGGTCAACGCGCTCGCGCGCAGTCCCCTCTGGGGGTGCGCGCCGATTGCCGACCGCTTTCGCCCGATCCGGGAATTGCGCACCACGAAATCGGTGCAGTCGGTGCTCGCCGAAGACAACGCGACACAACAGCGCGTGACGGTCAAACGGATCGCCGTCGAGGGCTTGCCCGCCGGTCTCCTGATGCGGCTGGAGCACGAGAGCCGCAGCCTGTCGTCGGTCCGCTGCGCGTCGCTGCCCGCGATGATCTCCGTCCACCGGTCCGTGCAGGAACTGGTCACGGTGTCGGAGTTCATCGACGGGACGCCGCTCGCCGAGCGCTTGCCGCAGCGGGCGTTGACCGTGGCAGAGACGTTGACCGTCGGCCGCAGTTTGCTGACCGCGCTGGTGGCGTTGCAGCAGCAGCAGGTCGTGCATCGGGGCATCCGGCCGTCGAACATCATTGTCGATGCCACCGAGCCGCTGTCGCGCGCGGTCTTGATCGACTTCGGCTCGCCGCCGCTGCTGACGTCCGATCAGGAGCAGTTGGCGGACTTGTTGGAGACGGCGCGGTATGTCTCGCCGGAACTGGCGGGGCTGGTCGAATACGATGTCGGCGAGGCGTCGGATCTGTATTCGGTCGGAGCCGTGCTGTTTCACTGTCTCGCCGGCCGGCCGCCCTTCAACGGAGCGAGCGTCAACGCGATTCTGCTGGGGCACATGACCAGCCGCGTGCCCGAGCTGCGCAGCCTGGGAGCCAGCGTCCCCCGCGCGCTCGACGAACTGGTGCATCGGCTGTTGCGACAGGACCCGCGCGAGCGCTACCAATCGGCCGATGCGGCACTCGCCGATCTGGACGCCATCGCCGCGCAGCTCGCCCTTGGAAACGCCGAACCGGACGTCGTCATCGGCGCTCGCGACCGGCGCGGCTGTCTGACGGAACCGGCTTTCGTCGCCCGGCGTCACGAACTCCAGGAGATGACCACGCGGCTGGAGGAAGTCCGCCACGGTCGCGGCGGATTGATTGTCGTCGAGGCGGAATCGGGCGGCGGCAAGTCGCGGCTGCTCGCCGAACTGGCGCACCGCGGGGCGTGTGCGGGGCTGCACATCCTGCGCGGTCAGGGGACCAGCGACGTCGCCCAGCGGCCGTTTCAACTGCTCGATGGCCTGGTCGAAGGCTTGCGCACCGCTGCGTCAGCCAATCCCCAGGCGACGGCGGAGTTGTTGAACCGCATCGCGCCGGAGTCGATCCCCGCCATCCGCGCGGCGTTGCCGGCGCTGGCCGAATTGTGGGAATCCGCCGGCACTGCCGGGGACTCGGCCGACACTGTCGGCGAAGTCCGCGTGCTGCAATCGCTCGCCGAGTTCCTGACCGCACTCGGATCGGAAGACCGTCCCGCGCTCGTCATTCTCGACGACTGCCAGTGGGCCGACGATCTGATGCTGAAGCTGCTACGGCGCTGGCAGCGACTGCACACCGAAGCGGCGGGCGCGCTCGCGCATCTGGTGCTGGTCGTCGCGTATCGTTCGGATGAAGTCGGCAGCGATCACGCGCTGCGGCAACTGGTCCCGGCGTCGCACCTGCGGTTGGTCCCGTTGACACCCGAAGAAGTGCGGCAACTCGTAGAGTCGATGGCCGGCCCGCTGCCCGATGAGGCGGTCGAGCTGATCGTGCGGCTGGCGGACGGCAGCCCGTTCATGGCTTCGGCCGTGTTGCGGGGGCTGGTTGAATCGCAGGCGTTGGTCGCGGAATCGACCGGCTGGCGGCTGGAGCGGCTCGCGCTGGGGGACTTGCAGTCGTCCAATCGTGCGGGGGCGTTTCTGGCGCGGCGGCTGGAACTGTTGCCCGCCGAAACCGTCAGCCTGTTGC
>JAWXBB010000194.1:0-4004 GCA_034439795.1 Planctomycetaceae bacterium | reverse complement strand
GCCCGTGCTGGCGGTCGTCCGCACCGCCGACCGGTATGCTCACCGCGCTTCAGGCCGCGGCGAACCGGAGGCCGACGACGCCTCGATGATCGACGAGGAGATCCGCACGGTCGTCGACGAGGGCCGCCGCGAAGGAGTGCTGCATCAGGACGCCGGCGTGATGATCGAGCGCGTGATCGAGCTCCAGCACGACGACGTCTCCGCGATCATGACCCCGCGGACCGACATGTTCTGCATCCAGATCGACGCCACGCTCGAAACCGCCCGGCAGCAACTGCTCGAAGCGGGCCACTCCCGCGTCCCCACCTACGGCGACTCGACCGACGACATCCTCGGCATCCTTTACGCTAAAGACTTATTGCGGGCGTTGGAGCCGAACCGGCAGCCGGGCGAGCCGATCCCCGTGCTGCGCGACATCATCCGCGAGCCGGTGTACGTGCCGGTGACCACGCAGATTCCCGTGCTGCTGGAGCTGATGAAACGGAAACACGTGCAGATTGCGATCGTGACGGACGAATACAGCGGCGTCGCCGGCCTCGTCACGATGGAGGACATTCTGGAGGAGATCGTCGGCGAGATCGAAGACGAGTACGACGACGACGTCATCCGGCAACGCATCAGCGCCGTCTCCGACGACGTCGCCGAAGTGGACGGCCGCGTGCATCTCGACGACCTCAACGAGCGATTCAACTACGGACTGCCCGAGAATTTGGAGTACAACACGATCGGCGGGCTGGTCTTCTCGCTGCTTGGGCACTTGCCCACCGCGGGGGAGAGCGTGCAATACCGGCAACTGAAACTGACCGTGCTGGCGACCGACCGCCGCAAAATCAACCGCGTGCGGATTGAGCGGGCGGCCTCGGATGTGGAGTCCGTCGCCTCCGATGACACGGCCGCCGGCGCGCGGTGATGAAGGTTCGCGGACTCTGATTCGCCAGTGTGCAGTCGCTGATTGGTGGTCGTCATTTGTC
This sequence comes from Planctomycetaceae bacterium, assembly GCA_034439795.1. GTDB lineage: Bacteria > Planctomycetota > Planctomycetia > Planctomycetales > Planctomycetaceae > DSVQ01. Next base: position 3,033 of record JAWXBB010000194.1, on the reverse strand, counting down.
TTGAACCCGAAGGGTTCGCAGAAAGTAGCCGGGGGTCGAAGTCTTCGGAGACCCCCGGAAGGCGTCACAGAGTTGCGTGAGCATCCTGAAGGGATGCCAGAATCGCCCATTTCTGGCATCCCGCTGGGATGCGAAGACATTGATGACCGCCACCGGGGGTCTCCGCGAAGCGCTGCGACCCCCGGCTACTTTATGCGACCTCTTCGAGGTCAAGAACGACGACGATCCAAGTCTCTGACACCATTCAGCGACTGCACCCGATTCGCCGGCATGGCATTCAGTACCGCGTACTCAGGACCTTCTCCTGAATCGCCCGCAGCACATCCGCGTCAGACGGATACCGCGTCGGCAGCGCGGCCCGCAACGGTATGGGGATGTCGTCCATGCGGTACGCCGTCCCCGGCAGATGGACGCCGTAGATGGCCGTCGTGAACTGCACCGTCGGGTGTCCCGTCCACAGCGGTTCGGTCCGCGGGGGATCGATCAGAATCGTGGGAATGCGGTCCAGCTCCTCTCTGGCTTTCGAGCTGAAATCGGCGATACGGTCGCTGCCGACGAACAGGACGACGTCCGCTTCGCCGCGGGCCAGCACGTCCGACGCCGAATACTCGCCGGGGTTGTAGCGTGGATAGCCGCGGCTCAGGTTGACCGCGAACGGGAAGCCGGTCTGCCAGCAGAGGACGTTGTCGGCCCCGGCGACGTCCCCCAGCATCCGCATGCGACGGGCGTGAAACCGCGTCACGCCGTTGAGGTCGGTGGTCAATTGCAACACGGCTTCGACGACGCGGTGCCCCGCCGGCTGTCGGGCCAGACCGTAGCCGAAGAAGATCACGCCGCAGCGGCACGACTTCATCCGCTCCAGCAGTTCGCGGAGCTGTTCGACCGGCAGATGCTCCGGAAACGGCCCGGTGTCGACCCCTTTGAGCCACGCCCGCAACAGCCAGAGCGCCTCGAAGTCGCTGCCGTTCTGCAGCTCGATCGACAAGTCGGCGTGCGTCCGCGTTTGATTGCGCGTCGTGCGGGAATCGACGACCACCAGCGTCCGGTCGCTGCGGCCGTTCGGCGTCCATTCCCCTTGCGGCCACAATGAATATCGTTCGAGATGCCGCGGATGCGTGGTCTCCGGATCGGCGCCCCAGAAGATCACCAGATCGGCCCGGTGACGGATTTCGCCGAGGCTGCACGTCGATTCGCCCGTCTGCTGCAAAGCCATGAGTGACGGGGCATGCCCTTCCGAGGCCGTCGTGTCGATCGTCGCCCCCAACCGGTCGGCGAGCCGCACCGCCGCGCGCTGCCCGTCGGTGCTGCTCCGCGACAGACCGTAAATCAGGGGCGACTTGGCTTCGGTCAGCAACCGGGCGGATTCGTTGACGGCATCCGCATACTCGGCAGGGCGGCCCTGAATGAACGCCGCCGCGGGGGCGATGGAGTTCTGCGCGAGATACCAGTCGCGCGCGAGATGGCACGCCCGCTCGGCTTCGACGATCCGGTCGTCGCGGACGACGAGCCGCAGGTCATCGCAGACGCACGCGCAGCGCGTGCAGGCCACATCGTCGATGATGGTATCGGTCGTCATCTTCTAACAATCACTCGGACGCCCAGGGATTGCTATCCCTGGGCGTCTTCATTGATCACCAGTGTTCATTCGGCCCGCTCGGCACCGCAATGTGCAACTCCGGCAGCGCGCCGGTTCGATCGCCGCGCGACGGCCCCTGCGCGATGATCGCCGCCAGCGCCGTCTCGACTTCCGAGAGCGTCGTCGCCTGCTGGAACTCGTTCCGAAGCCCCGCCGGGACGCACATCCCCTTGAGATACCAATGGGCCATCTTGCGGAACTGCGAGATCGCCCGCGTCGTCCCCTGTTGCTCGATCAGATAGCCGAACTGCCGTCGCAGCAGTTGCAGACGGTCGTCGAACGTCCCCGCCGGCGACGATTCGCCGGTCTGTTCCCATTCGACGAACTGCCGAAAGATCCACGGGTTGGCGAGCGCGCCGCGACCGAACGAGATGCCGTGGCAGCCGGTTTCGGCGAACATGCGAATGCCGTCGGCGATGGTGCGGATGTCGCCGTTGCCGATGACCGGAATCCGCGCGACGGCTTCGACGACCTGCCGGATGCCGTCGCGGTTGACCGTGCCCGAAAAGCCCTGGGCCCGCGTCCGGCCGTGAATGGCGACCGCCGCGACGCCGACCTGCTCGAACTCGCGCGCGAACTGCGGGGCGGTGATCTGGGTGTCATCCCAGCCGAGCCGCATCTTGACGGTGACGGGGAGCGCCACCGCTTCGACCACCGTCTGGACGAGCCGCACCGTTTGATCGGCGTGGCACATCAGGCTGGCCCCGGCTCCCCCCTTGGTGATGCGCTGGACCGGGCAACCCATGTTGATGTCGATCGAGTCCACGCCCCGCGCCGCCAGGAATTGCGCGCAGTCGCGCATGATGGCCGGGTCGCTGCCGAAGATCTGCACCGCGAACGGTCGGTCATCGGGCGTGGTCTCGATGAGGTTGAGCGACTTCGGGCTGCCGTCGAGCAAGCCGCGGGCGTTCACCAGGTCGGTCGTCGCCAGCCCGACGCCCCCCAGCGAGCGCACGATCCGGCGGAACGGCAGATTCGTGTACCCCGCCAGCGGCGAAAGCAGATACCGCGACGGCAGCGTCAACCGGCCGTACCGCAGCGGCGGCTGCGAGCGGACGTGTTGGCGAGTTGACTCTTCGGCGGTCAGGTTCATGCTCGACAGGGCCTCGTGTTCACTCACGATGCAGTTGCGTGTTTCTGATCGCTCTTCAGCCCCAGCGGGGCGACAGATCGTAGCCCCAGGCGTGAGCCTGGGGAACAACGACCCGGATTTGTGTTAGCCCCGGAGGGGCGGCAGACAACGAACGACCTCCGACATTCTGTCGCCCCTTCGGGGCTTGATGCCCGGCCATTCATTCACCCCAGGCTTACCAACATTTCCGAAGTGCGCGTTTAACGTCTGTGCATGCAAAGAGTTCGCGTCCATACTGGCTCCTGGAAGGGTGTGACATCCCAAG
>JAWXBB010000193.1:0-5576 GCA_034439795.1 Planctomycetaceae bacterium | reverse complement strand
TCACACCTCCCGGCGAACGGCGGCGGCGCCGGCAGTCGCACGCCGGCGGAGGAGGCGCTGGTGCGCCGGGCGTATCGAAAGATCGAGCAGAGGCTTGGCAACCCGGAGCGGATCCCAATCCTCTTCGGCGACTTGACGACACCCTACGTCCGCATGGACGCGTACTTCATGGATCCGCCAGAGGACTCGGTTGCCCGACTGGCCTTCGAGACGCTGCAGCGCAAAGTGGGTGAGGCCATGGAAGACTGCGTCATGGCTCCGGGCGACGTTTGCTTCATCGACAACTTCCAGGCCGTGCACGGCCGGAAGCCGTTCAAGGCGCGCTACGACGGCCACGATCGCTGGCTCAAGCGCATCAACGTCGTGCGCGATCTTCGCAAGTCGCGCGACGCGCGCCAGTCGGCCGCGTCGCGCGTGATGTACTGAAATGTTGAGAGGAGCGCCATCGATGACAAAGGCCGAACTGCTGAATCACAGCGAACCACGCGCGGAGAGCCACAGCATGAGGGCCGACGAACACGCCGGCTTTTGGCAGAATCTGGGTGACGCGTTCGAGAAGCGCACGGCCTCCTTCGAGAGCATGCCGGCGTCTGTCCAGCGGATTGATCAGGCGGCCCTGTATCGCGCACTGATGTGGTGCGGTGAGCACATGAAGGACAGCCAGGTCCGCTTCTATCATCACCGTTCTGATGACACGGTGTGGAACATGTATTCGCCCTCACCGCTGCCGGCTGCGGTTCTCCCGATCAGAGAAGATGGCTCGCTTGCCGTCTACATCGACCGAATGCGGCGCCAGATCGCGAGTCCCGACGGGTACTCGATCTTCGTCACGAGCGTGATCAAGCACGACGAGTTTACCTGGAGAGTTGTCCGCGGCTTCGTGCGTGAACTCGTTCGCCGCGTCGGACTCCCGCCCCGTGGCTTCGACGCCGGGTTCGGCCTGGGGCAGTACGACTTCACGCCGTCCGGCGTGCATGCCGACACCGGCCGGTCCGCATACATCCTCCCCATTGTCGGAAGCAAGCGCTTCCGGATCTGGACGGACGACTACGCCCGCCAACACCCGGACCTCGCGAACGTTCGCGGCCGATACGACACGCTGAAGAAGGACAGCCTCGAACTGGAAGCAGGCCCTGGGGGCCTTCTGTATTGGCCTGAGAACGGCTGGCACATCTACGAAGGCGACGGCGAGTTCACCGCGATGCTGTCCCTCGGGGCGTTCGTGGGAGAACAGGTCGCGAACCTGCCGTGCGATGTCGACAAGCTGCAGGAGCTCGCGCAAACCGTGCCCGACAGCTTCTCGGTGAAGGCGATCAAGGACACCCCCATTCGTACGCAGAATGCACCGGTCGAGCAGGTTTGGCTGGGCTTTCTGTCGGGCCTCGGGCTGCGGTACCCGATCCCGTCGCGTCACGACGCCCTTCCCGACGGGCCCCTTCGGGGGGACCGAGATCCCATCCTCTGGCGTGCCTTGCCGGACGGTCGGATCGCCATCGGGGTGAATGGCCACTGCATTGTCGACTCCGGGAACTGGCTGACCCCGCTCGTCGAGCGAATCAACGCCCGCGTACCATTTGCGGTCGCAGAAGTCGTCTCTGATCCTGCCGGTTCGGCTGTGCGCGCGATGCTCGAGCGACTCTGGGCATGCGGCGCTCTCCGCAACGATTCACCGTTGGTTCACGCGCATCAGCGCGGTGCGCGATCTCTGCACGTCCCCGACGCGCGCCGGTAGGCCGCGTCGCGCCTGCTGGAATGAACTAATTGAGAGGAGTGTCTCCGATGAGCAACGCCGACGTGTTGAATCACACCGAACCGCGCGGTGAGCAGCCGGCCGCAGAGCGTGACGGAAACGACGCCGGCTTTTGGCAGCACCTGGCTGACGCTTTCGAGAAGCGGCCAACGGCGGTTGACAGCATGCCGGCGTCCGTCCCGCGGATCGATCCGGCGACGCTGTACCGGGTACTGCGCCGGTGCGGCGAACACCTGAGCGACTGCCAGGTTCGCTACTATCACCATCGTTCGGACGACTCGGTGTGGCACCTGTACTCAGACGTGCCCGCTGACGTACTCCCGACGAGCGAAGACCAATCGCTCGCAGGTTATGCCGCCCGAATGCGGCGCCAGGTCGCGAGCCCGGACGGGTACTCGATTCTGGTCAACGGGCCGTTCGTGCACGACGAAGTGATCTGGAGAACCGTCCGCGACTTCGGGCGTGAGCTGGTGCGTCGCATCGGACTGCCGTCCCGCGGCTTCGACGCGAACTTTGGCCTGGGGCAGTATGACTTCACGTCGTCTGGCGTCCACTATGACGGGGGGCGAGCGGCATACATTCTGCCGGTCGTCGGTAAGAAGCGTTTCCGGGTGTGGCCGGAAGACTATGTTCGGGCCCACCCGAAACTCAAACACGTTCGTGGTCGTTACGGGGCGATGAAGGACGACAGCACCGTGGTGGAAGCCGGTCCCGGCGGCGTTCTGTATTGGCCTGGGAATGCCTGGCACATCTACGAAGGCGACGGCGATTTCACCGCGATGATGACGCTCGGGGCGTGGGTGGGGCCGGAACTCGCCAACCTGCCGTGCGATGTCGACCGCTTGCAGGACAGCGCTCAACAGATACCCGACGGTTTCTCGGTCAGGTCCATCGCAGATTCGCCCAATCGCATGCAGAACGCTCCAATCGAACAGGTATGGGTGGGCTTCCTCTCTGGGCTGGGGCTGCGGTCCCCAATTCCATTACGTCGCGATGTGCTTCCGGAAGGACCGCTTCGCGGGCAGCGACATCCCCTCATCTGGCGTCCCCTGCCGGACGGACAGTTTGCCCTTGGCGTGAATGGACATTGCCTCGTCTTGTCCGGGAACTGGCTGACCGCTCTGATCGAGCAAATCAACTCGAGCGTGCCGTTTACAGCGGCAGACTTCGCGTCTCATCCCGCCGGTGCGGCTGTGCGTGCGCTGCTCGATCGGCTCTGGGCATGCGGTGCTCTTGAGTCACATGCGCCGTCTCTGTAGGCCGCCGTTGTGGCGCACTTGAACCAGCGCTCCCGCGCCATCGAAAACCCGAGCGGTGTGGGGGCGACCCTTTCTTTCTCAGGAGCGCCTGCAATGAATCACCCGAATCGACGCGAAGGCCGCACCACCGTGACCCCGACCGAAGACGACGCCAGGGGTTTCTGGCGACACTTCGTCGACGCTTATTGGGAGAAGGAGTCAACTGCGGTTGAACGCGTCCCCGAGTCGCTCTGGCGTTTGGATTCGCGAGAGCTGTTTCGCATGCTGACGTGGTGCAGCGAGCACATGAAAGACAGCGACGTGCGATGCTATCTCGCTCGTCCGGATCTCACCGTCTGGCAGCTGCTCAGACCGCATGCGAGCATTCTGCCAACGGCCGACGATGGATGCCTCGAAGCGTACGAAGAAAGAATGAGGCGCCAGATCGCGAGCCCGGACGGGTATTCGATCTTCGTCAACAACGTCATCAGGCACGATGCCGTCACGTGGCGAGGGGTTCGAGACTTCGCGCGTGGGTTGGTCCAGCAGTTGGGACTGCCGCCCCATGGCTTCAACGCCGGCGTTGCGCTGGGGCGATATGACTTCACCCCATTTGGCGTGCACGTCGACGAAGGTCGATCGGCATTCGTTCTGCCCATCGTCGGGAGAAAGCGCTTCCGGATCTGGCCGGATCACTACGTCAGAGAACACGGACAGCTCGTCAACCGCCGGGGCGACTACGATGATGCGGCGAAAGAGAGTGTTGAGGTGGAGGCACCACCCGGGGGCCTGGTGTATTGGCCTTCAGACGCGTGGCATATCGCGGAAGACACCGGTGTGTTCACGGCGATGCTGGCGATCGGCGCGTTGGTCGCAGAGCGAGGGCGACCATTGTTCGCCGCCCTGCCTTGCGACGTCGACAATCTGCAGGCGAGCGCCCAGCACGTGCCCGACGCCTTTAAGACGGCGGTCGAAGGAGTGGACCAGATCAAACCCGGTGAGGTTGTCGAGCAGGCATGGGTTCGGTGTCTCTCGAGCCTGGGGCTGCGCCATCCAATCCCCGTTCGCGCCGACCCTCTTCCTTCGGAACGGCTGCGTGTTGAGGCGCGCGACGCGTTGATCTGGTGCTCGTTGCCCGATCAGCATTTCGCCCTTGGCGTGAACGGGCACTGCCTCGTCGCGTCCGGGGACTGGATTCCGACGCTGATCGAGAGGCTCAACTCGGGCGCCCCATTTGAAGTCTCAGACCTTGACGTTCCGTCCGCCGGCGGCTCGACGCGGACGCTGCTTGAACGGCTCTGGGAATGCCGCGCCCTTACGCCTGACACCCAGCCGTCGTAGAGACGGTCCAGGCGACACCCGTACACCGTAGCGCGCTCTGGTCGTACCCAACAAAGGAGATCGAGATGTCGACGATTCCGACACTTCGCATTGCTGACTTCGAGAAAGGTGGATACGCCTCCGAGCGCCGGCCGTGCCTGATTACCGACGGACTCGCTGCATGTGAGGCGTTGCGACGATGGACTCCGGAGTACCTGCAGGCCGTGTGTGGAGATGTGCCGGTCGATGTTTGGGTCTCCTTCGAGGGCGCTTCGCGCGACGCGTCAACCGCAGAGCCGAAGCGGCCGTACCGGCTCGCGAATGTTCCGTTCCGCGAGGCGGTGCGCTGGATTACGGGCGCGCAGCACGCCGGTCGCCAGTTCTATGTGCCGCAAGAGCCGATCGGCAAGTTCCCGAGTCTTCGTCAAGACATTACGTTCGGCAAGCCGCTCGGCGAGTCAAAAGCGCACGTATGGTTCGGCACGGCCAACACTGTAGGGCGTCTCCATGCCGACCCTTCCCCGAACATGTTCGCTCAAGTCTACGGTCGGAAGGAGTTCATGCTGTACTCCCCCGACCAAGCGAAGTTGCTGTATCCGCGCGAAGGACAGAAACACCGGCGGAGTCTTGTTGATCCGGCGCGGCCGGACCTCGATGCCTATCCGAGATTTGCCGACGCCAGTTCGATCGTTTGCACCGTGGGCGCCGGCGAGATCCTGTTCGTGCCGAGTTTCTGGTGGCATCACGTGACATCGCTGTCCGTGTCGATCTCGGTGAGTCAATGGTGGCGCTCTGACCTGCGCGAATACTGCAATCCAACCGGCGCCGCCGTGATGATCCAGGAATATGTGGACGACGGGTGGGCAGAGGCGTTACGAACCCGCCAGGTGATGCTGGATGACCTGCTCGTGCTTGCCGAAGAGGCGGCTGAGATGGATCAGGCGATGGCTGCGTTGGCCCTCAGCGTGGTGTTGGACTACTTCGATGGCTGGCCTGGTCACAGCCGCCCGATGGCTCCTGTCGAAGCGGACGTGCGTCAGGGGGTGGAATGTCTAAGGCGGGCAGTGCTGAACGACAACGTGTATGAGATCAGCAAAGCCACGATCGCGGCGCTGGCCCGCCGCGTCCGTCACGAGAGCGTGCTCGGCACGTTCGCCAGAGCGAACCGCCGGGGCTGAAGCGCCGCCTGGAGCGCAAGAATCCTGGATAGGTTGAGCACCGGGCCAACCCCGGGCCAGCACGTAACCACAACAGGGGCCATGACGCTG
>JAWXBB010000192.1:0-18591 GCA_034439795.1 Planctomycetaceae bacterium | reverse complement strand
GAAACGGCGTCCGGCGTGGGAAGCGTACATGACGAAACCGCGGAATTTGTCGCACCGGCGGCTCAATTCGCAAGCGCGCGCCTTGCGCTAGTGCCATTCGCCATTAGCCGGTGGTTGAGCGCAGCGACACCACCGGAAAGAATTGGGGCGCGATTCCGTCGACCCCGGCAGGGGTCGCAGCTCCGTCAATCGCTGCGACCCCTGCCGGGGTCGGACTGACGGTCCGCAGCTCACCGGTGGTGTCGGCTGCGCCTCAACCACCGGCTAATGGTTGTGAACCCTCCGGGTTCAACGGAACGACGCCGTAACGCAAAGTGTCCCGGACGCTTTGAGCGTCCGGGACACGGAATTCGACGAAGACTTCCGGTCGCGGAGTGGACCGGTCTACTTGTTGCCTCCGAACACCTTCTGCGTCGGTCCGGACGACGACTGCGGCGGCAGGCGCTTCGAGCGGCTGTAGCTGCCCGACACCTGCCCGGCCGACGAGCGATCCACGGCGGATTCGTCGATCCCCACGCTGGCGGCGCCCGACTTCAGCGTATACGGACGGTTCTGGCCCGGGCGGAACAGCCGCCGCTTCGGCTTGTAGCCGATGAAGTCCAGGAACGCGCTCAAGGGGATGATCCGCACGCCGTACAGCCGGGACTCGTTCCGCATCTCGGTCGCATGACCGAGGATCTTCTTCATCCGGTCCTGGTCCTCGGTCAGCACGGCTTCGGTGGGATCGGGCAGCGAACCCATGACGACGTACTTCACGGTTTCGTTGATGCCCGGCGACGGGCGGTTCCCCTCGTCGTCGACTTCGTCCACGATCTCCGCGCCGCGGACGGCCATTTCCTGGCGGAACAGCGTCCGGTCGCTTTCGCCGTCGCCGTCGAGGTCGATCGCGCCGACGATCGCGAACTTCTCGGCCCGTCCGGGGCTCCACAACGGCGTGTAGACCAGATCGCCCGGCGACATCGGTCGGTACAGGTCTTCCTCGATGATCGACGCTTCGGCCAGGTGGGCGTCGATGATCCGCGTGACTTCGACCTTCCCCTTGATGTCCGCCGTCGTGCGGGCCACGCCCGGCGTGTCCTTGTTGTAAACGCTGAACGTCATTCGCGGCTTGAGGAAGTCGGCCTCGCCCAGGTCGAGCCAGACCATCCGCGACGTGTTGTCCACTCGGCGCACGGTGCCGTCGGCGACCTCGAAGCTTTCCTTCTTGATCTCGTCCAGCTCGTCGCGAATCTTGTTGTTGATCGCGATCAGTTTTTCCCGTTCGTTCTGGAACTGCATCCGCTCTTTTTCGGACTGCTCCTTCGCCTGTTCCAGTTCCACCTGGACCTGATTGTACTGGCCGCGGAGTTCGGCGACCTCGCGGTCTTTGGCCTGCAGCAGTTCGTCGCGCTCGGCGATGACCTTCCGCTTCTCCCCTTCGGCGTCGCGGTATTTCTTCTGGTGATCGTCGGTCTGCGACTGATACCGCGACTGGATCGCCAGCAGTTCCTTTTCGCGGGCGTTGAGCTCGGCGACCTTGCTGTCGCGCTCGGCGATCGTGGTGTTCAGCGCTTCGCGCACCTTGGCCAGCGTGCCGGAATAGGTCGTCTCCTGCAGTTGTCCCTGGGCGCCCATTTCCGTGCGGAGCACGCCGACCACCGTCGTCGGCGAGTTCGGGGCTGTGGGGTCCACGACTTGCGGCTGGTCGGTCTTGCCGAGAACCTTCCGCAGCTCCTGCATGTCGCTGTCGGTTTTAGCGAACATTGTGTTCGCCGTCTGCGCTTTGTCATCGGCCGTTTTCTGGGCCACAGAGGCGTCGGAATACTCGCGATGGAACATGTACGTGGTGACGCCGAGCACGATCGTCATCATCACGAAGAAGATCAGCGAGTAGTGAACCGCACCCGGCTTGTTCGACGACGACGACGCCATTCTGGTTTCCTTGAGCCGGGTCGGTCGGACCACAGCCGGATCGAATCGCATTCAGACCGAACTGCGACGCAACGGACGGGACGGTCGGCATGGGACAGAGGGACCGACAGCGCCATGCGTGTCGTAACCCCGCTATCTGCAAGTGTAAGCGGCACGGGAGGGGAGTCAAGAACCATCCCGAAACCCGCCCGGATTTCCCGCATCCGTGCCCCAGGCTCCCACGGGCTTTGGGCTGTGGCGAAGCGATTATTCCGGCGGAATCGGTTCTTCCACTCTCCCCGGCGGACCACGGACACCCGCGATTCCTCGTTTCGGCGGATGACGGCGAGAAGCATCGGATGATTCCCCCGTCGCCCGCCGGTCGGAGCATCTTCCGCGACAACACAGCGTTGCCGCCGATTGTGCCCGTTGCGCCGCGAACGCCAGCCCTATCGGTCGTGTAGGGCGATGCACCGTCCGGAAGCGGGGAAATCAACCACGAAGACGCGCAGGGCGCGAAGGCTGAGAGGAGTCAGGTGTCAGGTGACGGGCAAGAGGATGTCCGATCACGAGTGGAGGACACATTTTGTGAAGTCGGCTTTCCCTCCGGTCCCCTCGCCCGCCGCTTCGGTGGGAGAGGGTTAGGGTGAGGGTGCCTTGGTTTTTCTCTTTTCGTTTCGCGGAGTAGCGGAAGACCAAAGACAAAGACACCCCCACCCCCTCTCCCACCGAAGCGGCGGGCGAGGGGAGTGAAAAGACCAGATCCGTCGCACACTCTCCGATCACACTCTCTTTCCTGACACCTGGCCCTTTTCCCTCCCCTTTGCGACCTTCGCGTCCTTCGCGGTTTTCTTTCCTCTTCGCTGAGAACGATCCTGCTCGGCAAGTTGGCTACAATGCCGGCCCGAACCCAGTGTCCCGGACGCTCCAAGCGTCCGGGACACTTTACCTCCCAGCCCGAGCCATTCATGCCCGAATCCGTGTACCTCATCGATACGTTCTCGCTGATGTTCCAGGTCTTCCACGGCGTGCCGCCGATGACCGGGCCGTCGGGGCAGCCCACGAACGCCATCTTCGGGATCAGCCGCGATCTGGTCGGACTGCTCACCAACCATCGCCCGGCGTGGCTGATCGCCGCGTGGGACTCCAGCGAGCCCAGCTTCCGCAACACGATTTACGCCGATTACAAGGCCAACCGCAAAGAGACGCCGCCGGACCTCATTTCGCAGATTCCGCGCGTCCGGGAATTGATCGAAGCGTTCGGCATCCCCGTCATCGAACACGCCGGCTGGGAAGCGGACGACGTCATCGCCACCCTCGCCGGGCAGGCCGCCGGCCGCGGCGACACCGTCCGCATCATCACCAGCGACAAGGACGCCCGGCAGTTGCTCGGCCCCCAAGTGCAGCTCTTCAACCTGCGGAAGAACACGTCGCTCGGCGAAGCGGAACTGCTGCTCGATTGGGGCATCCGGCCCGATCAGGTGGTCGATTTTCAGGCCCTCGTGGGAGACGCCGTCGACAACATCCCCGGCGTGCCGTTGATCGGCCCGAAGAAGGCCGCGCAGTTACTGAATCAATTCGGCACGCTCGACGAAGTCCTCGCCCACGCCGATGAAGCCCCCGGCGCGAAGCTCAAGGAGAATCTGAAGCTGTACGCCGAGCAGGCCCGCTTGAGCCGCGAGTTGGCCCGGCTGAAGACCGACCTGCCGATGGAGTTCGACTGGACCGCGACCCGCAATCCCAAGCCGGACGTGTTGCGACTGCAGGATCTCTTCCGCGAGTTCGGGTTCCGCAAGCTGATCGACGACGTCCGCCCATTCGCTGCCACGAACCTGGTCGCCACGAAGAAGAGCATTGTGGCGGCACGCACGAAATCGCTGTTCGGCGATGACGACACGGTGACGGTCACCGAATCCGTCGAAGTCGTCGTCGTGATCACCGAGCCTGCTGCGCCGAAGCACACGTGGCAGGTGATCGACACGCCGGAACTGCTGGCGGACTTCGTCGCGCTGTTGCAACCTCAGACGCGGCTCTGTCTCGACCTCGAAACCACCAGCGTCGATCCGCGACGGGCGGAGATCGTCGGCTGGGCGTTCTCGTGGCAACCGGGGCAGGGCTATTACCTGCCCGTGCAGGGTCCGCCGGGCAGCCGGTTACTCGATGCCGCATCTGTCGTCGCCGCGCTCAAGCCGATTCTGGAGAACCCCGCGGTCGAAGTCGTCAACCAGAACATCAAGTACGACCTGATCGTGTTGCGGTGCGCGGGGATCAACATTGCGTCCCTCGGCGTGGACCCGATGGTGGGGGATTACCTGCTCGATGCCGGGGCGCGGTCGCACGGCCTCGAAGCCTTGATGGACAAGTATCTGCATCGACAGGGAATGTCCATTTCCGATCTGATCGGCACGGGCAAGAAACAGAAGAGCATGGCCGAAGTGCCGATCAAGCAGATCGCCGAGTACGCGACCGAAGACGCCGATTGTGCGCTGCAGATTGCGGACGTCATCGCGCCGCAGCTCAAGGACGCCAGGCTTTGGGAGTTGTACTGGAACCTCGAACGCCCGCTGATTCCCGTCCTCGCCGAGCTGGAATACAACGGCATCCGCGTCGACGCCGACGAGCTCCGTCGCCAAAGCGCCGACCTGACCGAACAGTTGCAGCGCCTGATGGGCGAGATTCACGAGATCGCCGGCGAGACGTTCAACATCGACTCACCGGTGCAGCTCCGCAAGATTCTGTTCGACAAGCTGGGCCTGCCGGTCAAACGCAAGACGAAGACTGGGCCGAGCACCGATCAGGAAGTGCTCGAAGAACTCGCCGCGTTGCATCCGTTGCCGGCGAAGATCACCGAGCATCGGCACCTCAGCAAGCTGAAGGGAACATATCTCGATGCGCTGCCGCTGCTCATTCATCCCCAGACCGGGCGCATTCACTGCTCGTTCAACCAGGTCGTCGCGGCGACCGGGCGGTTGAGTTCGAGCGACCCGAATTTACAGAACATTCCGATCCGCACGCCGGAGGGCCGCCGCATCCGTAAGGCGTTCGTGCCGGGCCATCCGGGCTGGAAGCTGGTCTGTGCGGATTACTCGCAGATCGAGCTGCGGATGCTCGCCCATTTCTGCGGCGACCCGGTGTTGTTGGAGGCATTCGCGAGCGGCATCGACATTCACACGGCGGTCGCGGCCCAGGTGTACGGCGTGGAATTGGCCGCCGTCGACGCCGACATGCGCCGCGTCGCCAAAGCGGTGAACTTCGGCGTGATCTACGGCCAAAGCCCGTTCGGTCTCGCGGCCGCGCTCGGCATCCCGCAGGAGGACGCCGCGAAGTTCATCGACGAATACTTCACGAAGTACGCCGGCGTGGACCGCTATCTCGAAGAGATTCTCGCCGAGTGCGAACGGACCGGTTACGCCCGCACGATTCTCGGCCGCCGTCGCAAGATCGACGGCATCCGCCCGGACCGCAACCGCAGCCGCAACATGCCCGAACGGACGGCGATCAACACGGTCATCCAGGGGTCCGCGGCGGACCTCATCAAGCAGGCGATGATCAAGCTGCACGACCGTCTGTGTCGCGAAGCCCATCCCGCGAAGATGCTGCTGCAGATTCACGACGAACTGGTCTTCGAGGCCCCGGCCGATGCGGTGCCGTCGCTGGTGCAGATCGTCCGCGAAGAAATGGAGCACGCCCTGCCGCTCGACGTGCCGCTGGTCGTGGACGTCTCCGCGGGGGACAACTGGCTGGAGACCGACGCAGTCTCATAAGAAGCCCAGGGGTTGCACCCCCTGGGACTGCTGCCCCAGGGGGTGCAACCCCTGGGCTTCCGGGAACCATGTCAGCGCTTGATTTGTCATCGCGCGGTTCCCAAGATAACTCTCAATCACCCCGTTCCGCCTCCTGGAGTGTCCGCAATGTATCGAACGATCATGACGCTGGTTGCGGCCGCCGCGGTCGGCTGCGGCAGCCATGTGACCACCGCGCCGATCAAGCCGATCGACGGACAACCGCTCAAAGAAGTCGCCCCCGTGGAAGAAAGCGCGTCCATGCTGACCGTCCAGTCCGAACCGTTCGGCGAGACCCCGTCCGGCGACGCCATCGTGCATTACAGCCTCATCAACCGCAACGGGATGCGGGTCGGCCTCATCAATCTCGGGGCCACCGTTACCACCGTCGAAGTCCCCGACCGCGACGGGAACAAGGCCAACGTCAACCTGCGGTTCGACGATCTCGCCGGATATCTCGAAAACAAGCCGTTCTTCGGCGGCACGTGCGGCCGGTACGCGAACCGCATCGCCCACGGCAAGTTCACGCTCGACGGCGCTGAGTACACCCTCGCCACCAACAACGGCCCGCATCACCTGCACGGCGGCGTCGAAGGCTTCAACAAGAAAGTCTGGCGGCACGAGGATGTCAGCACCGACTCCGCCGCCGGCGTGCGGTTCACCTACGTCAGCCCCGACGGCGAAGAGGGCTACCCCGGCAACCTGACCGTGAAGGTGACGTACTCCCTCAACGACGCCAACGAACTGCGGCTCGACTACGAAGCCACGACCGACAAGGCGACCGTCCTCAACCTCACCAACCACTGCTACTGGAACCTCACCGGCGACGCGGGCACCGGCACGATCCTCGATCACGAACTGACGCTGATGGCCGACAAGTACATCCCCGTCGATGAAACGTCGATCCCCACCGGCGAACTCGCCGACGTCGTCGGCACGCCGATGGACTTCCTCTCGCCCCACAAGATCGGCGAACGGATCGCCCAGACCGTCAACGGCGCCGGCGGCTACGACCACTGCTACGTCGTCAACGGCACGATGGGCGAGCTGCGCCCCGCGGCGAAGATCGTCGAACCGAAGACCGGCCGCGTGATGGAAATCGAAACCACCGAGCCGGGCATCCAGTTCTACACGGGCAACCATCTGAAGGGGACGCCCGACACCGGCAACGCCATCATGCACGGCGCGTTTTGCCTGGAAACCCAGCATTTTCCCGACTCGCCGCACCGGCCGGAGTATCCGACGACCACCCTCCAGCCCGGCGAAGTCTACAAGCAGACAACGGTGCATCGGTTTTCGGTGGCGAAGTAAACGAGTCACTCCGTGGCTCGAAGCCTTTCGCCTCGGTCCCCTCTCCCCCGTCTTCGGGGGAGAGGGTTAGGGTGAGGGGGCCGAGCGCTTCGCAGAGTGTTCCACGTCGTCTCGGGGTCGCGCAGCGACAAGAGGCGGCAAGTGTGATCCGATCTTCGTCACCCCGGTAGGTCGAAACGACAAATCGGGGCCACCCGCGGCGTGACGTTAATTCGCCTGTTTCGTGGTGACTATGAATCACGTTCCCATGTTTGTTCCTGAACGACGTCAACTGACCGAGGCCGAACTGGCCTTGCTACGCTGGCTTCTCACTCGTGGTGCTGAGATCACCGGCACCGACGCCAATTTGGCGACGTCCTTTCTGCCGCAACTCGATGCCTTGCTGGTCGTGGGCCAGTGTGGTTGCGGTTGTCCAACTGTGGACTTGGCACTCATTGCGCCGGAGTTAGCCGTGTCCGACATTTCCACGGCATTAGCGGATGTGGAAGGACGGTCACCAGAAGGCAGCGAGATCGGCGTGATCTTACGGGTCGCGGAAGGTAAGCTCAGGGAACTGGAGTTATATGCTCGGGATTGCCGAGTGCCGTTCAGTATTCCGAGGGCTGAGGAGTTGCAACTATTCTGGTAACCGGACCATCATCTCTAGTTGCGGAACCGGCTTTGACTGCGTAACCGGGGTCGCCGGGTGCCACTGGCGGCGGCTTTGGGCCGCCAGTGTCTTCTGTCTTCGCGCTCGACTTCCGACGCGACTCAACCCCGCTACTGCTCTCAACAAGAGCACTGGCGAGCGAAGCCCCTCGCCAGTGGCACCCGGCGTGAGGCGTTCAGTCACTTCGCCGGCGGCGCGTCCGTGCCTTCTCCGATGGCTCGCGCCAGCATCTGATTGGAGGCCAGCATCGGGCCGATCAGCAGCAGCGGCAGAATCATCGGCCAGGGAAACTTGGTCCCGGCGAGGGCGATGCTGAAGCCCGCCGGCAAGACCATTGCGACGAGCCAGAGGACCGTGTTCCACGTCAGCATCGATTTCTTTTCGGAGTTGGTCATCAGCAAGTTCCTTTGGATGGGTGCAGCGATTGTTTATGCCTCGAACCTGCGCCAGACGCAATCCAGCAACGCGCCAACGACGCCTGCCACCATCGCGGAGTCGACCGCCGCAAGCGGCGCGCCGACGACTATGAGAACCAGGCGGCTCAGGACGGAGCGAAACAGGTCTCCCAGGACGCAGTTCCCGCAACCGGCTGCGCCCGGCGGCAACGGCGGCGACGGCGGCGGGAAAGGCGCCAGCACTGCCACCAGGAAGACCGCCATCCCCCCGGCATAGAATCCGACCAAGGCGAACCAGGCGACGAAGTCCCAGTCCCGCTCCAAGCGCCGCCACGGCTTCGCGTTCGTCCCGGCAGCGGGCGATGCGTCGGGATTCATGGGCTTTGCCCTACGTCACTTGGTCCCGTTTCGGTGCTTCACAGGCCGGGTTATGCGATAAACGGATTCTCAGGGGGTTCACAGCCGCGAATCTCGCGCCAGTATTCGTCGATCACGTCGGAATCAACGCGAACGTCCCCTCCGCCTGCCCAATGACGATCCTGGCCATTCTTTTTCGGACCGGATATCCAATATTCAAGACCATTGTTCGCGTCTATGTAGTTCCCGCTAATACCAGCGCCGCGACACGATTGTAAAACCAGCCCGCCAAGATAGATCGTCCGCCCAGATTTTGAGAATCGAACGCGGCAGATGCGGGCCCGACCACGATCATCGCGACTTGCCTTGCATTCCACATACATGACGCGTGTGGTTTGAGTCTTCGCATTTGCAGGAGGCACGCGGATTGGACGCCGCCGTCCAGAAGGGGTTTGTTCGATATCGCCTGCTTTCCGCTCAGCGGGAATCTCAATGCCGCGAGCTGCCAGCTCTCGTTCAATCGCTCCCAGACAACAGCGGGCCACGGACCGCGGCGACTTGAGGGCAGACTGTCCCACTAGCTGGACACAGGCGGACAAATCTTCACGCAGCCAATGAAGCAGATCCTCCGTAGATGTGCCGGAGATCAAATCGTCTATCACACGATTCGATTCGTTGCGACTCATGATAACGTCTTCGGACTCGTGAAGCGCATTCTCCGCCGCCCCGGTCAGGTGCTCTTCTTGGTTCGGTGGCGACTCCGAGCGGGCTTCTTGGCGGCCGCGTGGCCGTCCGCCTGGACCTCCTGCCAGAATTGCTCGTGGGGCACGCCGCCAGTTGCCTCGATTTGTCGGCGCGACTCGTCGAGCAGCGCCTGGAATTTCGGCGAGTGCGCCAGGATTAGCCGTTCCAGTTCATCGTCGTCCGTGACCGACAGCAACACGGCGACCGCTTTCCCGTTCCGGGTCACGACGACCGGCCCGTCCACACTCTCTCGCACATAGGCGCTCAAGCGCGCCTTGACGTCGGCGACCGAGGCGATCTTCATTCTTCAAACTCCTCGCCCCCAAAGCAGAGGCGGTTCCGATCTTTGACTCCCACGGCCAGGATGCGAACTTCCCGGCGCACCGCATCGATTTCGTAGAAGACCCGAAAGCGGTTGTCGGGTCCGACGCGCAGTTCCCAATCGGCCCCGAATCCGATCGGCCGTTTCAACGGCTTGCGGTTTCGGGTTTCCACGTCGGGTTCGTGAATGAGTTGGGCCTCAATCGCGGTCCGAATGACAGACCGATATTTCGCTTCGATGGTTCGCAAATGGTCCTTCACCGCATCCGCGTAGATCAGCGCGAAGGGCACCTTTTTGACCATGACCGCAATTATGGTCACATCAACGCCGGCTGGCAACTACCTGACATCCGAACGAGCCGGGGCGTGCCGCCCCGGAGTTCTGTTTGCATTTCGATGTCCTGCACCCCCTGTCCGGGCCGACACGACCCGGCTCTGACGGGCGGGGAAAAATTCCGCGCAACATTTCCCCATAGGGTGACAGGCACATCACGCAGTGAGGAACGGTGAATGACGAGTGAGGAATGCAGGAATTCATCACTCGTCGTTCATCATTTCCCCAAGGATTTCTCCCATGCTCACCGCATCCGACCTCCTCGACGCCCTTCGCCGCGTGGTCGCCGACTCCGGGCCCGAAATCACGCTGTTTCAGTTCCAGAACCAAACCGGAATCCATCGCTGGCGGGTCTACGATCGCTGGGGGAACTGGACGAATCTCCGGCTGGCCGCCGGGCTGCCCGTGCGGAACAAGCCGCGGCCGGTGTACAGCGACGACGAGCTGCTCGCCGAGGTCAACGCCGTGTCGGCGACGCTCGACCGCTATCCATTGGTGCGGGAGTTCGACGGCGAGTCGCACCGGTCGTGGGGAACGCTGAACCATCGCTTCGGCCACAAGCGGACCGTCATCGAGCGCTATCGCGACTGGCTCGAACGGCGGACGGCGACCGAGCGGCCGAAGTTCCTCGTCGGCTGCCCCCAGGATTGCGATCCGACACCGGTCGGCGTGTTCGTGTACAACAAGATTCCCCCGCTGCCGGATCTCAAGGGGATGCTCGCCACGCTCGCGGAGATGAAGACGTTCTTCGCGAACCGGGTGGCGGTGCCCATGCTCCTCGCGGGCGCGCTGGCGGGGGCCGTCACAGCCCCGAGCGCCAGCGAGGGCGTCTTCGGATCAAGTAGGGTGGGACGAGTCTTCGAGTCCCACCAACGATCAACCATCGATGTGGTGGGACTCGGGCGATTACCCAACGATGTGGTGGGACTCGAAGACTCGTCCCACCCTACGAAAACTACGAAAACATCACGCGGGGGCGGGCGATTGCAGTTCATCCGGCGACTTCGTCAGGATGCACAGCCCGATGCCCAGTTCGTACAGCGCGAGCATCGGGCCCATCATCAGCATCATGCTCATCGGATCGGGCGTGGGGGTCAGCAGCATGGCGGCGAGCGCGATCGCCAGAATCGCCAGCCGGCGCTTCTCGCGGTAGTCCTTCACCTGGAAGATGTTGATCTTCTGCAGGAACAGCATGATCAGCGGCAACTGGAAGCTGACGCCGAACAACAACGGCATCATCACGGCGAAGTTGATCCATTCCGAAATGCGGATCTGCGCGGTGATCTGCATCCGCTGATTGAAGCCCAGCAGGAAGTTCAGCATCGTCGGAAACACGCCGTAGAAGCAGAAGATCGCGCCGCCGAGGAACAAGCCGATGCTCATCGGCAGGTAGGTGTAGATGTATTTCTGCTCGTGCGGGTACAGCCCCGCGGCGACGAACAGCCACAACTGATAGAACACCCACGGGCTGGTCAGGATCAGCCCCGAGATCAGCGAGACCTTGATGTAGGTCATGAACGCCTCCTGGACGTTCAGCGTGATCGGGTCGTCGATCTTCTTGATCGCCTTCCGCAGCCCGGCGAAGTCGTCCGAGGACGCATTCACCAGCAGCGTCTTGTCCTTGAGGTCGTCCGTCGGCGCGGCGAACTGCTCGGGCGCGACCTCGTGCAACTGATTGAGCAGGTCGTAGGCCTTGAGTTCCATCGTGACGACGCGCTGCAAGGCGGCGGCGTCCACGGCGGACAGCTTCGACTCGGCGTCCGGGTCGTCCGGCAGATCGGGCGGCATGAACTGGTTCTTCATGCCCGACCAGAACGTCGTCCAGAAGTTGAAGCCCTTCACGTCGTCTTGGACGTTCGGCTTTTTCGCGGCCTGACTGTAGCGGTTGAGGGCCGAGTCGATCGGCTGCCGGATGATCCGCACGATCGACTCGCCGAAGCCCATCGTGACCACCACGCCGACGGCGAGGCCGAGCAGCGCGCGGATCAGATGCTTGCGGAGGATCTCCAGGTGTTCCCCGAAGGACATCACCGAATCGTCGAAGAGATCTTTGTTCTTGGCCATGAGGTCGCCCTTGTCGCAGCGGTTGCGATGCCGACATCGCCGCCCGTCCAACGATTCGCGAACTCCGTTGACGGCGCAACGGCGGCGAATCGTTGGGAAGGCGGGGAACTGGGCCGCAGGGAGAGCCGAAACCGGGGTTTCGGCAAGATCTGCGGTGTCCACTCGGAAAGCCGGCCGGGGGCGGCAGGGCGGGTGAGCGGTGCGACAGTCATTGTAGGCGATTCGGCAGCCGGGTCAATCGGGAACGCCGTCGCGACGGCATTGACGGCGGGCGTCGCTTAGCGGTTCAATCGGTCGATTCACCCTGTTCGTCGTCGATCATCGCCGTCTGGAGCGCGTCCCATGTGCCAACCGATGTGGCTGTTTTCGGGCCTTGTCGCCGCCGTGCTCATCGCCGGTTCGGCATTCGCCCAACAGCCGGCGAGCGCCATCATCAACGGCAAGCTCACCGCGGTGGAAGCGAAGGGGAAGGTAGCGGTCCTCAAAGTCAAAGACGACGCCGGGACCGAGCACCGCTTCGACGTCACGCCGAAGATCGCGTTCGAGATTCAATCCGCCGGCGATGACGGCTTCTTCGCGCCGGGTCTGTTCGTGCGGATCGACGCCATCCAAAGCAACAACGCCCTATTCGGCAGCGCGTTTCAGATCTATCCCGATCAGCCGGGCAAGATCCCGCCCGCGAAAGCCGTCAAGGCGCCGCCGACGCAGGGGCAAAGTCGCGAGCAGTATTTCGTCTCGGGCGAGATCGCGCGGTTCGAGAAGGTGGAAGACGCCAAGTACAACCTGCTGCACCTCAAGATCAATCCCAAGTCCGAGCTGACGGTCTACATCGAACCCGACCACAGCGTGAAGGTCGTGCAGACCGATCCGCAGAAGGCGGTCGTTGGTCAGACGGCGACGGTCGAAGGCCGCCTGGCGGGCACGAAGCTGTTGCCGACGCGAATCACCATCGACACCGGCGAGACGCTGAAGGCGGAGGAGTTCCTCGCCGGTCGCAAGGGAAAGAAGTAACGGTTAACCGTACATCTTTTCCGCTTCCGCGTGGTCGATCTTGCGGCAGCGGAGACGATCGCCGGAGAGTTTCTCGCCCGCGGGGTCGACGTACACGCGGCCGGTTTTGCCGGGCTTCACGCTCATGACGTGGATGTTGAAGATGTAGCTGCCGTCGGTTTTCGCCTGAAACCAATGGACGTTGTCCTTGAGATCCGACACCGTCGACACGCCCCCCGCCGAGAACGAACGGTCAATCGTCGGCCGCAGGATCATGTGCTCGCGGGCGTCCTCCAGCCGGTCGTAACACCGGCCGTGGAAATCCCCCTTCAGGATCAGGAACGCGGTCGCCATGTTGTCGTGACCGTGCGGCACCACCGAGCGGCCCTTGTTGAGCGCAAACACCTGATGGCCGTAAACCAGCTTCGTCGGCAAGCCCTCGACCTCGGGGAGTTTCGGCTTCAGGCTCAGTTCGCCGCGCTCCTTGGGGGGCACGTCTTTGGTCAGTTTGTCGAAGTCGATGAACGTCATCAGCTCAGTCAGCTCGACGCGGCTGAAAAGCAGTTCGACCTGCTTCTGCCACTGGAGCGGGTCGAGTTTTTCCGCCTTGAGGTCGAGGCTCATCGCGTTGAGGTCCGCGAGCCACTTCGCGGCGATCGGTTGCACCTCGGCACTGAACGCGGTGTTCGCAAACAAGGTCTGCAACAGCGACCAGGTGAGCAGCGAGCCGACCGTCTGTTCCGTGAATTCGCGGCGATTGAGGGACGACATCGGCGATAATCCTACAGGGGAGTTTGGTCTGCGAATCATAACGATCTCCCCGATCCGATAGCGAGGTCATTCCCCCAGGCGAGCCGGGTGGCGTCAGCCCCCGGAGTCCTTTCGGCTTGCCATTTCGCCCGAAATCGCTTGATCCGCCGCCCGGATCATGCGTTATGCTGGTTGACCAATCCCAAGATTCCCATCTCACGCGGAAGCGAGGCCGTCATGGCCACCTGGTTCACTATTTTCGCCGTGTTCGGCGGCACGTTGCTCGTCTGTCAGTTCGTGGCGTCCCTCACCGGACTGGCGAGCGATCACGACGTGGGCGATCTGGCGGACATGTCCGCCGATCACGATCTCTCGACCGAGATGCACGACGACATTCCCGGCGATCATCACAGCGCCGCGGCGTTCTTCAAGCTGCTGTCGTTTCGCACGCTGGTCGCCGGGGTGACGTTTTTCGGAATCGCCGGCCTCGCGATGCAGGAATCGGAGTTCGATCCGACGACGACCGTGTTCGCCGCGCTCGCGACTGGGTTTCTGGCGATGTGGTGCGTGCATTGGTTGATGCAGCAGATTGCCCGGTTGCGGTCCGACGGCACCGTGCGTCTCGCCGACGCCGTCGGGCAGACCGGCGTGGTGTACCTCAGCGTGCCGATGCCGGCCCACGGCGTCGGCAAGGTGACCGTCAACCTCGCCGACCGCACGCTGGAGTTGACCGCCCAATCGGCGAACGGCGAACTGCCCACCGGCACGCCGGTCCGAATCACGCGGCGGTTGGGTCCGGAGTTAGTTGAGGTCGATGTGATTCTTGTCCCCTCGCCCAGCGCTTCGCTGGGAGAGGGTTAGGGTGAGGGTGCCTTTGGTTTTAGCTTTGGATTTGTAGGGTGCAGTCGAGTCCGCGAGGCTCACCCGCTGTGTGACAACGCTTGGAACTGAAGACAGAAGACATAAAAAAGGCACCCTCACCCCGGCCCTCTCCCAGCGAAGCGCCGGGCGAGGGAGTCAGACACAACCCATCGCCACCGTGAACACTGTCCGAAAGGTTTGATGATGCCCACCTCGCTGTTGCTCGCCGCACCCGATTGGCTCTCCGGGGCGAATCTCTACATCGTCATCGGGGCCGCGCTCGCGGCGATGGTGTTCATCAGCTTCGTGATGCTGCTCAGCGCCCGGTACAAGCGCTGTCCCAGCAACCGCGTGCTGGTGATCTACGGCCGGAACAGCCAGGGACAGGCCATGCGGTGCCTGCACGGCGGGGCAACGTTCGTCTGGCCGCTGATTCAGGACTACGAGTATCTGAACCTCGAACCGATTCAGATCGAAATCCCGCTGCGCGGCGCGCTGTCCGCCGAAAACATCCGCGTCAACGTTCCCAGCGTGTTCACCGTCGCCGTCGGGACCACGCCCGAAGTCATGCACAACGCGGCGATCCGGCTGCTCGGCCTCAAGCGCGAGGCGATTCAGCAGCAGGCGCAGGAAATGATCTTCGGCCAGTTGCGGCAGGTGATCGCGTCGATGCGGATCGAAGACATCAACCGCGACCGCGACGCCTTCCTGCACCTGATTCTGACGTCGCTGGAGCCGGAGCTGAAGAAGATCGGCCTGGTGCTGATCAACGTCAACATCACCGACATCACCGACGAGTCGGGCTACATCGACGCCATCGGCCGCAAGGCCGCGTCGCAGGCGATTCAACAGGCCCGCGGCGACGTCGCCGAGCAGGAAAAGCTGGGCGAAACCCGCGTCGCCGAAGCCGAGCGCGACAAAACCGTGCAGGTCGCCGGTGCGAACAAGGACCGCGAGATCGGCATGCAAACCGCGGCCCGCGAGCAGGCGATCCGGCTGGCGGAGCTCGACAAAGAGCGGCAGATCGGCATGCAGACCTCCGCCCGCGACCAGGCGATGCAGATCGCCATGCTGGAGAAAGAGACGCAAATCGCCCAGCAGACGGCCGGTTACGAACGGGAATCGCAGGGCAAATCGGCCGAGCGCGAGATGCGGATCAAGATCGCCGAAGCGAACGCGACCGCCATCGAAGGGGAGAACAGGTCGCAGGCGCTGATCGCGCACTCGAAGGCGGAGCTCGCCGTTAAGAACGCCGAGGCGTACCAGATCGGCGAGACCCGCAAGCGCGAAGCCGAAGCCGCGGTGCTGGAAGCGCAATATCGGGCGATGGCCAAGGCCGCGCTCGCGGACGCCGAGCGCGTCGAAGCCGAGAAACGGGCGTCGCTGGAAGCCGTGGCGAAAGCCGAGAAGGCGAAGATGATCGTCGACGCTGAGGCGTCTGCCGAACGTCGCCGCATCGAAGCCGAGGGCGAGGCGTCGGCCATCTTCGCGAAGTATGACGCCGAGGCCCGCGGTCAGTACGAGATCCTCGCCAAGAAGGGGGAGGGCTTCCAGCGGATCATCGAAGCCTGCGGCGGCGCCGATCAGGCCTTCAAGCTGATGATGCTGGAGCACATCGACCAGCTCACCGAAGCCTCGGCGAAGGCGATCTCGAACATCAAGTTCGACAAGATTGTCGTCTGGGAGGGGGGCAACCAGAACGGCACGAGCAGCACGGCGAACTTCCTCCAGAACATGAGCCGGTCGCTGCCTCCGATGATGCAGGTGCTGAAAGACGTCGCCGGCGTGGAGCTGCCCGAAACGCTGGTGAAGCTGCAGGAAGCGGAGCCGAAACGGAACGGGGAGGCGGTGGGAGCAGCCGGCTAATTCTCAACCGGGGCTACCAGCTATTCCTTATCGATCTCTGCATCGATCTCTGCTTGTGCACGATCAATCAAGAGTATCGCCATCTCGCCCGGAGTGAGTTTCCCTGCGGCAACTGCCTCTTCAAGATGGCCACAGACGATCCTGCGGAAGCTGCCATCACCAAGAACCAAGCGAATCGCGTGTTCTACGAAGTCGCGTTTTCGGGCGTTACAACTGCCACAGATCAATTGGTAGTTTGCCCAACTGCTTTCCCCAAACAACGAATATGGCCAGATGTGGTCACCCTGCAAGTATTCAATTTCGGTATGATCGAAGCCCTTGCGGCAGATGGGGCACACATAACTCGGAACTGCGTTAGCGTCGCGCTCGGCACTCCGGCGAAACCGTATGTCCCTCCATGCAGGAGGAAACTGCCGCGCAAGTGGGTCGCACGGAAACAGGTGGGGTGGTGGATCTAGGCTTTGGCGATCATCTTGCAAATCTCCATCACGCTGTGAATTTGCGTCCTTTGGCCCGGCCACTTCCCTCGGGTTGTTGGGAACTCTAGTCCCAAGATTCTGAGAATCTCTCCGGGACCCTTCGTCAGCAGAACTTGGATTTTCTCCCACTGCAATTCCTCTACTTGGCTGGGATCACTCCAGCACGAAGCCGCGGCTGCGATGAAGAATGCGATCTTCGTCGAAGAGTTCACGGGGATCTTTGGAACATTCTGCATTTTAAGGCTGTTGAACCACATCTCAAATTCAGCAAACCATTGATCGAGAACCTCAGCAGTGGCGAGGATTTTAGCGGATGATGGTGTTTCTTCATTCTGAAGCTGCGCGCAATAGAGATCTAGAACGGAGATCGTTGTCTTGTCGTACTTTAGCCTCAGCGACTGATGAAGATTCATGCTTCCGAGGAGCGTGTCCACTGCTGCTAGATCGCGGGCCATAGCATAGTAGAGAAACATCTGAGATGGCTCTTGGCCTCCAGCCTGTGCCTTCTCGGACCACCAATCTTTCCAACCGTCGACGGCTTTCCACGGGTATTCAATGTTAAACGATTTTTTTGCCCCTTCGATCATCCTGCGAGCACCGTCCCGTTGGGGATCAAAAATACCAGCAAGTCGAATCAGCGCAACGCGTGGAGATGCACCGAACGAAGCGAGCCGTAAATCATGTGCACTAAGTGGGACGCCGCCCTCGTTGATCCGCCGAAAAATCTCAAGCCGCATGTGCAGATCTAGATCCCTTGGGAGAAGGATGAAATTGAGCACGTAAAGCTCAATTTGCTCACGAATTGCTGGTGGCAATTGAGAAAACATCTTTCCCTGCACAAGTGGACCAACATTGTCCGCATACTCGACTTCAGATTCTTTGGCCAGCGCGAATTCGTCTTTCAGGAATTCACGAATCGTCGTGAGGCGCTGCTGGCCATCGACAATTTGTCGGCGCTCCTTGCCAGGAACGCTTTCCGTTTCCGGATACACGATTAGCGGCGGAATCGTGAGATTGTTGATGAGCGACTCGATGAACAGCGATTTCTTTGGGATATCCCACTGAGAGGAATCTCGCTGGTAATCTGGAACATAGTATTTCTGATTGTCGAATGAATCCATCATGGACCGGACATTCAACGACTGTGACGTGGTGTCCCCTGTCACCAGCGGAGCAAATGCAGCTTCGGAACTCATGGAAATGTCCTTTTCGTTTCGTGCTCTCTGATCTCAAAGGCACCGTGGACTCGAATTGATCTTCGTGATGGCGCCGCAACAGATTCCAGCGGTAGTTACCACAAGGCTTGGAACGGAGCCCCTTTGATCGGATAAACAGTTTACCGTGTTCATGCAGGAGCGCGTAGCTCAGCTTCTGGCCGGATGCCTCGGCCGTGTCTTCGAGCGCTTCACCGAGCGGCCGACGTGCCCCGTCGCCGCGGTTTGGACTTCAGCCGCGGAGCGGCGGCAGAGCGTAGCCCCCGGCGTGAGCCGGGGGTGAAGATCGAGCGGGAAGCGCAGCCCCGGAGGGGCGGCAGAAGCTCGTCGCGCCATGCAGTTCTGCCGCCCCTCCGGGGCTGTGATCGTGGGTGAGAGACGGACCCCCGGCTCACGCCGGGGGCTACGGTCTGTCGCCCCATTCGGGGCTGAAGCCGAGGCGTTCTCATCGGACCTCACAGACGTCGTGTTCGGCGTCTGAATCCTGTCGTCACCGATTCGCCGACCCCGTTGTGAATGCTGTGCCTCTTGTGGCTGAAACCTGCTTGTGGCACGCTGCAAGTGCCGTAGTAGTCCGTCTATCG
>JAWXBB010000191.1:0-4077 GCA_034439795.1 Planctomycetaceae bacterium | reverse complement strand
TTCCCGTAGCGGCCGTGGCGGTATCGTCTAGGGGTTAGGACACATGGTTCTCAACCATGGAACCGGGGTTCAAATCCCCGTACCGCTACCACATTGGTTGGTATCTCCGTTTTTCCGGAGAACACGGCTCCCAACGACGCGTCGCCACGACGTCGAACCCCCTGGTTGCACGCTGCAAAAATTCATTGACGTATTCGAAATCGCGTAGTTATGGTTTTGGCGTTTAACACATCGCTGCCCGAGTCAATCGCGACTCAGCGGACACTTCTCGGAGGAATGCAATGACTCGACGAACGTGACCGAGGGCGCGTTGCTTCATGGCCTTCGTGGTCACCGCCGGAGTTCTCGCTACCGCCTACTCCTGTTCGCCGTCGAAGCCCTCCGACATCCCGATTTCCGGTGACGTAAGAAAGGCGGCAGACGAGGCGCGATCGCAGGGAAAAAATCAGGCGACGATGCAGCTATTTATTCGCGACGTCGGTACCGACCATAGCTTTGACCGGGCGATTGACGAGTTTAGCGTCGTAGTCGTTCGTCCAGTACGGCTGTCCGCCGCGACGACCACACTCAACAGTATACGGACGTGGCACGTCTTCCGCGTGATCGAAACGGTCAGTCGCCGGTCGCCGTCTCCTGACGACTGCGAAGCATACGTACCACCGTCAAGCGTTCCGGTAAACACCGATGAAGTCGCAATCGAATTGTTTGCCGGATCAGTAGACGTAGCTGGGGTCAAGGTCACAATGGACACCCTGCACTCCCTCGTCAAGTTTGAGCCAGATCAGACGTACGTGCTTATAGGCGCTTTGTGCCAGGCTCGGACGCTGCAACTGGCGTTCGGTCCCTATGGCGTCTACCAAATATCACCCAACGGATTCATCCCAGGAGCCGTTGCGGATCCAGCAGTCTCAAGGCCGTTTCTGGAAGAAATGCTCAACCTGAAGACGCTCGACAACCTGAAGAAGCGACTGCAAACCCCGCAACGAGACAGCGAGGATCGAGAATGAAGCGTATTTTTGCGACTGAGCTGCGGGCGATTCGGCTTGCCGCTGCCATTCTTGTTGCCTTCGGAGTCGCGACCATGGCCTCGCGCTCCGTGAGTGGTCAGCAATGCTTAGGCTAAGGAGCCGCGCCTGTTCGCGATGGGGCACGAACTCAAGCACCACTTCCGTGACCGTGCAATCCTGGAGTGTGGGCAGATCCCTTGCGGTGCCTACAACGAAAACCGTGAGATCGAAGTCGGCGCCGAGGTTTTCGCGGCGGAGTTCAGCTTCCCGGAAGCGGAATTCATTACCGTGGCACAGCAGCTCAATCTGTTTTCAAAGGCTCCGGTCACCCCCGAGGACGTCGTCCGTCTCAAAAGGACCGCGGAGGCGCCCGTCAGCTATCAGTTTCTCCGGAAGAGGCTCGAGTTCTTCAAGATCGTGCCCAAGGGCCAGTTCGCTAAAGTCAGGTTCACCGTTCTCGAGGAGCAGATGTTCGGTGTTCCCATCTACAAGCAGGACTGGTTTCGGCAGCGCCGCGCCGCGCGTTCGAACCGCGCATCTTAGCGCCGCCAGGCCCCCTGACGGATTGTCCGAAATATGTATACAGACTTCGGACTTGAGAGCTTGCCAGCTGTCCGAAAAATGTGTACAAATATCGGACCGTGGGTGATCTCAAACAACTGGCCGCCGACCGGATCGCCGCAGGTCCCCAGACTCAGGTCTGGACGCCGGCCGACTTTCTCGATCTTGGAAGCCGTGACGCCGTAGACAAGGCGCTTCAGCGCTTGGTTCATGCGGGGCAGCTCCGTCGCATCGACCGTGGGCTGTACGACTTCCCCCGGGCCAACCGTCTCACGAAGCGCCCGGCCGTAACCGACTATCGACAAATCATTGACGCGCTCGCCAGGCGTGATCAGGTCCGCATGTTGGTCGATGGATTGACCGCCGCGAACGACCTAGGCCTGACGACAGCCGTACCGGCCAAGGTCGTGGTCCACACAGACGCCCGCCGACGATCGATCAAGCTCGACAACCTGACGATCGACTTCAAACGAACTGCACCCAGCAAGCTCTACTGGGCCGGCCGACCTGCGATGCGTATTGTGCAGGCATTGCACTGGCTGAAGGACACCTTTCCAGCAGACCGCGACCGCGTTGTCAGCCGATTGTCCTCAGTCATCGCCGATCCCCGGAGCGGGAGAGTGTTGCGTGATGACCTTCGCGCGGGCCTCGCCACGTTGCCCGCGTGGATGCAGAGCCTCGTGCGCGAGCTGATCGATGGCGGGACTCGTCGCTCTGTCACGCCGCGCCCGGACCCAGGTATCCGTCAACGTCGCAAGCGGCCCACTCCACGTGCGGCGGCTGGACGGTCATGATGAACCCTGCTTACGCCCAGGTCATCGCCGCGTCCGATGCCGATCGGCTCGACATGTTTCTGTCGACGGCCGGCCGTCTCGGCACTGCGGTCGAGAACGTTGAGAAAGACTTCTGGGTCTGCTGGACTCTCGATGCACTCTTCAACGGGCCGCAAGATCCGCATCCACGGTTGCTCTTCAAGGGTGGCACCTCATTGTCGAAGTGCTTCGGTCTAATCGATCGATTCTCTGAGGACATTGACATCACGGTCTTCCGCGACGACCTCGGCCAAGACGCGACGATTGAGGAACTCGAGGCACTCGGCACCAAACGGAGGCGCGCGCGACTCGATGCCATCAGGGAAGCCTGTTCCGTGTTCATCAACGGTGCGTTTCTGGCGGGATTCGCGCACACGCTGACCGACACCATGACCGCTGCCCGCGTTCCTTCCGAGAGTTACCGCGTCGAAGCCGATGAAGCCGATGTGGATCGCCAGACGCTTCTCTTCTGGTACCCCGCCGTCACCGCAGGTGCCGGCGACTACATCCGTTCAGCGGTGAAAATCGAGGCGGGAGCGAAGTCTGCGCTTGATCCCAACGTGCTGACCACGGTCAAGCCATTTGTGGCTGACGCGCTTCCCGAACTAGACCTACGCGTTGCCGACATCACGACTGTTCAGGCCCAGCGAACCTTCTGGGACAAAATTGTGATCCTGCACGGTCTTCGAACATGGCACGACCGCCGCGGCGTGTTGCGCCACGGTGGCCAACGGGTCTCGCGGCACTACTACGACGTCTTCCGTCTGCTCCAGTCACCGGAGGGCGAAGCGGCGGTCGCTGATCGAGAGCTTGCAGGTGATTGCGCGCGACATGCCCGCATGTTTTTCAACAACCGAGACTTCGATCTGGACCACGCCTTCCCCGGAACGCTCACGTTGACTCCGTCAGCCGCGATGTTAGAGCTCCTGCAGCGGGACTACACCGCCATGGCGGGAATGATTATGGGCGCCGCCCCTCCTCTTGACCAAGTCATGGACGCGGTCAGTGCACTCGAGCGACGCCTCAACGTCAGCGAAGGCGGCCCGGCGTGAATCACGGCCCGTCCCGAACTGTGGATACCTCCACTATTCCCGTAATCGACCTATTCGCTGGGCCGGGCGCCGATCGCCTCAGCGGCGATCAATTACTTGTCGCGCCTCGCGTCGCTGCAGTTCGGCGGGCAGATCGTCGCCCGCCCCGTCGGGCCCGTGTGTCGCATCCTTGGAGGTATCAGCGACCTCGGCGGCGGCGATGAGCGCCGCAATCTCCTCCCGCAACCGGCGCTCCTGCTCCAACATCCGCGCGTAGCTCATCGCTTTCCGTTTGCTCGCGTTCGCGTGCACCTTGGTGCCGTCGATCGCCACGGTCCCCAGCTGCACGACGCCCGCTTCACGGGCGATCTGCACGACCTGCACAAACAACGCCGTGAACGTCTGGAGGTGGAGCCGTCGAAAATCAGCCACCGTCCGATGGGCTGGAACATTGCCCGCGCCGAGCACGCGGTACGCGACATCCTCATGCAGTGCGCGCGATCTTCCGCGACGAGAACGTGCCCGTCGCATACGCGTACACCAAGACCGTCACCATCATCTGGGGATCGAACGGTTGATTCCGGCGGCCATCGCCCTCGTAGGGGGCATAGAGGGCCGACAGATCGAGGGCGGCGACCGCATCTGCGATAAAGAACGCCAGATGCC
>JAWXBB010000190.1:0-10466 GCA_034439795.1 Planctomycetaceae bacterium | reverse complement strand
GGCCGCCCGGCAAGGCGTCCCCGCTGTGGCGTTCGATGTCGGCGGCGTGCGCGAATGGCTCGTGCCGGGCGAGACCGGCTGGCTGGCCACCGGATCGCGACCGACGGCCGCAAGTCTCGCAAAGGCCATCACCGAAGCGCTCGCCGATCCGCAGCAACTCCGGGAACGTGGCGAGGCCGCTCGACGGCGAGCCGGCGAGTTGTCGTTGTCGGCTCATCTGGATCGCTTGGAACAACTGTTTGCGCTGGTTCGCAGCCAATCGTGAATGCCGCCGCGACACCGGTCTGGCATCTCATCACCGGCGAATACCCGCCCGGTCCGGGGGGCGTGTCCGACTACACGGGTCTGGTGGCAGCGGGTCTGGCACAACGGGGCTGTCAGGTCGAAGTGTGGTGTCCGGTGTTGGCCGGAGCGACCTCGTCCGTGGACGGCGTGACGGTGCATCCGTTGCCGCACGGTTTTCAGATGTCGGGGCTGTGGCCACTGGGGCGCGACTTGGGCAGGTTCCCATCGCCGCGGATGTTGCTGGTGCAGTACGTGTATAACGCCTACGGATGTCTCGGGATGAATGTCCCCTTCTGCGCGTGGCTGGTGTGGCGGCGCGTCTGGCATGGCGACGACGTGCGGGTCATGTTCCACGAGCCGTTCTATTCCTTCGGCCGGCAGCGGCTGCGTCGCAACGTGCTCGCCCTCGTGACGCACGTCATGGCGGGACTGCTGCTGATCGCCGGCCGCACGATTTACATTTCCGTGCCGGCATGGGAGCCGCTGCTCAGACCGTGGAATCTGCTGCGGCGTCGCATGACGTGGCTGCCGATTCCGACCACGATTCCCGCTGCGCCGCCCGTCGAAACAGAGGCTGACGGCCCATTGGTCGTCGGTCACTTCGGCACCTATGGCGAACAAATGCGTCCCGGACTGTTGAAGTTGTTTACCGCCCTGCTCTCTCAACGATCGGACATCCAGTTCAAACTCCTCGGCGGCGGCGGCAAGGCATTCGCCGCGGAGTTGGGGGCCTTGGTTCCGGCACATGCCGGTCGCATCTCGGCCTTTGACCGTCTGCCGGACGACGTCGTCGCGCAAGAAATCCGCACGTGCGATGTGATGTTGCAATACTACCCCGACGGCGTCAGCAGCCGGCGGACCAGTGTCATGGCCTGTCTGGCCAACGGTGTCCCCGTGGTCACGACGACCGGCTGGCTCAGCGAACCGGACTGGGCGGAATCGCAAGCGGTGTCGCTGGCCCCGGCGGACGACGTCGCGGCGATTGTGACCACCGTCGCTCGGTTGCTCGATGATCCCGCGGAGCGAGTCCGGCTGGCGGTTACGGGCTACGAGTTTTATCACGAGCAATTCTCTCTGGATCGCACGTTCAATGTGCTGCTCTCCCATCCGGGGAGCTGTGCAGCATGATCTTCAATTCACTGACGTTCGTCGTGTTCTTCGCCGCGGTGCTGCTCATCGACCGGTGCGTGCCCAACTGGACGCTGCGCAAGGTCGTGCTGCTGGCGGCTGGGTATCTGTTTTATGCAGCCTGGAACCCGGCCTACGTCTGGTTGTTGATCGGCTCGACACTGATCAATTGGTGCCTGGCTCGAATCGTAGGCACTCCAGGTTCGCAACCGCAAGCTGTCCGAACATCGATTCTCGTCGGCGCCGTCACGTTGAATCTCGCTGTGTTGTGTTACTTCAAGTACATCGATTTTTTCCTGCAGAATGTCGCGGTTTTGTGGAGTTGGGGAGGCCCGACGCTCGACGTCGCGCCGCTCAGCCCAGTATTGCCGCTCGCCATTTCGTTCTGCACGTTCGAGGCCATCGCGTATCTGGTGGACGTCTATCGCGGCGACCACACGCCGAATGACTCACTGGTTGACTTCGGACTCTACATCAGTTTTTTCCCGCATCTGGTTGCTGGGCCCATTGTCCGTCCCAATGACTTCCTTCCGCAGCTGCGCGAGCCGAAGCGGGCGACGGGGGATCAACTGGGGTGGGGTTTGTTTCTGTTGACATTGGGGTTGTTCGAGAAGGTCATCCTCGCCGACGGCATTCTCGCCCCGCCCGCGAGTTACGTCTTCGGTCAACCTCACCTGGCGACGACTGATGATGCCTGGACCGGCGTGCTGGCCTTCGCCTTCCAGATTTACTTTGATTTTGCAGGTTACTCGACCTGTGCGATCGGGGCGGCGTGGTGCCTGGGAATCGAGCTCAAGCGGAACTTCCGGTTTCCCTACGCGGCGATCGGGTTTTCGGACTTCTGGAGACGGTGGCATATTTCGTTGTCGAGCTGGCTGCGCGACTACCTTTACAGACCGCTCGGCGGCAGCCGGTATGGCGAGCTGTTGACCGCCCGCAACCTGATGCTGACGATGCTGCTCGGCGGGTTATGGCACGGCGCCGCGTGGAACTTCGTCATCTGGGGCGGGTTGCATGGGATGCTGCTCGTGATCGAACGCAGCTTGCGTTCGGTGCTTGGCGAGGTCTCGTTCGGAATAGCCGGCCGTGTGTTGCTCGGTGCGCTGACATTTCTGGGAGTGTGCATCGGCTGGGTCTTTTTTCGGGCAGCCGATCTGGAAACGGCGTTCACACTGCTGACGGCACTGGCCGGTTGGCCGGCGGCCGAGACGCCTTTGCTGGCACGGCGGTCGGTCCAAGCCGTGTTGACCGTGGTGTTGAGCACACTGGCCGTCCAGTGGTGGCTGCGTGAGTCGACGCTTGAGGCAGCCATCGAACGAGCGCCCTGGTGGAGCCTGGCGATGGCCTGTAGTGTCATGTGGGTCAGTGTGGCTTTGTACGGCGGCGATGAAGCAACGTTCCTCTACTTCCAGTTTTGAGCCGCAAATGCCCCGGCACGTTGCGTGGTCGAAGACGCTGGCCGTCGGCCTGGCGTTGACGATCGGCGTCTTGGGACTGATGGAGTGGCAGTTCCGATTGGCGGGATTCGGTCCGTCCGTGCACGATGGCGCCGATTTGTGGTGGGCCAACTATCGGCAGATCGCCGCTTCAGACGAGCCACCGATTGTGATCGCCGGTTCATCGCGGGCACAACTCGGCATCGACCCGGCGACCTTAAGACGGGGCCTGGACGACCGACCCGTGATTCAGTTGGCGATCAACGGCTCATCGCCGTTGTTGATCATCGAGCAATTGGCGGACGATCGATTGTTTCATGGCACTCTGCTGTTGGAGATTCAGCCGATCGTGTTCGATGCCCGCCCGGCCGGCGACGCGACACCGGCAGCCATTCTGGCGCAGCGCCAGACGGCGGTGTGGCGTCCGTGTGAAACCGCGGTGCGAACGTCCGTGCAATCGCTGCTGGTATTCCGCAATCCGTTGTGGGAGCCGAAACTGTATCCCCGATTGCTGCGACCCGCGACCTGGCATGGACTGTTCTATCTGCAGACCGCGCCAGATCGGAGCATCAAGGCCGATTACGGGACTGATCGCGATCTCGATAAGGAGGACCGGTGGGCCAGGATTCTGGAAACCATGCAGCCCATGAATGCTGAGGAACTGGCCCGGTTGACGGACAGAATCAGCCGAGCCGCCCATCAAATTCAATCACGTGGCGGACAGGTAGCGATGATTTACTTTCCCGGCAGCGGAGCCACTCTGTCGGCCGAAGAGCGATTCTTCCCCCGCGCAGCGTATTGGGATCGCCTGGTCCGCGAGTCCGGTCTGCCGCATCTGCATCTGCACGACGTCCCCGCAGTGCAGGCGGTCTACCGGCCGTGCGATGGTTCGCATCTCGACGGCAAGCAAACGCGGCCATTCTCAGAAGTGCTGGCGGCGGCCGTCAAAGACCTGTTGCGAAGCGAGCTATGAAAACTCTCCTCGTCACCGGCTCGTCCGGCCTGATTGGTTCCGAAGTGGTGCGGCATTTCGCCGCCCGGGGTTGGAAGGCGCACGGCGTCGACAACAACCTGCGGGCCGACTTTTTCGGACCGCAGGGGGACACCACATGGAACCGTCAGCAACTGCAACGGGACTGCACGGGCTTCGCGCATCACGAACTCGACATCCGCAATCGCGAGGGGGTGTTGCGGTTGATCGCCGAGATTCGGCCCGAACTGCTTGTGCATACCGCCGCCCAACCGAGTCACGACCTGGCGGCCTCGCGGCCGTACGACGACTTCGATGTCAACGCCGTCGGCACGATGAACCTGCTGGAAGCCGTCCGCCGCGGTGTGCCGGAAGCCGTCTTCGTGCATATGAGCACGAACAAGGTCTATGGCGACCGGCCCAACACCATTCCGCTCGTCGAGCGGGAAACGCGGTGGGATTACGCCGATCCGGCCTATGCCAACGGTATTTCGGAGGCGATGAGCATCGATCAGAGCAAGCACAGCCTGTTCGGTGCCAGCAAAGTGGCGGCCGACGTAATGGTGCAGGAATACGGTCGGTACTTCGGACTGCGCTGCTGTTGCCTGCGGGGCGGCTGCCTGACCGGTCCGTCGCACAGCGGCGTCGAGCTGCATGGGTTTCTGAGCTATCTGGTGAAGTGCAACCTGGAGGGTCGGCTGTACCGCATCTTCGGTTACAAGGGGAAGCAGGTCCGGGACAACATCCACTCGGCCGACGTCGCGGGGTTCATCGAGCGGTTCGCCGCCGAGCCGCGATCGAGCGAGGTCTACAACATCGGCGGCGGCCGCGGCAACAGTTGCTCGCTGCTGGAAGCCTTCGCCGCTGTCGAGGAGCTAACTGGCAAGAAGCTGCAGACGGAGTACGTCGAGCAGAATCGGGCCGGCGACCACATCTGCTACATCAGCGACCTGTCGAAAATGCAGGCCCATTATCCCGGCTGGACGATCACCAAATCGCTGGCCGACATCTTCACCGAAAACGTCCGCGGCTGGCAGGCGCGGCTGAAGTGATTGACGACATGACGTCCAGCGTCCTCCTCGGCACGCACATTCATTCCGCCACTGGGGACGCCGCGCGCCGGCAGATCCGAGCCATGACCGGCCTCCGGGATCTGTGTCCGATGACGCCAGTCAACTTGCAGTTTGCCGATCGGGTCAACCTGCAGGAATTAGACGGCTTCGACACGCTGGCGGTCTTGCAGCAAGATTCTAACTCCGTGACGGGACAACCGGGCGTGCGGAAGCCGGTGGTCAGCGAGCTGTTCACCAGGTTGGCGGAAGCGGCCGTTCAGCGCGGCGCCCGGTATTTCGGATTCACGAACTCCGACATTGTCTTCACGCCGGCGGCCATCGACCGCATTCAACAGGGAGACCGGCCGGCCTACGTGTTCGCCCGGACCGACTTCGAGCCGGGGACCGAACAGAATACGCGCTCGCTGATCTACGGCACGGATGTTTTCGCGGTCGATGCATCGTGGTGGCTGTCGCATCGACGGCGGTTCCGGCCGTACATTGTCGGGGAAAGTTGCTGGGACAACGTCTACACCGCGCAACTGCTCTGCTGGGCGGGGGGATTGTTGCTGAATCGGGAGCCGCTGGTCCGGCACGAAGCTCACCCGGCCGTCTGGAGGAAGAGTCCGTTCGCCGAGCACAATGGCTATCTGGCCGCCCTCGATCGGCTGTACTTCACACGCTGGGCGATCTATGCCGACCGCTTGGAGAAGCTTCGTCTCGCGGCTGGTGGACTGGCGGACGAACGGGATGAATCGCGGCTGCAGGACGAAGTTTTCCGCGACTGGAAGCCCACGGTGGCGAATCATGTTTTACAGACACTGCGGCTCGCCAAGCTCAAGACACGGTCCTGGTTGCGTCGGTGATCGTGGGCGCATCGGCACGCCGCCAATTCGCCGTTCTGGAGGCACGAAACGATGAAGTCCTTACTGTCAGCTCTGCTCAGGATCTGCCCGAGGTTTCTCCGCAATTCCGTTCGCGGGAAACTCCGTTGGCAACCCTTCTTCGAGCGATTGCACGGGATCGCCCTGGTGGGCATGAACTATGAGGAGGGGGTCCTCATCGAGATCAGCGGTGAGCTCGATCTGCTGGCTCGCATTCATGCCGCACAGACTGGAGATCGTCCGTGCGTGATTTTTGACGTGGGAGCCAATGTTGGCAAGTACAGTCAAGCGGCGTTGAAGATCTTTGGAGACCAATGTCGCATCCATGCCTTCGAGCCGGCAACCGCTACGGCCGACCAGTATGCCGCCAACCTCGGTGCTGATCCCCAAGTGGCCCTGCATCGTCTGGCGCTGTCCGATGCAGCGGGAATCGCGAAATTGTACTTCGAGTCCGAGGGGTCTCCCGTAGCCACCTTGAACCCGGAGTCCCTGGACGGCATGTACGGACAAAGTTCGAGAATCGAAGAAGTGCAGACCGCCACGCTCGATGATCTCTGCACCAGGCAGGGGATCGATCGGATTCATCTCCTGAAGATGGACGCCGAGGGCCACGAGTTCCAGATTCTCAAGGGGGCCGGCGAATTGCTGGCCGCAGGGCGAATCGATGGAATTCAATGGGAATTCGCCTACAACAATGTCTACTCTCGAGTGTTCTTTCGCGACTTCTTCGAGCTGTTATCTCCGCAATACCACTTGTTCCGGCTGGTGAAGGACGGGATTTACCCGCTGAGCAACGCCTACTCATACGAGGTGTTTCGCACGGTCAATTTCTACGCTCGGCTGAAGAGCCTGCCGCCATTGACAGTTGGGTAGAGCCACATGCGGTTTTCACGCAGCCCAGCTATTAAAATCCATTCGCAGACGCGAAACCTGAAATGAACGTGCTTTCACACTATTCCCTGTGGCTGATTGGACTGGCCCGAGCATCCACTCAGACAACCGAGGAGGAGCGGGCCTGTCTTGCCAAGTACGCCAGGGATTGCCGGCGGATGGCGGAGATCGGCGTCTGGCATGGGGTGACCACTTCTCGGCTTCGCTCGGTCATGGCGAGCGACGGGGTGCTGTACGCCGTCGATCCGTATCCCGTGGGTCGGTTCGGCATCAGTTTTCAGCAGCGAATTGCGCATGCGGAAGTGAGCAAGGTCGCGGTGGGCCGCGTGGAATGGCTGCGGCTGACCGGCGGCGCAGCGGCGCGGCATATCGCCGATCACAACCTGGGCCCGATCGACTTTCTCTTCATCGACGGCAACCACACTTACGACGGATTGCAGGAAGACTGGGAGAGTTGGTCGGACTTGATCGTCCCCGGATCGGGCATCGTCGCATTGCACGACAGTTTTCCGGCGGAAGGGCGTGGAATTGACGATGCTGGCAGCGTGGCCTATACCCGCGATGTGATTCGTCGCGACCTTCGCTTCCGAGTCGTGGAGGTGACGGAAACCGTCACGGTCCTGCAGCGTCGTCCATTGCTCGAGGGAGTTGATGCGGCTCCAGCCAGCTCGATGACCGCGAACGGTCTCGGATCGGATCGGACATGAGAATACTCCTCGTCGGCGACGACCCCAACGGATAACCAGATGAGTGAAAACATCGGCTCGGCCCAGGGATTGCAAGCCGCGCCGCCGGTCACGTTGCGCGGGTTGCTGATCAAGGCTCGAGATGCCGTTGCCGACGGTACGGGCATCGTCCTTGCCAGTTGCTTGCCGCTGGCACGGTGCTTGCTCGTTGCCGCGGCACCAGTGGCGTACCGATTTCGGAGGACTCGTCATTTCCAGCGGCGAGTCGTCGACGCATTGGCGGTGCGGCTGAAGAAGCGGGGCGGCGCTGAGCGATCCTATCGCGTTGGGTCGATGCGGATTGCCATGGATGTGTCGGACTTTTGCGTGCGGCATCACTACTTCTCCGGGGAGTGCTACGAGCCCGACACGACAGAGCTCTTCATGGCCGTGGTTCGACCGTCTGACATCGTCTTGGACGTCGGCGCGAATCACGGCTATTTCACCGTCCTGGCAGCTCATCTGGCCCACTCCCAGGGGCGGATTGCGGCGTTCGAGGCGAATCCCGCTGCCGCAACGGTTCTGCGTCGTCACGTTCAGGCCAATCAGGTTGCCGATCGCGTGGAAATTATCGAGGCCGCCGTGAACGAAGCCGGAAACGGTCGGGTCCAGTTCTTCGTGGGCCGGGGCGATGACGATGTGTATTCGTCCATGTGTCCCTCGGAGTTCGCCATTCGTCAGGGCTGGGTCAGTACAGACCAGATGGTCTCTGTCCCGACGTGCTCCCTGGACAATTGGATGGGCGCGCACGAGTGGCCGCATGTCAGGCTCCTCAAGATTGACGTGGAGGGCGCCGAGGAATCCGTCCTCAAAGGCATGGCGATGACCCTCGCCCAAAGTCCGCCGGACTTTATCGTCTGCGAGACGACTTGGGGTGAGGCTGCGCATCGCTCGTTGGTCGCATGCGGCTATGCCCCCGAGCGACTGTGCGGCAGCCAGGACTACGGGAACATCTTGTACGTTCGCCAGGGAATCGCCCGGTGAAGATCCTCCTCGTCGGCGACTACCCCAACGACCCCCGGCTGGGGTCGGCCAAGGTGCCGCACAAACTGGCGGAGGAGTTCCGTGCGCTGGGGCACGACTGCGACCTGCTGTTTGCGTCGGATTTGGGATTGTGGCCGCAAAGGATGCATGCGCGGTTTTTGTGGGGCCCGTTGCTCGCCGCGCGCGCGATCCGTCGGGCCTGGCGCAGCCGGGGGCCGTACGACGTGCTGGACATCGCCAGTGGCGAGGGCCTGGCTGTGCCCCTGTTGCGGACGGCCGGCGTCATTCCCCGCACGACGGCGTTCGTCAGCCGGTCGAATGGGCTGGAGCACCTCAATTATCAGCGAATGGTCGACGATCACCATCACGGACTGCTGCACAAGCCGTGGTACAAACGCTGGTGGTATCCGATGACGCGGTTGCAACAGGTCCGGCAGGCGGCCGGTGCCGCGGACCGGATGATTGCGATCAACGACCGCGACCGGCAGTACGTGGTGGATCGCCGCTGGCTGCCCGCCGAACGCATCGTCACGGTCGGACACGGCGTGTCCACGCGGTTCCTGGAGACGCAGCTCTCGGCCGGCGAACGCGGCCACGGCATTCTGTTCTGCGGCACCTGGACCGGCGTCAAAGGGGTCGACTATCTGGCAGACGCCTTTTCTCAATATGTGGCGGCCGGCGGGACGTCGCGGTTGACGATCCTCGGCGGAGGCCTGCCGGCGGAGCAGATCGGCCGTTCATTCTCGGAGATTGCACGAACCCGGTTACGCATCGTGGAACGTGTTCCCGAAGAGCAGGTGATGACCGAGTACGCCCGGCACGACGTGCTGGTCTTCCCCTCGACCTACGAGGGCTTCGGGATGGTCGTGCCCGAGGCCATGAGCCAGGAACTGCCGGTGATTGCCACGCCGGTCGGCTGCGTCAGCACGCTGATTCGCCACGGCGAGAATGGCTGGATTGTGCCGCCGCGCGACCCGGCGGCGTTGACGGCGGCCTTCGAGAGACTGCTGGTCGACGCCGACCTGCGTCGTCGCCTGAGCCAGAATGCTCGCGAGACGGTGCTGAACCTGACCTGGACCGAAACGGCGCGTCGGACGCTCGATGTGTATGCCGACGCGCTGGCCGAACGGGCCTCGCGCCATCGTGCCCCGGCGGTGGAGCCCGTCGCGTGACGGAGACGATCAACATCGCTGCCTCCAGAAATCACAGCGGCGAAATCACCGTGGGCGTGACGACGCGGAACCGCATCGGTTCGCTGCGCCGCTGTCTGGAATCGCTGCGGCAGTTGTCGCCGCAGTTGGCCGAAGTCATCGTCGTCGACGATGCCTCCGACGCGCCCGTGGAGACGGAACTCGAGCCGCAGCTCGTCGAGGATCTCTCGTTTCGGATCATTCGGCAGGCGACGAACGAAGGTTATATCGTCGCCCGGAACCGCATCGTCCTGCAGGCGAAAACCGATCTGGTGCTATTGCTGGACGACGACACGGTGATTCTGGACCCGCAGGCCGTCTGGACGGCGGTCGAGACGCTTCAGGCCGATATCGCACTCGGCGCGGTGGCGTTTGCGCAGGCGGATGCCGACGGTCAACCGTGGCCGCCGGGAGCGCAACCCGCGCCGGTCGACTACGCCTGCTATGTGCCGACGTTCATCGGCTTCGCGCATCTGCTGCGGCGGGATGTCTTCCTGCGACTCGGAGGCTATCGCGAGCTGTTCCACTATTACGGCGAGGAAAAGGAATACTGCCTGCGGGCGCTCGATGCCGGCTACCGCGTTGCCTATTTGCCGGAGTGCCTGATCGCTCACTTGCCCGACCCCAGCGGACGCGATCCGCTGAAATATTATCGCGCCTACACGCGGAACGATTGCCTGGCGGCGCTGTATACGCTGCCGTGGCCGGTTGCGGCCTGTTGGATTTCCCTGAAGATTCTGCTGTACGGCTACGTGGCCCGCAAACACATGGGGTTGAAGGATGTCGCCGGTCGGCGCTGGCTGATCGACGAGTTGCGTTCGGCCTGGCCGAAGATCCGCCCGGTGCGCCGCCCCGTCCGCTATCGCACGCTGGCCTTGTGGCGACGGATGCGGTCCACCCGGCCGGCGTATCACCCAACGG
>JAWXBB010000189.1:0-8483 GCA_034439795.1 Planctomycetaceae bacterium | reverse complement strand
GAAACGCGGCGACGTCGTCCGGCGTCGGCGACAAACCGGTCAATTCGTAGGTCACCCGACGGATCAGGACGCGCTTCTCGGCTTCCGATGCGGGGGACAAACCGGCTTGTTCCAACTTTGCCAGAACAAACCGGTCCACCGGCGTGCGGCACCAATCGGCGCGATCCACCGTCGGCGGCGCGACAACTCGCACCGGTTGGAACGACCAGTGCTGCGCGCGGGCAGCGAGATCGAATTCCTTGCTCGTCGCCGCGGTGGCGTTCGTTTCGCCGGGCCACGGAGCCCCTTGCCGGACCCATTCGGTGAGCGCGGCGATGGCGTCGTAGGGCAGCTTCCCCGTTGGGGGCATCTGGTAACCGTCGGGATCGTAGTTCACCGCCTCGATCAGCAGGCTGGACTTCGGATCGCCGGCGACAATCGCCGGGCCGGTGTCGCCGCCGCGCATCACCGCCGCACGGGAATCGAGCCGCAGGCCCCCCTTGTGCTGCTTGGCGTCGTGACATTTCTGACACCGCTCGACGAGCACCGGCCGCACGCGCTTTTCGAAGAACTCGACCTGCTCCGCAGACGGTTCGGCGGCCAGGGCGGCCGTCACCGACACTGCTGACCAGACGACGACAGCCAGGCACATTCGCATCACGGGAACCTCAGCGGCAATTCATCAACAATGGCCGATTGATCCGCTGAGTATATCCGACACCACCACGACACGCCCGGCTCATGGTGAATCCAGTCATTAACGTTCAAGCGGACGCGGATTTGGCGGCGACATAGATTTCCACTTCCCGCGGCAGCCGCGTTCGCAAGCGGTCGCGTTCGGTCTCCAGATCGAAATTGGTCTGCAGATTCAGCCAGAACAGTTCGGACGTTCCGAAGAACCGTGCGAGCCGCAAGGCGGTGTCGGCGGTGATGGCCCGGTCTCCATGCACGATTTCGTTGATCCGCCGCGCCGAAACGCCCAGCCCCTTGGCCAAGCGGTACTGGGTCAACGACATCGGCTTCAGGAAATCCTCAAGCAGGATTTCCCCCGGATGAATCGGCGGCAGGCGTTTGGCGGGCATGTTCAGAGTCCTAATGGTAGTCCACGATTTCCACGTCCTCGACGTTGCCGAGATGAAATCGAAAGCAGATTCGCCACTGGTCGTTGATGCGGATGCTGTACTGACCGTCCCGGTCGCCCCTCAGCTTCTCCAGGCGATTTCCGGGTGGAACGCGCAGATCATCGAGCGTCACTGCCGCGTCAATCTGCAGCAGCTTCCGTAACGCCATTCGGCGCAGATCGGGATTCCACCGCTTGACGGGTTCGCGGCGGAACAGTAACTCCGTTCGGCGATCCCGGAAGCTTCGGATCATGGGTCAATAATAACGCGATGCGTTAGCAACCGGCAAGAGCGATCTGCATCACCCCAGATACGGATACATATTCCTCTTCGCCGCATCGCACAGCCCGCCGATGTTGTACGGGCGGACGGCGTCGGTGACGAACTCCGTCAGCGCAGTCGCGGACACCGTCGGGTCGTCCAGCATCGCATAGGCCTGCTCCAGCGACGCACGCAACCGGGGATCGTCCGCACACAAGAACGCGCGGGGGATGTCGGTGCCCGAGCGGCGGCGGTGTTCGGACCAGATCGCCGAGGCGAAGTAGAACATCGTGATGGCCACCATCTTCGGAAAGCCCCGGAAGCTGCGGAACGAGCCCGCGACGATGGTGTCGATGAACGCGATCTCCGCCTGGAACAGCCGATCGTATTCGACGAGGTCCGTCACCAGTTCCGCCCGGTCCCAATGTCGCTGCCACAGGCCGAGCAAGCGCTCGATGCCGACCAGCGTGTGCGCGATCCCCGTGCTGTGCAGCGCGTCGATGAACCCCGCGGCGCTCGGCAGCAGCGCCCAGTTCGGCCCGGCGGCCCGACCAATGCGGCGCTGCAACCGCCCGGTGCGGATCAGTTCGCCGTGATTCGAGATCAGCGTCGCCGACGCGAACTGCTCGGCGACCGAAGGGAATCGGTCCATGATCTGTCGCCATTCGTCGGCGGGAGTGAGATTCTCCGGCACGGGATTCGCCAACGCGAACCCGGCCGACGTGACGCCGTTGTCGAACCGCAACTGCCACATCCAGCCGCCGTCGAACACGTGATGCACTGCGGCGGCATCGCAGGGATACGGGTGGTCGCCGCTCAACCCGCAGGCCGCGCGATATTGCGGTTCCCACTTCGCCAGATCGACGAAGTGCCCGTACAACCCCCGCGACCATGTCCGCAGCGTGGCCCGCGTGTCGGGCAGACCGAGTTGCTGCGTCAGAAAGCCGCCGTCGCCGGAGGCATCGACGAGGAACTTGGCCGTGATCGTCATTGCTTCGTCATCGCGCGTGGCCTCGACCGTCCAACCGTTTGTCCGTTCGGTCAATCGGCCGAGTTTTGTGCGGTCGAAATACGGAATGCCCGCGGCGATGACGCGCTGCACCAGGAACGCATCGAAATCCGCCCGCAGCCAGTGCGTGTCGGCGTCATCGGGACCGTGACTGGCCGCGACGAGCAATTCGTTGGCGTGATCGGCCCGCGGCTGATACGGCTGGCGGTCCTCCTGATGAAAGTAGCTGAACCCGCGCTTCAGACCGCACGGCAAATCCGGATACGTCGCCTTCCACGAGCC
Source organism: Planctomycetaceae bacterium (assembly GCA_034439795.1). Lineage (GTDB taxonomy): Bacteria > Planctomycetota > Planctomycetia > Planctomycetales > Planctomycetaceae > DSVQ01. The sequence continues at coordinate 5,831 of JAWXBB010000189.1, read as the reverse complement.
GTAGGTCGCCAGCGGCGCGAGCCACGGCAGATCGAATCGCCGCGCCAGCGATTCGAGGACGAGGTTCGCGACCGGCGTCGTCGACTCCCCGATGACGAACCGCGGATGCGACCCGCGATCGACGAGCACCGGCCGCAAGCCGATCTGCTTCGCCAGCAGCGCGGTGAGGCTGCCGGCGAATCCGGAACCGACGATCAGGACGTCCGCGTCGAGGGTGGTCATGGGAAATCCAAGATCTTTAACCACGAAATACACGAAAGGGACGAAAGGTTTGGATGAATGGGATTGCGCCATCAATGCTTGGAACCCGGAGGGTTCGCAGAAAGTAGCCGGGGGTCGCAGCGCAGCGGAGACCCCCGGAAAGCGTCATCAGAAAACTGCATCCCGGATGGATGCCAGAATCGAACATTCTGGCACCCCTTCAGGGTGCGTAAAACCAACCCACCCGTTTCCGGGGGTCTCCGAGGACTCCGACCCCCGGCTACTTTATGCGACCTCTTCGAGGTCAAGAAACGGAACAGAACCCCACATGTGAGAATGATGCACGGGGACTGGATCATTCGCGAACTACCTGCACTCGCACGTCGGCCACGGTTCGATCTGTTGCGACAGGTTCATGCGCTGCAACGTCTCCGTGTGTCGTGGCCCACACGTCGGACACGGCCACAGTTTCTCGATCTCCCACAGATCGACGAACACCCGCCCGGCCCGCAGTTCCAGGCCCTGGCACAGCGTGTCGTACAACGCGGTGATCGACGGCGGGGCGAACCAGCCCTCCGCGGCGAGCCGGTCCATCGCGCCATTGCCGGCCCGCATCGCGATGACACTCGCACACTGCGCCCCCGCGTCGAACGCCGTCTGCAACGACCGCACGGCCCACGTGACGCCCTCCGCATCCGACAACCCCGGCGGTCGCAGCAGGATGAACGTCCGGACGTCGCAATCATGGCCCCGCAGCCATCCCGCGGCTTTGGTGAAGTCGCCGACGGTCATCTGCTTGTTGAGCCGAGGTAGAATCTCCGGATGCACGGTCTCCAGTCCCAGCGCGACCTCCAACCGGCCGGTGAGTCGATCACGGAACGATAGCACGCGGTCGTCGGTGAGCTTCGGGTGATTCTCGACGATGACCGTGCGGAACGATTCGACGAGCTGCGCGATGGCCGGGTAATCGTCCGGCGGAATGGCCTGCGGATCGAAGAAGTTGCCGCTGTTGTAGAGCTTGATGTGCGCCGCCGGGCCGAGTTGCGACAGTGCCCAGGCAATCTGCGTCGGAATGGCGCCGCGCGGCGTCGGCTCGTCGAGCGTCTGCCGCCAGAGATCGCAGAACACGCACGTGAACGGGCATTCGCGGTTGGTGAGAAACAGCGTGGCGACGTCTTCAACCAGCCCGTTCGCCGCCCGCTCTGGTTCGATCAACCACGCATACGGCCGCAGCGGATCGACCGGCATCTTCGGCGACCGCAGGGTGCGGATTTCAGCGGTGGAGAGCGATGGGAACGGCATTGGGATGATTTTAGCCACAAGAGGTACAAAGGTCACAAAAGGGGAGTTAGAGCCGGGACAATCGGTTGCAGTTGCTGATTGATCGTGCGGCCCGTCGGACAGTCGGTGATGATCGTCGTTCTTGACCTCGAAGAGGTCGCAGAACATAGCCGGGGTCGCAGGTCGCAGGTCACAGCGCGCAGCGGAGACCCCCGGTCAATGCGACGTGTTATCGCATCCCGAAGGGATGCTGTCCGTTGTGGCGCCTCTTTCCGGGGGTCTCCGAGGACTCCGGCCCCCGGCTACTGTCTGCGAACCCTTCGGGTTCCCGAGAAACGAGGAACACCAATCGGCGACTACACTCTCGCCAATCCCTTTGTGCAACGTGTGCCTCTTGTGGCTAATTCTTGCTGCATTAATGGCTGCGACACCGTCGGGGGTCGGGTTCCACGCTCCTCGTTAATCCGGTGGTGTCGCTGCGCTCAACCGCCGGCTAATCACTGGGAAGCCTGCCGGCTTCCAATAAGCGGAATCGAGGTGGAAGCCGGGTTCCTGATTGATTTCTTTCCAGCAACGTGACACCGTATCCGCGAGCATTTTCCCACCCCTCTTCCCGGTGCGAGTGTCCGCATGGTCTGCCAACGCGGTTGGATGGTGATCGGGGCGGTGCTCGGCTTGTTGCCGGGCCTGGCTCGCGCGGCCGAACCCGTGATCCGCATCGACGGCCGGTTCGACGACTGGGCGGCGGCGAAGTCGTACGCCGATCCCGCCGGCGACACGCACGCGACCGACGGCAAGAGCAAGGACGACGTGCCGAAGCCGATCGAGCATCCCGATGTCGATCTCGTCGAATACAAAGTCGCGCACGACAACGATCATCTGTATTGCTGCCTGCGGTCGCGCGGACGGATTGCGAACACGCAGGTCGCCGACGGCACGAAGCCCGGCGGTCGTTACTACGTCATCGTGACCATCGACGCGGACGACAACGACGACACCGGCTACTGGCTGCACGAAGGGGGCTATTACCCCACCAGTCGCGGCTACGATCTGAACGCCGAGGTCGAGTATTTCAACGGCGAGCTGAACACGGCGTGTTATCTGAATCACGGAGCGCGCGATGCGGCGGAATTGCAGCAGGCGTTTCTGGATCAATCGGCGGGGAAATACGTCGCCGGTCAGGACGGACCGTATCCGGCGGGGTTCCTGCGACTGTTGCCGGGCACCTACAAGCAGTACACGCAATGGGTCTGTCACGATGACGGCCGGCTGACGTTCGTCCGCGACAAGGGGCCGGTCGTGAAGGGAATCGCGACCGCCGCCGTGTCTGAGGACGGCCATCAGATCGAGGCGAAGTTTCCGTACCGCGGGTTCCTGAACGATGAGCGCGGCCGCCCGATCGTGACCAGCGGCCGCAAGCTCGACCTGTCGTTCTCGCTGGAAGCCAGCGGCGAACTCGCCCCCGGCCAGGACTGGGCGTCGGACACCGGCGAACCGATCACCGGGTACGTGCTGACGCCGCGGTGATGATCCCCATTTCGCCCGTTCGCGAAAATGTCTACCATTCCGCCCGTCCTGACCGATGATCGGTTGGGAATCCGCGTCTTCCGAAAATCGGGCCATCCATGTCGATTGTTCTGCTGCTGCGTCGCGCGTTCGTCTCCAATCTCCGCAATTTGACGGCCGGCGAGGACGAACGGGCGACGCTGGCGAGGGCCGGCATCGACGAGCCGACCATCCAGGGTTATTTCGCGTGGCGGCGGAGCCTCGTGGCGATGGTGGTGCTCACCACGGTTCTGTCCGCCGGGCTGGCGACTTTTCGCGAGCTGACCGAAACCGACGAGCAGGTCACGCTGTTCGACAACATCAGCACGAAGTTGCTGGAATCGGCCGAGGAAGCCATCCCTTCCGGCGAGATGTCGGAGGAGGACGCGGACGATCCGGCCGCCGCGTTGGAAGCGGTCAAGCGGCAGCTTGCGACCACGGCTGTTGTCGCCACGGTTGAGGAGCAATTGACCGAACGCGCCGCGGCGGAAGAGGACGAAGAAGCCGAGGAGGAGCCGGAACCGAACGCGTTAGGGAAGTTCGCCGATCTGTTGGACATCGCCGCGATGTATGCGCTCGCGGCATCGGCGGCGCTGGCGTTCGTGACGTGGACGCGGTTCCGGTTCTCGTTTCGGGTACTGCTTGCGGGGTTCGTGTTCTCGTTCTTCGTGCCGATGATCGTCGCCCTCTGCCCGTGGAGCTGGTGGGGCTACGACGACGCGACCGTCGACTTCCGCCAGGATCCGGAACAGTTCATCGCGGACATGGCGGAGAGCCTGCTGTATGCGGCCGAGTACATGATCACGCTGTTGCCGACGGTGCTGTCGCTGATTCCCGGCGTGCAACGCGCCTGTCTGCGGATCAAGACGCTGCTGCCCGAATCGCTGCTGCCCGGGTGGTATCTCGTCGCCGCGGCTCCGTTGTACGGGCTGTTTCTGCTGGTGATCTTCGTCGGCATCAACCAGGTGGCGAGCGATCCGATCTTTCTGATCGGCATGTTCCTGTTCCTCGCGGCTCCGGCGATGTACGTCGTGCGGGCCGACGTGTTCACCGGCCCGCTGGCGACCGACGCCGATTTCCAGCGGATGCGGAACGTGCAGAAGATCATCGCGGGCATCACGGTCGCCGCGGCGCTGCTGCTGGTGTATTACCTGACCACGCAGAACGTGATGGGTGTCCGCGTGGTGGGGCTCGATGCGAAGTCATCGCTGCTGCAGCCGCTCGATCTGGTGGAGTTCGTCCTCGAATTCCTGGCCCGGTCGATGTTCATGACCGTGTTCGGCGCCGACCTGTTCATGCGGATGAACCTGACCAGTTGGCAGCACAACCGGACGTTCCTCGGCACGCCGGCGGCGGCCCGCTACGACGGGGTCATGACGGCGCTGGCCGACGCTACGAAGTAGAGGACGCGCCGTTCACGTCGTCCAGTCGAGGACGACTTTGCCGCAGTTGCCGCTGAGCATGGCGTCGAAGCCCTGCTGGAACTCGGTGTAGTGGAAGCGGTGCGTGATGACGGGCTTGATGTCCAGGCCGGATTGCAGCATCACGGTCATTTTGTACCAGGTCTCGTACATTTCGCGGCCGTAGATGCCCTTGATCGTCAGCATGTTGAAGATGACGGCGTTCCAGTCGATGGCCATCTCCTGTTCGGGAATGCCCAGCATGGCGATCTTGCCGCCGTGGGCCATGTTGCCGATGAGGCTATTGAACGCGACCGGGCTGCCGGACATCTCCAGGCCGACGTCGAAGCCCTCTTTCATGCCCAACTGTTTTTGCACGTCGGCGAGGCTGGTTTCGCGGGGATCGACCGCGACCGTCGCCCCCATCTTGCGGGCCAGTTCGAGGCGGAACGGATTGAGGTCGGTGACCACGACGTACCGCGCCCCGGCATGACGGACCACCGCGGCGGCCATCACGCCGATCGGGCCTGCGCCGGTGATCAGCACGTCTTCGCCGAGCAGATCGAACGACAGGGCGGTATGCACCGCGTTGCCGAACGGGTCGAAAATCGACGCAACTTCCTCGTCGATGTCCGGCGCGTGATGCCAGACGTTGGTCATCGGCAGGCTGATGAACTCGGCGAACGCCCCGGGCCGGTTGACGCCCACTCCCTGAGTATGCGCACACAAGTGCCGGCGGCCGGCGAGGCAGTTGCGACAGCGTCCGCAGACGACGTGCCCCTCGCCGCTGACGATCTCGCCGGGATGGAAGTCGGTCACGTTCGATCCGACCTGCACGACTTCGCCGACGAACTCGTGGCCGACGGCCATCGGCACGGGGATGGTCTTCTGCGCCCAAGCGTCCCATTTGTAGATGTGCAGGTCGGTCCCGCAGATGCCGGTCTTGCGGACCTTGATCAGCACGTCGTTGAGGCCGACCGTCGGCTCGGGGATGTCGGCGAGCCACAGTCCCCGTTCGGCGCGTTGTTTGACGAGGGATTTCATGCGATGTCCGTAGTCAGTGGTCAGAGGCGAAGTATCACCCGTTCGCGGCGACACGAACGACAATCAGCCAACGCGTGCGGTTTCGCGGCCGGTGGTCGACTTGTCTCGTTTTCAGCCCCAACGGGGCGACAGATCGTAGCCCCAGGCGTGAGCCTGGGGGATCGCCGTGAATCTTCTTCGCAGCCCCGGAGGGGCGACAGAACCGCGGATGATGTTGCCTTCTGTCGCCCCTCCGGGGCTTGTTGCCGTACATCCATCGGAACCCCAGGCTTACCAACATTTCCGAAGTGCGCGTTTAACGTCTGTGCATGCAAAGAGTTCGCGTCCATACTGGCTCCTGGAAGGGTGTGACATCCCAAG
>JAWXBB010000188.1:0-12538 GCA_034439795.1 Planctomycetaceae bacterium | reverse complement strand
CCGGAAGCCCCGAAGGGGCGACAGAAATCGAACGTCATTCGGCCTTCTGTCGCCCCTCCGGGGCTCACTGCCGTAACACCACCGGAACCCCAGGCTCACGCCTGGGGCTACGATCTGCCGCCCCTTCGGGGCTGAAATCGCCAAGTCCAAATTCTTCAATCCCATGACCACCACTTATTAACGATTGCACTCAGCGTGCTGCCTTCCTTTGCGAGCTTTGCGCCTTTGCGTGAGGCATTTCTTAGCTTGTCTGCTGTACCGCTGCGGATTTGCCATCGGCGATCGATTCCGTCAGAAGAAACCATCGCCGCCGACACGATCAATGATGTACACTATCGCAACGATTGTCGGCCCGTCTCGCGGAATCGATGTCATGAACTTCTCGCTGCTGAGCGCCCTCCTCGTCACTGCCTGGACGGCCGATCCGGCCGTCACCGAACTGCGATTGCCGACGGTCGTGCTGACGCTCATCGATCAGGTCGACGTCCCCGCCCGTGAAGCCGGGATGTTGCTGGCCCCCGCAGTGACGGAAGGGACCACCGTCGAAGCGGGCAAGCTCCTCGGCCGCATCGACGACACGGAATCGCAACTGCTCCGCGCGCGGGCGGCGACCGATGTGCAGCAGGCCCGCGAACTGGCTGAGAACGACATCAAGGTGCGGTTCGCGAAGAAGTCGGCGGAGGTCGCGCAGTCGGAGTTGCGGCGGGCGGTGGACTCCGTCGAGAAGTTCGCGAAGAGCGTCTCGCAGACGGAGCTGGACCGCTTGAAGCTCATCGCCGACAAGTCGACGCTGGAGATCGAGCAGGCCGCGCACGATCTGTCGCAGAACCGCATGAGCCTGGCGCTCAAGCAGCACGACCTCGACCGGGCCGACTTGCAGGTCCAGCGGCGACAGATCACGGCCCCGATCACCGGGATGGTGGTCCAATGGAAAAAGCATCAGGGGGATTGGGTCGAACCGGGCACGCCGGTCGTGCGGATTGTGCGGCTGAACAAACTGCGCGCGGAAGGCTTTGCCCCGGCGACCAAGTTGACGCTCGCCGACGCCGGCCGCCCCGTCACGCTGACGGTGGAGGTCGCCGGTCGCCCCGCCGAATTTCCCGGCGTGCTGGTGTTCGTCAGCCCGGAGATCGACCCCGTCAACGGTCAGGTGCGGTTCTGGGCGGAGATCGAGAACTCCAAGCTGCAACTGCGGCCGGGACAAAGCGGGGCATTGGTGATTCGCGCCGCGACGCCCGCTGTCACGTCTGCGCCGCGCTAGAAGCCGACGGATCCCATCCCGTCGGATCTTTATCTTCACAGAGGAAGATCCGCGGGGGTGGGACCCCGCGGCTTCTGGAAACCTGAACATCCCGCCGTGATCTCTTGTCTACACCCTTGGCCGCGCCCCGGTCAGCCGTCACACTAGGGGACTTGCAAGCCATCCCGCCCTGTTGCCGCGAAGCCTCCATGCCCGATCCCGCCCCTGCCGGTCTGTTTGAGCAACTGCTCTCCGAGCGGATTCTGATCCTCGACGGAGCGATGGGGTCGATGATCCATCGCTACGAGCCGACCGAGGCCGATTACCGCGGCGACCGGTTCCGCGAGCATCCGATCGACCTCAAGAACGCCAGCGACGTGCTGGTGCTGTCGCAGCCGAAGATGATCGCCGACATCCACCGGCAGTATCTGGCGGCCGGGGCGGACCTCATCGAGACCAACACGTTCGGCGCCACGCGGTTGATGCTGGACGAGTTCCACCTCGGCGACTTGACGCACGAATTGAACGTCAAGGCGGCGCAACTTGTTCGCGATGTCGCCGACGAGTTCACCGCGAAGAATCCGTCGAAGCCGCGGTTTGTCGCGGGGAGCATCGGGCCGACGAAGTTCCAACTGTCGTTCAACGCCGACAAACCGGGCTATCGCCCGGTCAATTTCGAGCAGTTGGCGGCTTCGTACGCTGAGCAGGTGCGCGGGCTGCTGGAGGGCGGCGTCGATGTGCTGCTGCCGGAGACGTCGTTCGACACGCTGAACATGAAAGCGTGCCTGTACGCGATTCAGCAGGTGTTCGAGGAGGGGGGCCGCCGTGTGCCGGTGATGGTCTCCGGCACCATCTTCCAGGGGGGCCGGACGCTGACCGGTCAGACGCTGGAGGCGTTCTGGGCCGCGGTGTCGCACTTTCCGATGACGACCGTCGGACTGAATTGCGCCCTCGGTCCGGCGCAGATGCGCGAGTATCTGGAGTCGCTGGCCAACGCCGCGCCGAAGTACATCAGTTGCTATCCGAACGCCGGAATGCCCGACGGCATGGGGGGCTTCAACGCCTCGCCGCAGGAAGTCGCCGGCGCGCTTCGTGAGTTTGCGCAGAACGGCTGGGTGAACATCGTCGGCGGCTGCTGCGGCACCACGCCGGAGTTCATCGAAGCGATCGCCGCCGCGGTCGCCGATCAAAAGCCGCGCCAGCTCCCCGCGCCGACGCACTGGTCGAGCTACAGCGGCTCGGAACTATTGCTGCTGCGCGGCGCTGTGAGCCCGGACCACGCGGCTTCTGAAAACCCTCAACCCTTCCTCATGGTCGGCGAGCGGACCAACGTCACCGGGTCGCGGAAGTTCGCCCGGCTGATCAAGGACAAGCAGTACGACGAAGCGATGTCCGTCGCCGGCCAGCAGGTCGACAGCGGCGCGAACATGATCGACGTCAACCTCGACGAGGGGTTGCTCGACAGCGAAGCGGAAATGGTCCGCCTGCTGAATCTGATCTCCGACGATCCCGACGTCGCCAAAGTGCCGGTGATGGTCGACAGCTCCAAGTTCTCGGTCATCGAAGCCGGGCTGAAGTGCCTCGCCGGCAAGGGGGTCGTCAACTCCATCAGCATGAAGGAAGGCGAGGAAAAATTCCTCGAACAGGCTCGCATCGTCCGTCGCTATGGAGCCGCGGTGGTGGTGATGGCGTTCGATGAGGAAGGCCAGGCGACTGACGCCGCCCGCAAGGTGGCCATCTGCCAACGGGCCTACAAGCTGCTGACGGAGCAGATCGGCTTCCCGCCGGAAGACATCATCTTCGACGTCAACATCCTGACCGTCGGCACCGGCATGGAAGAGCACGCCAACTACGCCGTCGAGTTCATCGAAGCCGTCCGGCAAGTGAAGCGGGTCTGCCCGTACGCGAAGACGTCGGGCGGCGTGAGCAACGTCTCGTTCTCGTTCCGCGGCAACGACGTCGTCCGCGAGGCGATGAACGCGGCGTTCCTATATCACGCCATCCAGGCCGGGCTGGACATGGGCATCGTCAACGCGGGGCAGCTCGCGGTCTACGACGAGATCGACAAGGAACTGCTCGAACAGGTCGAGGACGTCCTGCTCAACCGCCGCCCGGACGCCACCGAGCGGCTGATTGCGTTCTCCGAAGTGCTGAAGCAACGCGGGGGGAACCAATCCGCCGAGGCCGAGTCTATTGAGGAGTGGCGGCTCGGCAGCATCGAAGACCGCCTGAAGCACGCGCTGCTCAAGGGTGTCACCGACTACATCGACGAAGACACCGAAGAAGCTCGCCAGAAATACGGCCGCGGGCTGAACGTCATCCAAGGCCCGCTGATGGCCGGCATGAGCGTCGTCGGCGAACTGTTCGGCCAGGGCAAAATGTTCCTCCCGCAGGTGGTGAAGTCCGCCCGCGTGATGAAGAAGGCGGTCGCGTATCTGCAGCCGTTCATGGAGGCGGAGAAGGTCGAGTTGGCTAAGGGCTTAGAGCTAAGGGCTGAGGGCCAGACAGAAGAAGCGGGCCTCAACTCTTCTCCGGCCCTTAGCCCTCAGCCCTCAGCCCTTAGCTCATCTCGTGGCAAGATCCTCATCGCGACGGTCAAGGGGGACGTTCACGACATCGGCAAGAACATCGTCGCCGTCGTGCTGCGGTGCAACAACTTCGAGGTGCTCGACCTGGGCGTGATGGTGTCGTGCGACAAGATCCTGGAGACGGCGAAGGCTGAGGGGGTCCACATTATCGGGCTGTCGGGGCTGATCACACCGTCGCTCGAAGAGATGGCGCACGTCGCCAAGGAGATGCAACGGCAGCAGTTCACCGTGCCTTTGCTGATCGGCGGGGCGACGACCAGCGCCCGGCACACGGCGGTGAAGATCGCGCCGCATTACAGCGAGGCGGTGCTGCACGTCGTGGATGCGTCGCTGTCGGTCCCCGCCGTCGAAAACCTGCTCGACGCCGAACGGAAGCCGGAATTCATCGCCAAGGTCCGCGCGGCCCAGGAGCGCGATCGGAACACCTATGCCGGCATGCAGGCGACGCGGAAACTCGCGCCTTATGCCGAAGCGTTCAAACGCCGGTTCGCGACCGACTGGCAGACCGTGGAGATCCCGACGCCGGCGTTTCTCGGCGCGCGGGTGCTCGACGATTACCCGCTCGCCGAACTGGTGCCGTACATCGACTGGTCGCCGTTCTTCATGACGTGGGAGCTGAAGGGCAAGTACCCGCGCATCTTCGAGGACGCCACCGTTGGTGTGGAAGCGAAGAAGGTGTACGACGACGCCCGCCAGTTGCTCGACCGCATCATCCACGAAAAACTGCTCACGGCCCGCGGCGTGTACGGCTTCTGGCCGGCGAACGCCGTCGGCGATGACGTCTGGGTGCTGCAGGACGTGGATGCGGCCCCACCGTTCGGCAACCTGGCGGACGCCGCATCGGTGATCAAGTTCCCGATGCTGCGGCAGCAATGGGAACGGGAAGGCCAGAAGGACTTCCGTTCGCTCGCCGATTACATCGCCCCCTCGGACAGCGGGCGGATGGATTATTTGGGCGCGTTCGCCGTCACGACGGGAATCGGGTGCGACGAGCTCGCCGGCCAGTTCGAGCACGAACTGCACGACGATTACCTGTCGATCATGACCAAGGCCCTCGCCGACCGGCTGGCCGAGGCGTTCGCCGAAAAGCTGCATCAACAGGCCCGCCGCGATTGCGGCTACGGCAGCGCGGAAGGGTTATCCACCGACGATCTCATTGAGGAAAAATACCGCGGCATCCGCCCGGCGTACGGCTACCCGGCGTGTCCCGATCACACCGAGAAGCCGAAGCTGTTCGCGCTGCTCGACGCCGAGCGGGCGACGGGCATCAAGCTGACGGACAGCTACGCCATGCACCCGGCGGCGTCGGTCAGCGGGCTGTACTTCGCCCATCCGCAGGCGCGGTACTTCGCCGTGGACAAGCTCACCCGCGATCAGGTGGAGGACTACGCTCGCCGCAAGGGCATGCCGCTGCGGGAGGTCGAACGCTGGCTGTCGCCGAATCTGGGATACGAGCCGGCTTCATAAGATCACGTCGCGCCGGCATTGACGATCGGCTGCGCTTCCGATTCGCTGCACAGCACAACGAGCAGGTTGCTGACGAGGGCGGCTTTGCGGTCGCTGTCGAAATCGACGATCTGCTTCGCCGTCAGTTCCTTGAGCGCCATGTCCACCATGCTGACCGCCCCGTGGACAATCTTCTGCCGCGCGGCGATGACCGCCTCGGCCTGTTGCCGACGCAGCATCACCCCGGCGATTTCGGACGCGTAGGCGAGGTGCGTGAGGCGGGCCTCATCGACGATCACGCCGGCTTTCGTCAACCGGTCGGACAGCTCCTGGGCGAGCGTCGCCGAGACTTCATCGACGCCGCTGCGGAGCGTGATCTCGTGCTCTTCGCCGTGGTCGTAGGCGTAGTTGTTGGCGAGATGCCGCAGCGCGGTTTCGCTTTGGACCTTGACGTATTCTTCGTAGTTGTCGACGTCGAACACGGCCTGGGCGGTGTCGGTGACGTGCCAGACGATGACGGCTCCGATTTCGATGGGGTTCCCCTGCTTGTCGTTGACCTTGAGCTTGGCCCCCTCGAAGTTGCGGGCGCGGAGCGAAATGTGCTTCTTGGTGTAGAACGGATTGACCCAGTAAAACCCGGCGTCGCGGACGGTGCCCTGGTAGGGGCCGAAGAAACTGAGCACGCAGGCAACGTTCGGCGGCAAGGCGATGTGGCCGAACAGCATCACGAACCCGGTGAGGCCGCACAGGATGCCGAAGATGATCGGCGCCGCGCTTTCGTTGGCGGCCCCGAAGCCGAAGCAGGCGATGCCGAAGCCCATCAGCCCCAGGTTGACCGCCAGCATCGCCCAGCCGTCGCCGGGCCGCATCGGTTGTTCTTGCGTCATGATCGCGATCCTGAAGGAGTTGACGTGGCCCTCATTCGCCGAACGGCGGTGGCGTGATTGCACGGTGCGGCGGGGCATTTGTCAAACCCCGCAGCCAATCCGTGCGTCTTGCGAGGCAGAACGGAGGGCGATCGCCGGTGGATCACGGGATTCGGAGGTCCGGCCCCCTCTTGCTCCCCTCGCCCGACGCTTCGGCGGGAGAGGGGTTGGGGGTGAGGGTGCCTTTCACCTTTTCTTCTGCGGTTGTGACGGTCGAAGAGAAAGCCAGAAGCCCCCTCACCCTAACCCTCTCCCAGCGAAGCGCTGGGCGAGGGGACCAAGCCGGAGTGCCGCCACAATATCGCAAAGTGCGGCGTAGACTCCGTACACGTCACGCCTGGAACGCCCCGCCGATCTCGTCGGCGTCGAAGATCTGTAGGAACCGAGTCAGACGGTCGTCCCGCAGCGTGAACCACTGCACCCAATGCACGGCGTACGGCCGGCCGGTGGCCTTCACGCGGCCGGTTTCGCGGCCCATCACCACGACGGCGTCGCGGTGCGTCGCCACGCCGATGAGTTGCGGCACCTGGTCTTCCAGCAGCGAGAAATTCCGCGAGAGCGCCGCCTCCGCCTCGGCTTTGCCGTGCCAGCAACCGACCAGCGGGATCTCCGGCGGGCCGATGATCTCCATCGTGAAGTCATCGGTCATGAGTTCCACCGCAGCGGCGTAGTCCGCCAACGCGATCTGCAGATAGACCTGCTGGACCGCGCGGACCATCTGCCTCCCTGGGGAGTCGTCTGTCGCTGAAGGATCGCCGGCCCGATACAAATCCATCAACTGATCCAGGAACGAGCGTTCCTCACCAATCGTCATTCCTGGCGAATCCTTGCACGATGTCCATCCTGAGCGCGCCGCAACTTCTCATCGAATCACGGTCAACCTCGCAGTTCCTTCGATTCTATCGGAATCCCTCCGATGCAGAAACGGGAGTGGAGCGTCGCCTCAGGGGTTTACCTCCGAGATTGACGAAGATTTCTCGAAGCGGTGTCCAAGCCGCATGATCTTTACGCCGAAGGCGTTGTCTCTCACAGCCCAGGGTCGCGAGTCTGCGAGCGCACCCTGGGTCATGTTCGATGACGAAACCATACCCTGTAAGGGTTTCATCTAGGATGAGGGTACCGATGATGCGACCCTTTCAGGGTCGATGCGCCTCGGACGCCAGTTCCCCAGGGTGCGCTCGCCGACTCGCGACCCTGGGCTGTGTGATCGAACGCCTTCGGCGTATTGGACCGGCGATCATGCCCTGCCACCGACGGCGACAACCAGAATGGGGCTGTGAAATTGTTGCTGCGTTCAGCGCGGTTCATCGCGCGGCTCGAACTCGGGCAGCCGAATCTGCCAGCGCAGGGCGGCCAGCCGCAGCGTGAGAATGACTGCCGCGCCGACGATGAGATTGGCGGGATGTTTCGGCCACAAGGCGGCGGCGGTGAGGTACACCATCGCTCCAACCATCGCGGCCGTCGCGTACAGATAGATCTGCGTGCGGAACACCAGCGGGATCTCGCCGCACAGCACGTCGCGGATCATGCCGCCGGCGACGCCCGTCGTCACACCCAGCACGACGCACACTGGAGCCGCGTATTCGAGCTGCCACGTCTTCGACGTGCCCAGCATCGTCACGAACGCGAGACCGAAGGCGTCGGCGATCTGCAGCATCGGTTGCGGCGGATGCGTATAGCGGACCACAAAGAACGCCAGGAACGCCGCCGCCGAACCGCTGAGGATGAAGTTGGCGTCCACGATCCAGAAGACCGGCACGTCGAGCACCAGATCGCGCAGCGTCCCGCCGCCGACGGCCGTCACCAGCCCCAGCACGATGACCGCGAACAGATCGACCCGCTTGCCCCGCGCGGCGAGCGCGCCGGTCGCCGCGCTGAAGATCACCGCCAGATGTTCGAGCAGGTAGCGGAGCGTCATGCCCGCAATCCGAAGGGGCGGTGCTACGCGGCGCGTTCGAGGGGAATCGTCATCGGCTGATCGGCGGCGGCGTCGAGTTGCTCGGAATGACCGTGGATGCCCCGCTTGGACGGCGCTTGCAGGAACGCCATCAGCCGCAGACCGGCCGGTGTTTCGAGCTTCTCGACGAGGTCCGCCACAGCCGACGGCAGACTGCCCGCGGTCCGGTAGATTCGGCGGTATGCCGCCTTCAGTTCGGCCCGCTCGTCGGAGCAGATGCCGGCGCGGCGCTGTCCGATGACATTCACGCCGACCGCCACGCCGTGACCGTCGTACATGAAGAACGGCAGGATGTCCTGGGTGATCTTGGCCAGCCCGCCGATCATCGCCAGCTCGCCGACGCGGACGAATTGGTGAACCGCTGCGTTGCCGGAGATGACGGCCCGCGATCCGACGGAGACGTACCCGCCGAGCAGACAGCCGTTGACGAGCGTGACGTCATCGGCCACCTCGCAGTTGTGACCGACGTGAGCGTGCGCCATCAGCAGACAGCGCTCGCCGATGCTGGTGATCGTGCCGGGCTTGGTGCCGCGATGCATCGTCACGTATTCGCGGAGGATCGTTTCCGCGCCGATCTGGCAGTAACTGACGCCGCCGGTGAAGCTGCGGTCCTGGGGATAATCGCCGACGACCGCGCCGGTGTGAAGGCGGCAGCCGGGGCCGATGGTCGTGTGCCCCATCAGATGCACGTGCGGGGCGAGAACCGCGCCGGCGTGAATCCGGACCGGTCCTTCAATGATCGCATACGGGCCGATGTCGACACCGGGGTCGATCTCGGCGAGCGGGTCGATCACCGCCGTGGGGTGAATCGTCATGCGGCATCCATTCCGCGTGGGTCCGGCGCAGCCGCGGGCCGATTGGCCGACGGCGACACGAGAGGGTCGGGAGCGTATCCAGTTTCATCGTATCGGCATAGAGCGCAGCTTGAGGTTTTTCGATGCGACCGATACAGCCCGGACGCACCCTCCTGTCCCCTCGCCCGCCGCTTCGGTGGGAGAGGGTTAGGGAGAGGGTGCTTTTCTGTCTTTCACCGCGGAAAGCGAGCCAAGATGAACCGAATCATGGTTGTTGCGCTTGGAGAGGGACATTGACCATCGATGGAGTACGCCGAAGGCGTTAAATCACACAGCCCAGGGTCGCGAGTCTGCGAGCGCACCCTGGGGAAACGGCGTCCGAGACGAATCGACCCTGAAAGGGTCGCATCACCCCGGCGTCAAACCATTATGAAACCCTTTCAGGGTATGGGGTTCATCACCGATCGCGCCACCCAGGGTGCGCTCGCGGACTCGCGACCCTGGGCTTTGCGATGCTACGCCTTCGGCGTACAGGCGATACGGGTTCTGAAACGGCCTCAAAGCACCCTCACTGAAAGCCGTACAGCGCCGCCGACGTGCGGAGATAAATCCGGCCGTCGACCAGCGCCGGCGTGGCGTAGGCGTCTTCGCCGAAGTCCGCGATGTGCAGGATCTCCCAGCGGTCTTTGGCGGACAGCACGGTCAGCCGTCCCTGCTGATCGATGAAGTAGATCTTGCCGTCGCCGACAACGGGCGACGCGTAGTAATCGCCGTTGGCTTCCAGACGCCCCTGTTTCGCCGGTTTGCCTGTCTTTCCGTCGAGGGATTGCACAATGCCGCCGTCTTTGACAGTGAACACCAGTCCCTGACTGGCCAGCGGCGACGCACAGAAGGGGACGAGCTTCGGCTGCTTCCAACGAACGTGGCTGGTCGTCGCCTCGCCGGTCGCACCGGATTCGATGGCCAGCACGACATTCTGGCTCTGGTCGAACAAGCTGCGGAAGTCCTCGTATTCGGACTTCGTGATCGCGCCGTCCTTGTCCCGGTCGAACTGCGTGAAGCGTTGCAGCACGTTTCCTTTGGGGAGTTCCGCTTCGACGAACTTCCCGTCGCCGTTCTGGTCGACGGTGGGAGCGAACTTGTCGTACGGATCGAGCGCGATCCGTTCCCCTTCATCGCCGCCCGCGGACCAGCCGGCGACGTACAGCGTGCCGTCGTCGCCCACGGTCGGGGTCATGCAGACCGTGCGCGCGATGCCGCGAACGGTCCACGCTTCGCGGCCGGTCTCCAGATCGTAGCCGACGACCCGCAGCGTCCCCGCCAGCACGATCTGGCGTCGCCCGGCGTTGTCCCAGAGCACCGGCGTGCAATAGTTGCGGAAGAACTCGGACCGGTCCGTGTTCCAGCGGGTCTCTCCGGTTCGCTTGTCCAACGCCATGACGAACGAGTCGGTGTCGTGATCCTGGGCGAGAATCACCTTGTCGCCGACGATGATCGGCGAACTGCCGGCCCCGAAGTCGTTCTTGAACGGCCCCATCCGCCGCTGCCACAGCGGCTTGCCGGCGTGGTCGTAGCAGAACAACCCGCACGACCCGAAGAACACCACCACCCGTTCGGCATCGGCGGCCGGCGTGCATTGCGCATGGCTGCCGATGCGGTGAATCACTTCCAGTTGCTCGTGCGGGGCGGCTTGCTCCCACAGCACCTTGCCCGTTGCCCGGTCCAGGCCGATGGTGAGCAACTGGCCGTCGCGAACGCCCGTCACGAAGATGCGGTCGCCGACGATCACCGGCGACGAATGCCCGATCGGCAACGGAGTCCGCCACGCGACGTGCGACTTGGGCCCGATCTCCGCCGGCAACGGCTGCGTCCCCACGGCATGGCCCAGGCTGCCCGGCCCGCGAAACTGCGGCCAATCGCCGGCGACGAGTCGCGCCGACAGCAACCCGCACAGCACCAATGGTGCGATCCGACGAACAACACGATCCATGAACGACATCCCGAACGGAGTCCGTGGCAACGATTCCCTGTCGGTTCAGGATATCCGCGCTGTCCAGCGGGCCAAAGCATCAGCGGCGCGAATTCGTCATCGGTGATGATTATTCCGTCCGGGGCGTGGTCGCCAATTGGTGGGGAACATTTGTCGGGAGAGTGTCTGCTTGGCCCCGGAAGGGGCCTCGGACTGTAGCCACGGGTGAAGCGCAGCCCGCTTCGGGCGGAGCGCAACCCGTGGAAAGCGATTCATGATCTGGCCCGTCCCGGAGGGCCGGCGGAAGTTCTACCTGTCAGCAGAATCCTTTGCCCCTACCGGGGCAATATCCGCTCGTTCAACCATACCACGGGGTTCCGCGTCGGGCGGCAAGGCCGCCGCGCCGCTCCACCCGTGGCTACAGTCCGGTCGCCCCTCACGGGGCTGCGAATGTCGTGCACATCGACGTCTGTAGACCACCAATTAGCGACCACACCCTTCCGCCAAGGACCGATCGCAGCGAAAACGCGGAGTTTGCCGGCGCTGCCAGAAAGCCACCTCAGGCCGTCAAACCGCGAAAACCGTGCTAGATTCCACCGGGGACCGTGCCAGCGGAGCCGAGTCCGTGCGCGCACGGCAACGACCGCCTGGTCTCCGTTGCCGTTTCCCGCGCATTCCTTCGCGACAACCTGATGAGGAAAATCTGAACGCATTCGAGGCGATCATCGTTCGGGAGTTCGGCCGGTTCTGGCGGTGGTTGCGACCACCGGGACTCGACCCCATTGCGCTGCGCCGAGCCGATCGCGTCCTGGGCTTTTCGCTGGCGCTGATGGGTTTCTGCCCGCTGTTCGTTGGCATTTTCCTGTACTGTCGCGCACCGGTTTCCGCATTGGTCGTCGGGACGGCTTTGGCGACCTTGCTGTTGAATCTGTTGGTCCTGCGGCGCTCGGGCGCGGTTCAGAGCGCCGCCCTGACGGTCGCGGTCACGGCCTGGCTGACCTACACCGGACTGGCCCTGCTGCAAGGCGGGCACGCCTCCCCCGGTCTGATGTGGTATGCCACGTTGCCCATCATTTCGGTGGCGCTGCTGGGGCCCAGGTCGGGATGGTGGGGCTGGTTGCTGGGTGCGGCGATTGTCACCGGATTCTATCTGGCCAGCATCAATCGCGTTGTCATCCCGTGCGAATTGTCGGTGCGGGGGCTGCACTTCGTCGAGTACACCGGCCTCTTGGGCCTGATGCTGTGTACGCTGGCATTGACCGCGACGTTCAACGCGATGGAGGCTGCGGCCCAGCGGCAGATCGGCGAGGCGCTCGATCACGCGATGGTCGCCGACCGCACCAAAGGCGAGTTCCTCGCCAACATGAGCCACGAGATCCGCACCCCCTTGAACGCCATGCTGGGCTTTGCCGAGCTGTTGCTGGACGGCGCCGTCGAACCGGACGAGGCCCCCGATGCGCTGCGGACCATCAAGCGGAACGGCGAGCATCTGCTGAGGATCATCAGCGACATTCTGGACCTGTCGAAAATCGAGTCGGGACAGATGACGCTGGAGCAGTTGCCGTGCGATCCGGCGGGCGTCATCCGCGACCGCACCAGTTGCAGCACGTCGCGGATG
>JAWXBB010000187.1:0-3170 GCA_034439795.1 Planctomycetaceae bacterium | reverse complement strand
CCGTCCACCAGCACCATCATCTCCTGCCCGACCATGGCCTCGAACAACGCAATCTGAATCTGCCCCTGCAGGCGCTGCAATTCCACGATCCGCCTCGACTTCACCGACTCAGGCACATCATCTTTCATTCGTTTCTCGGCAAGGGTGTTGGGCCGGGGCGAATATTTGAACGAATACATGAACTGGAATCGCACCGCCGACACCAAATCCATCGTCTCTGCGAAATCCTCTTCCGTCTCGCCAGGGAACCCGACGATCACGTCGGTCGACACGACGACGCCTGGCACGGAGGTGCGGAGGCGACCGACAAGCGCCAGAAAATCCTCCCGAGTGTACCGCCGGCGCATCTCCCTGAGAATGCGATTTGAGCCCGACTGCACCGGCAAATGGAAGTGCCGACAGAGCTTCGGATTGGTCCGCATCTCTTCAATCAATCGATCAGACGCATGACGGGGATGGGGACTCGCGAAACGAATGCGGGCGAGCCCCTCGATCTCACTCACACGCCGAAGCAGTTCGGGAAAATCGCACGTCGGATCGTCAGGCGCCTGATAGTGATTCACGATCTGACCGAGCAGCTGGACCTCGAGGCGGCCGGACTCCGCTCCACGCCTCGCTTCAGCCAGAATGTCCGCCACAGGCCGCATCCGCTCATGCCCGCGGGTATACGGCACCACGCAGAAGGAACAAAACTCGTTGCAGCCTTCGATGATCGTGACCCAGGACCGCACCGGGTCCGAGGCCTTGGCCATGCCGAGCGGAAACGAGACGTCCTCGTAGGGATTCACGTCGACTCGCGACACATGGTCTTCGCGCGTCCTGGCGAGCAACCCCGGCAACTGCTTCACGGCCTGGGTGCCCACGATGACGTCAATGGTGGGATCGTGGCGAAGCAGTTTGTCGCCTTCTTGCTGAGCGACGCAGCCCGCGACGGCAACCTGGGGCCGGCGGCCCGAGAGCACGCCGGCTTTTCGAATTTCGCCGAGCCGCGAATACAACTTGTCCTCCGCGCGCTCGCGCACCGAACACGTGTTGATCACAATCAGGTCCGCATCGACGTCCGACTCCGCCGGAACATACCCGTCGGCTTCAAGCAGACCCGCAATCCGTTCGCTGTCATGCACGTTCATCTGACAGCCAAACGTCTCAATCAAATACTTACGCGCCACGCTTCCCCTTTGCTTTCGCCGCAGGGCGACTTTCGCTTTCGCCTTTTATCCTGGTTTCGCTTTCGCCCTGGCCCCGAAGGTTCAGCTGCAGCAGTTCCCGCGCAGAGGCCAGCACCTGCTCAGAGACGCGGTCCCCTGCGATCATCCGGGCCAGTTCCATCTCGCGCTCGGCGCCGGCCAAGTTGGCGACCGTGGTAATCGTGCGCCCGCCCTTCACCTGCTTCGAGATGTGAAGATGATGGTCGCCACGGGCAGCGATCTGCGGAAGATGCGTGATGCACAGGACCTGAAAGCGGCGCCCCAATTCCTGAAGGCGGGCCCCAACGGCGTCCGCCGCTGCCCCACCAATGCCGGCATCCACCTCATCAAAGATCAGCGTGCGCCCCTCTTCGTCAGGCGTCGCCAACGTTTTGATGGCGAGCATGATGCGGGACAGCTCCCCGCCCGATGCGATACGAGCCAGCGGCTTGACGTCTTCGCCGGGGTTGGGCGACAGGTAGAACTCCACCGCATCAAAGCCGGCGGCCGACCAGCGGCTCTCGTCGGACGGAAACGACTCGACTCTGACCTCCACCCTCGACTTCGGCATGGCGAGCTGTGCGAGAGAAGCCTCCAAAGCCTTCGCCAGCCGTTGACCAGCAACCTTACGGGCAGATGACAGATTCGACGCAATCTCTGTGAATTTGGCTGCAGCCTCGTTTGCCTGCTTTTCCAGCCCAGCTGCCGCTTCGTCGCTGGCTTGAAGTGCCTCGAGTTCCGCACGCAACGCCTCGTGTTTCGCCATCACATCGGACAAGGCTGGACCGTGTTTGAGCTTGAGACGCTCCAGCCCTGCGAGGCGGTCCTCAACCTGCTGCAGCCGCTCGGGCGACGACTCCAGGTCGTTGGCGTAGTCTCGGAGCATAAAGGCCAGGTCTTCGAGCCGGGATCGCACCTCGTCGCGCTGCTCCAGGTACGGTGCGAAGCGGTCGTCGAGCGCCGCGAGGTCGCCCAGGCGTTTCCAGACCGCGCCCAATGACGACAAGGCCGCGCCTTCCCCCTCATACAGTTGCGCGAAGGCTTCGGTGGACAATCGGGTCAGGCGATCGGTGTTGGCGAGCACCTGCCGCTCCGAGAGGAGCGCCTCGTCTTCTCCGAACTTGGGCGCAATCCGATCGAGGTCATGCAGCTGAAACGTGACCCACTCAATGCGCGCGGACTTTTCCCTCGCGCTCAGTCGCGTGCGATCGAGTGCGCTGGCCGCAATCCGCCACGCCTCGTGTGCGGAAGCCACCCGGGCGAGTGTCGCCGGATGATCCGCAAAGGTGTCCACCAGTCCCGCATGTTCGGCCGGGTCGAGCAGCGACTGATGTTCGTGTTGCCCATGCAGGTCCACCAGCCTGGTGCCGAGATCCCGTAAGGCCGTGGTCGTCGCCAGGGCGTCATCTATGTAGGCGCGACTTCGACCCTGCGCGGAGATGTCGCGCCGGACAATGATGTCCGGGGTGTCAGGGGTGTCGCGTCCGGGACGTTCGAAGATCGCTTGAATGGTGGCGGTGTCTTCTCCTGTGCGGACGAGGTCCGCGCTGGAGCGGCCACCGGTGAGCAGGTCGATGGCTTCAACGAACATCGACTTGCCGGCACCTGTTTCACCGGTCAGTACGGTGAGACCTGGTGCCAGATCGATCTCCAGGTGATCGATCACCGCGAGATGACGAATGGCGAGGAAGCGCAACATCGTCGCATGGTAGCAAACCTTTTGACTCGACTCTGGGTGCGTGGTACTCTCAAATTTGTTCGCGCTGTCCCAGCGGCGCACTATCCGTGACCGACGGAGGTCTTGTTGCGCACGCTAGGCATATTGGCTCTGGCCTTTCAGGCCCAGGGTCCAACTGGGGATCTTGTTGTCCCTGCTTCATCTGAAACCGATCTCGTCGCGCTGATTGCGGACGCTTCCCCACTGGCGTGGTTCGTGCTGCTGGTGCTGGTGCTGTTCTCCGCGATCTCGTGGGGCGTCATCGT
>JAWXBB010000186.1:0-5442 GCA_034439795.1 Planctomycetaceae bacterium | reverse complement strand
CCGACACGCTCCCGAACACCGACCGATCATAGCCGACGAGTCAAGCCCGCTCGACCGCCAACCCCAGCCGCCCTGTGGAATACTTCAACGGGCTGCTAAGTCTTCGTGGCCCCGTCTTTGCGTGAAAACCGGGGCCGCGCCGAAGCGGTTTAGAGGCTGTTTCAGAACCGCATGGTCTTTACGCCGAAGGCGTTGTCTCTCACAGCCCAGGGTCGCGAGTCTGCGAGCGCACCCTGGGTGGCAATCGATGACGAACTCCATACCCTGAAAGGGTTTCATAACGGTTTGTGGCCGCCGGTGATGCGACCCTTTCAGGGTCGATGCGCCTCGGACGCCGTGTCCCCAGGGTGCGCTCGCCGACTCGCGACCCTGGGCTGTGTGATCGAACGCCTTCGGCGTACTTGACCACCGATCAATTACCCGCCACCAACGGCAACAACCAAGACTGGGTTTTGAAACCGCTTCATAGGCCCCGCCACCCGGAATGATATGGCGATCTTTAACTGCCTTAAACCGGAGCCGCGGCACTGGTTTGCGCCCGGTTGCCCTCGGTATGATGAATGTCCCGGCCCGGTCGTCCTGCACGCCAATGCCCACCACCACACGAACACCGACGCGCTCCAAGGTTCGTTCTTCCATGAAAACGGTTGTCTGCACCGCCTGGATACTCGTCGCGCCGGCCCTCGTCGCCGCTCAAGCCCCGGACCCGCAGGGACTCGAATTCTTCGAGCAGAAGATCCGGCCCGTCCTCGTCGAGCAGTGTTACTCCTGCCATTCCGAAGACGCCCGGGCCGCGAAAAAGTTGCAGGCCCATCTGCTGCTCGATTCCCAGCCGGCGATGCTCGCCGGCGGGGAGACCGGCCCGGCGTTGGTGCGTGGCAAGTCGGCGGAGAGCCTGTTGATCAAGGCGCTGAAGTTCGACGGGCTGGAGATGCCGCCGTCGGGCCGATTACCGGACGACGTGATCGCCGACTTCGCGAAGTGGATCGACATGGGCGCGCCCGATCCGCGGCAGGAGTCGATCTCCGTCCAACCGAATCGCGAGATCGATCTCGACGAGGGCCGTCAGTTCTGGTCGTTTCGGCCGCTGCAGTCCGTCACGCCGCCGGAGGTCAAAGTCACTCGATGGAGCCTGACGCCGATCGATCGCTTCATCGCCGCCAAGCACGAGGAGCATGGCCTCACTCCGAATGCGGCGACAACGAAAGAGAAACTGATCCGCCGGGTGTACTTCGATTTGATCGGCTTGCCGCCGACGCCCGAGCAGGTGGACGCCTTTCTGAAGGACGAGTCCGCCAGCGCCTTTGAGAAGGTCGTTGATGAACTGCTCGCCAGCGAACGCTACGGCGAACGCTGGGCCCGTCACTGGCTGGACGTCGCCCGTTTCGCCGAAAGCGGCGGCTACGAGTTCGACGGCTTCCGTCCCGGCGCTTATCACTACCGCGACTGGGTGATCCGCGCGTTCAACAACGATCTGCCCTACGACGAGTTCGTCCGGCAACAACTCGCCGGGGACAAGCTGTCGCCCGACGATTACCACGCCGCGGCGGCGACGGGGTTTCTCGTCGCGGGGCCGTATCCTGGACAGATCACCGTCAAGACCGTTGAGCGAATTCGTTACGATCAGATCGACGACATGCTGATGACCATCGGCGGCTCGATGCTCGGTCTGACGATCGGCTGCGTCCGCTGTCACGACCACAAATACGATCCGATCCCGCATCAGGATTACTACGGCTTGGCGGCGGCGCTCGCCACGACGGTGCATGGTCCGAAGCCGTTCGATCCCGATCCGCGGGCCACGCAGCGGGCGGTGGACCAGCATCGGGTTGATCACGTCGCCTTCGTGACCGCGGTGAAAACATTCGCACAAGCCGAGTTGCCGCAGCGGTTCGAGACGTGGCGCAAGGCCGAGTTGCTGCAGCAGCCGGAGTCGCCGCGGTGGCAGACGTTCGATGCGGTCGAACTCGACGCGGAGCGCTCCTATCTGAAGGCGCTGCCCAACGGCGTCATCGCTCACGACGGCAACCTCACGCTCAACAGCGAGTTCGCCGCCAGTGGCCGGCAACAGGGGGGCGTGCAGAAGGCCGAAGAATTCGCGGTCACCGTGCACACGTCTCAGAAAAAAATCGCGGCGTTGCGACTGGACCTGTTCACCGACAAGTCGCTGCCGAAGCGCGGCCCGGGGCTGAACGCCGACGGCAGCTTCCAACTGGCGGAATTCCAGGTGACGGCATCGCCATTGAGTGCGGAAGCCAAAGATAAGCCGGTGGCTCTGAAGCTGAAGGCGGTCCAGGTCGCGCTGGAGGACAAGGATCAGCCGCTGTCGAACGCGCTCGACAAGAAACCCGCGACTGCCTGGACGATCAAGGAAAACGCCGGCAAAGACAACGCCGCGATCTTCGAGATCGACGAGGGCCTCGCCGGTTTCGAGGGCGGGACCGAATTGAAGTTCGTCCTGAAGTTCCGCGACGTCGGCGTCGGCCGCTTGCGGTTGGCGTTCAGCGTCGAGCCCAACCCAGCGAACTGGGCCGGCGACAGCGAACCGCAGCATCTGGGCGAGATCCGTGCGCTGCTCGCGCAACACAAAAATCAGCTTCCGGAAACCGCGCGCGAGCCGATGCTGCGATGGTTCACCCGCTTCGACGCCGAGACCGCGAAGGTCTTTCAAGCTGAGCGCGATCATGCGGCCCGGCAACCGCGGCCGCCGGTCACCGAGGTCTACACCACCATCGCGGGCGGTCAGGACGTCTTCTTCCTGCGACGCGGCGAGGTCGACAACAAGCAGGGGAGGGCCGACCCGAGTTTCATGCAGGTGCTGGACCGCGGACCGGAGGCGCAGTCCGCCGTCGCCGATCTGAAGAATCGTCCCCTGGCCGACCCGCGCGTGGGCCTGGCAAACTGGATGACCGATACCGACCGGGGAGCCGCGCCGCTGCTGGCCCGGGTGATGGTCAACCGCGTTTGGCAGCATCATTTCGGCGAGGGGCTGGTCCGCACCCCCAATGATTTCGGCCTGCAGGGGGAGCAGCCCACGCATCCCGAGCTGCTGGAATGGCTCGCCGCCAAGTTCGTGGAGAGCGACTGGAAACTGAAGCCACTGCACAAGCAGATCCTCATGACCGCCGCGTACCAGCAAGGGCACGAAGTTCGATCCGAAAACGTCGCCATTGATCCGGAGAATCGCTTCCTGTGGCATCACCGACCGCAGCGGCTGGACGCCGAGAGCATCCGCGACTCGCTGCTCGCCGTCGGCGACACGCTCGATGCGACGATGTACGGCCCCAGCGTGCTCGACAATGCGCCCCGCCGCAGCGTGTATCTGCGCGTGAAGCGCAGCGAGCTGATTCCGTTCATGACGATCTTCGACGCCCCCGAACCGACGCAGAGCATCGGCGAACGGGTCAGCACCACCGTCCCGACGCAGGCACTGGCGATGCTGAATTCGCCGTTCGTCCGTCAGCAAGCGGAAAAACTCGCAACCCGTGCGAAGGCTGCGGGAGACGGCGCGGCGGCGATTGATCAGGCCTATCAGATCGCCCTCGCGCGTCCACCGAGCGATGCCGAACGCCGGGCGCTGCTGACGTTGATCGAGCAGCAGCCCGATCGCACGGAGGCCGCGCTGGTGGAATGTTGTCAGTTGGTGTTGTGTCTGAACGAGTTTGTGTATGTCGATTGAGGCGATTTCCGATTCGTGAGGAAGTGCTAAGCCGCAAGCGAGCGCTCGCTTGCGGCTTAGCGGTTTCCTCCCGAGACCAGTTCGAGGACGAAGCATGTTCGATCACGACCTGTCGCTCCCGTCGCGCCGCCGCTTCCTGCAGGACGCGGGGCTGGGCTTCGGCTCGCTGGCGCTCGCCGCGATGTTGAACGAGCAGACCAGTGCCGCCGCGCCGACGGCGATCAATCCGCTGGCCATCCGCGCGCCGCATTTCCCGGCGCGCGCGAAGTCGGTCATCTGGCTGTTCATGACCGGTGCGCCGTCGCAAGTCGACACCTGGGATTACAAGCCCGAACTGCAAAAGCGGGACGGCGAGGAGCTCGCCGGGGCCGACCCCAAGACCGGCTTCTTCACCACGAGCGGCAAGTGCCTCAAGTCGCCGTTCAACTGGAAGCAGCACGGCGAATCCGGCTCGTGGGCGCCCGACATCTTCCCGCATCTGTCGCAGCACGTCGACGAGATGACGTTCATCCACTCGATGTATCTGCGGCAGAACAATCACGCGCCGGCGGCCATCGAACTGATGTGCGGCACCAACCGTCCCGGCCTCCCCGCGATGGGGGCGTGGATCACCTACGGACTCGGCGCTGAGAACGAAAACCTGCCCGCCTACGTGGTGCTGCACGACACCCGGCCGCGCGGCGACGACCAGATCTGGTCCGCCGGGTTTCTGCCCAAGACGTTCCAGGCGCTCACGCTCGACGCCCGCCGCAAAGAGGCCATCGACAACCTCGCGCGGGATGCCAAGCACAGCGACGCGCAGCAGCGGATGCAGCTCGACGTGCTCCGCGCCCTGAATCAGGAGCATGCGGCCCCGCGCGCGACGCAGACCGATCTCGCCGCGCGGATCAACTCCTTCGAGCTGGCGTACCGCATGCAGATGGCCGCGCCGGAGGCGCTCGACATCGGCCAGGAGTCGGAGACGACGCAGAAGGCGTACGGCCTCGACCAACCCGAATGCGCGACGTTTGCCCGGCAGTGCCTGATCGCCCGCCGGCTGGTCGAACGGGGCGTGCGGTTCGTGCAGATCTTCGCCGGCAAAGGGGTCAACGGCGACGGCAGCGTCAACGACGTGCCGTGGGATTGTCACACCGACCTCGATTCCAACCACCGCTCGAACGCGCTGCACACCGATCGCCCCGCCGCCGCCTTGCTGGCCGATCTCAAGTCGCGCGGGCTGCTCGACGACACGCTGGTGATCTGGGGGGGCGAGTTCGGCCGCACGTCCGATTCGCAGGGGGCCAAGGGCCGCGACCACAACCCGAACGGCTTCACCATCTGGCTCGCCGGCGGGGGCGTGAAGCGGGGCTTCCACTATGGCGCGACGGACGACTTCGGTTACAAGGCGGTCCACAACAAAGTCCACGTCAACGACCTGCACGCGACGCTGCTGCACCTGCTGGGCCTGCAGCACGAAAAACTCACCTACCGCTTCAACGGCCGCGACTTCCGCCTGACCGACGTCGCCGGGAATGTGATCAGCGATCTGTTCGCGTGAGGCGGATTGCATCCGTTAAGAATCGAAGAACTGATGCAGAGCGTTCGGTGGTGATCCGACTCCACAGCCAATGAAAAACCCTCGTGAGCGCGATATCGTCGGAACTTGGGATTCCAGGGGGTGTTCGGTTTCTGAGAAGCTGTTTTCAAATGGCGAGAAGTTGAGACATACGCTACGACTCCGCGGTTGACCTGCCACAGTCAAAACCGGCGGAGCCGTAGCGATG
>JAWXBB010000185.1:0-5271 GCA_034439795.1 Planctomycetaceae bacterium | reverse complement strand
GTCATGGACAACGACGCCACCCACAAAACCCCGCGGGTCAAGCGCTGGCTGGCCAGGCGACCGCAGACCGCCGATGCCGACCTGATCCTTGGCCGCGTCGCCAACGTTTGTCAGCGAATTAACAACTCAGGACGCTAGCGGCCGATTTGTGGCTGAGGTCCGGTCGGGAACAGCGCTGGCGTCGATCGTGTTGCTACTCTGGTTTGGCTGCCTGGCTTTGGCGGTTCCCAGTTCAACGCAGCAGGGGCTGGCGGCGGGAAACGGAGGGCAAGGACGATTCGGCTCGGGGGGGACGGCGAGGGATACGACGGCACCGGGGCCGGGGGTGGAGGCGGCACCGGTGCCGATCCGGTTCCAATGGCCGAACCCCAAACCACCGAAGAACTCTCCGCCGGCGCATACTCGACCGCCGCTGATGGAGCACAAACTGCTCCCAATGACGGAACCTCATTCGCCGGGTTGAATCGAAAGCGCGGCGATGTCGATTTCTCGCTTGAAACAGACTTCTCAGATCGCGCTCTCGACATCGGATGGCTCCTCGCGAGCCGTCCAGAATAAAGAGTTCGACTGTCTGAAAAAATCTGAAGCAGGTCACGGCACTTCGTATACGTGGTGGATTACTCGAGCAGCATGTCCGGCCTGCCGGTCCAGCGCGCGATGCAGGAAGTGTTGAACTCCATTGCCAAGCTCAGATCCAGCCACAAGTTCTACGTGATCTTCTTCAACAACGCACCTCGCTGTCAGTTTGACGAACCCGGCCCGCCTAAGAGTCTCATTCCCGCAAGCAAACCCAACAAACAAAAGCTGTGAAGTGGACCCCGTTTTTTAGACCACGGGGCTGGATGGAAGGTGGAGGTTGGAACGGAGAGAAAGGGGGCCTTGTGGAAGATCCCTGGAAGGGGAAGAGACGATGCCTCGGAAGCGGCGGTTGTTCGATGGGGCGTTCAAGGCGAAGGTGGCGTTGGATGCGATTCGGGGACGGTGGCTGAGCGTTGTGCGTGGATTGCGGCTGGTCATCGCGGCTTGAGCGTGCGTCGCCAGTGCGAGTTGCTGGGCCTGCACCGCGCGAACCTGTATTACGAGCCGGCGCCGGAGAGTGTCGAGACCCTGAAACTGATGCGATTGGTCGACGAGGAGTCTCTGCGTCATCCGTTCCTGGGAAGTCGCCGGCTGGTGCTGTGGTTGGCGAGTCGTGGTCACGTCGTTAATCGCAAGACGATGCAGCGCCTGCTGCGAAACATGGGGATTCAGGGGCTTGCGCCTGGGCCGCGGACGACGGTTCGGGCCGTGGGGCACCGCTTTAGACCATCTAAGAAACGCCGCCCCGTGGTCTAAAAAACGGGGTCCACTTCATTCGATCACACAGCCCAGGGTCGCGAGTCAGTGAGCGCACCCTGGGGAATTGGCGTCCGTGTCGCATCGACCCTGAAGGGGTCGCATCACCGACGACATCCATCCCCGATAAAACCCTTTCAGGGTATGGGATTTGTCATCATCGCCACCCAGGGTGCGCTCGCAGACTCGCGACTCCGGGCTGTGAGAGACAACGCCTTCGGCGTAAAGACGATGCGGTTTTGAAACCGCCTCTATCGGTCTTGATTGATCCGAGGCGTCGTGGTCCTTCGGTTCCGAAGGCCGATGCTCTATCCCGTTGAGCTACGGATGCCTAGTGCAGAGCTGTTCGACAAGCTGGCGATGTCGCGGCGATTCCGAGGCGCGATCTCCTCGCCACTGGGGAAAAGCATCTCGGCCGGCGGCATGACTTGCAAGCGGGTCGTCAATCCGCAAACCGGGTTGATGGGTCTGACACGGTTGTCCGTGGGACCGCTGAAACCGGCATCACGATGTCCCCTGCGACAGCGCGGCGAACTGCCGCACGACTTCGCGGGCGCTGCGCAGGCCGTCCACGGCCGCGCTGACGATGCCACCCGCGTAGCCGGCTCCTTCGCCGATGGGGTAGAGACCGTCGAACCTCGGCGATTGTCGCGTGGCGACATCGCGGTCGACCCGAATCGGCGAGCTGCCGCGCATTTCGGGGCCGACGAGGATCGCGTGCTTGAGGAAATCGCCGCGCAGCTTTTGATCGAGCACCGGCAGCGCTTCCCGAATCGCCGCGATGACCGTCGGCGGCAACACGGAGTCGAGCGCCGTCGGCGTCACGCCGCGCTCGTAAGAGCACGCATAATTCGTCGTCGGATCGGGCACGCGGCCGGTGAGAAACTCGCGGGCCGATTGAATCGGCGAATGATAACTCGCCCCCGTCAACCGGAACGCGGCCGCTTCGTACTCGCGCTGGAGATACATGCCGGCGAGCGGGTGATCGTTGCCGAACTCGGTCGGGTCCAGCGTCACCATCACGCCGCTGTTGGCGAACGGCGTGTCGTGCCGCGAATTGCTCATGCCGTTCGTGCAGAACCGCTCCGGCTCCGAAATGCTGGGGATGATGAGGCCCCCCGCGCACATGCAGAACGTGAACACGTCCTTCCGGCCGCGGGCCTGCAACGTGTAATCGGCGGCACCGAGCAACGGCAGATACTCGGCTTTGCCGTACTTGTGCCGGTTGATCTGCTCCTGCGGCTGTTCGATCCGCAGTCCGAGTTGAAACGCTTTTTGCACGATGGGGACGCCGAGATCGTGCAGCATCTCGTTGGTATCCCGCGCGCTGTGACCGACGCCGAGCAACACCTGCGACGCGGCGATGTAGCCGGTGTTGGTGTGCAGTCCGATGACGTGGCTGTCGCGGACAGCGAGTCGTTCGACGCAGCAGCCGAACCGGTACTCGCCGCCGAGCGCTTCGATCTTGCGACGGAAGTTGCGGCAGATCATCGGCAACTTGTTGCTGCCCAGATGCGGCCGGTTTTCGTAGAGGATCGACGCCCGGCCGCCGGTCTCGACGAACCGTTCGAGCACCCAGTCGACGTCCGGCCCCTCCAACCGGCAGGTGAGCTTGCCGTCGCTGAAGCAGCCCGCCCCCCCTTCGCCGAAGAGGTAGTTGTTCTCTCGATCGTGCGGGCCGCCGGCGTCGAACTCGCGAACCGCCGGCACGCGCTCCTTGACGGCGAGGCCGCGTTCCAGGATCAGCGGCCGATACCCCTTCCACGCCAGGTAGTAACCGGCGAGCAATCCCGCCGGTCCCGATCCGACAACGACCGGCCGCTCGACAAGCGGTGTCGTTCCCGGATCGGGATCATCGAACACCGGCGGCGAGAAGACCTGTACGTCGTCGCGCAACCGGCTCTGCACTCCCGGTGATCGCAGCACGGTCTCCGGCAGATCGACGACCACCGAGTAGACGAACTGCAAATCCCGCGACGACCGGGCATCGAGGCTCTTCTTCAGAATCCGCCACCGGGCCAGATCGCCAACGGCCACGCCGATCCGTTTCGCGATGGGGGCGACGAGGTCGGCTTCGGGGGCGGCAACGGGCAGCCGCAGATTGGCGATGCGAAGGGACATCATTTCTCACAGGCAGCGCGGAAGTTGGCCGCGAAACCGCGAATCGGTCAGACCGATTTCAATCACCACTTCTATCGTGGCCGCTTTCGGGAATCCAGTCGTCGTTGGGCGGGGAGAGTCTTCGATTGTCACAACGTCAGAAAAATCGCCGACAATTCTTCATCCAAACTGAGCTTGCGAAGGCTGGAAATGCGCTTCGATAATGTCCGGCGTGTCATTTCGCCGAGTCATCGTTCCGCTCGCAGAACGGGTCTGTCATGCGCTCCCCTCGGATGGCCGTGTTCTTAACCGTTTGCGGCCTGCTCATGGCCTCAGCCGAGGCCGTGGCACAAGTTGGTCCACTGGCGGCGACCGATGGGAAACCCGCAGCGCCGGCGACCCCGGCGGAGCCCATCGAGATTCTCGACGAGCCGAAAACCGTCGATCCGGCGACATTGGTGCCTCCGCCCCTCGCCGCCCTGGCGACCGTGACGTTCGATGATGCCTCGCTGAAGGACATCGTCAACTGGTTGCAGACGGAGCAGAAGCTCCCGGCGTTGCTCGACAAGAACGCGCTCACCGATGAGGGCATTCTGGTCAGCGAACCGGTCAACGACCGGCTGCGCAACGATCCGGTCTACATGCTCCTCGACCGTCTGGCCGCGATGGGGGTGGCCTGGTACATGGATGAGGGGCTGCTGCACATCACCACGTCCACCAAAGCCGAAGAGCTGATGACGACGGTCTCGTACAACTTCGGCGATCTGTTCGATGCCGGATTCAAGCCCCAGGCCCTGCTGTCCGCAATCGAAAACTCCACCAGCGGCGCTTGGGAGGACGTCGACGGCGTCGGGGGCGAGATGGTGCTCCTGGGGGATGTGCTGTTCGTCCGGCATACCTTCGAGGTTCACCGCGAAATCGCCGGTTTGCTGGCGGCCATTCGGAAGCACGGCCGGCGCACGTTCACGCTCGACGCGCCGCAGCACGCCACGCTGCGAGACAAGCTGTTGCAGCCGATCAGCGTCGATTTTCAGGGGACGCCGCTGTCAACGGTGGCCACAGAACTGTCGCGCTTGACGGGGGCTGACGTGCGGCTCGATCGGGCGGCATTGCGCGATGAGGGAGTGCGGGAGCGCACGCCCGTCACGCTCAAACTCAGCGATCAGAAATTCAGCACGATCCTGCGGGTGCTGCTGATGGAGCACGGTCTCTATTGGGTCCTGGAAGACGGCGTGCTGCGGATCACGACGCAGACGGCCGCCGATGAACTTCAGAAGGCCGCGGTCTACGACGTTCGCGATCTGTGTCGGGATGCCGACGAAGCCGCCGCGCTGCAACGCGCCGTCCAGAGCCAGACGCGCGGCCACTGGGAGCAGCGGAGTGGTGCCGGTGGCACCATCGAGTTCGCCCAGCCGGGTGTGATGGTGGTCCGTCAAACCGAGCAAACGCAGGATGAGGTGCTTCAGTTGCTGGAGAACTACCGCACAGCGCTGCGGGCATCCAAGCCCAGGGAGCGGATAGGGATTGATCCCCAGGAAGTCATCACGCGGTACTACCGATTGCCCACCGTCATGACGACCGATCTGATGATCAAGCTGCCGCGCTTGCTGCACGAGGAGAGTTGGCAGTCGGAGGCACATCCCAACGCCAAGGGGGCGCTGAAATCCATCCCCTCGCGACCGGGACCGTTGGACTCAGCCGGTCAGGGGGGAACGCCGATTGTCGTCGAGCACTCGATTCTGATCGTGCAACAGACGCGTGAAATCCACAAAGAGCTCGGGCAACTGCTGCAAAAGCTCGAGACCGGCGATCCCTTGATCGAACCGGAAGCCATGC
>JAWXBB010000184.1:0-10062 GCA_034439795.1 Planctomycetaceae bacterium | reverse complement strand
GCTGAAAGGCGGCCGCCTGAGCGGTCTGTTCAGCAGCAAGAAGATGGGTTGCGGAGACTGCAACACGTGCGCCGCTCCGGCCAACACGTGTGCCGCCCCCTGCGAAACCCGGTGCTGCGACGCCGATCCCTGCGAAATCGCCAAGCTGATCTACGAATCGCAGACGGCTTGCTACGCCAAGGATCGTCGGGCTGCCATCCGCAAGCTCGGCAACAAGTTCGACTGCATCTGCAATCCCGAAATCATGACGGCCTTGATCGTCGGTCTCAACGACTGCGACGAGCGGGTTCGCCGCGAGGCCGCCGACGAAATCGGCGATCAGATCAAGGAGAACTGCTGCTGCTGCCCGCAGACCGTGGCCGCCCTGACCTGTGCGTTGGGCGATTGCGACAAGCACGTTGTCAAGCAGGCCACGGAAGCCCTCGAACGCTGCGGCTACGAAGTCGTGGACGGCTGCTGTGATCCCTGTGCGACGGCTGCCGCCCCGGCTTGTGGAATCAACGGTTGCGCTCCGGCCCCGGCCGCCGCTCCCGCCCCGGTTCCGCCCTGCACCACCGGCGCCCGCTCGGCCGGCCTGCAGAACCTGCTCGGACTGCTGGACTAGTTCGCACAGCGGGTGACGGCGAACGCCGACGCCCGCTGACAATCAGTTCGCAAGATTGGCGGCCCTCGGGGAAACCCGGGGGCCGCTTTCGTTTATGGTCAAGGGCTAAGAGCTGAGGGCTAAGGGCCGGAAGCCGCGGGGTTCCACCCCCGCGGATCTTCATTAAGCCGCATGGTTTTTACGCCGAAGGCGTTGCATCGCAAAGCCCAGGGTCGCGAGTCTGCGAGCGCACCCTGGGAGGCGATTGATGAAATGAACCTTACCCTGAAAGGGTTTCATCACGGTTTGAGGCCGCCGGTGATGCGACCCTTTCAGGGTCGATTCCCCTTGGACGCCCTGTTCCCAGGGTGCGCTCGCGGACTCGCGACCCTGGGCTTTGTGATCGAACGCCTTCGGCGTACTTGACCTCCGACCAGTGGTCGCCACCAATCGTTTACTCGTCCGCATCACCACCCACGATGACTTCCGTCACCATGCTGACCAACTCCCCATCGGACAACAGCGTCGACAACTGGTCGCCCGGCTGAACCTGTGATGCGCTGCGGACGAGTTGTCCGCCGGGCAGCACCTTGGTCAGAGAGTATCCGCGACCGAGGACGCCCAAGGGGCTGAGGGCCTCCAGTTGCGCGGCCGCCGCGGCACATTCGCGTCGCGAGCGCTCGATGGTGGACTGCATTGCCCGCAGCATGCGCGACTCCAGCTCGTCCAGTTGCGTGGCGAGTTGATGAATCCGTTCCAACGGTTTGGTGAAACAGCGACGGGCAGCGAGGCCGTCCAGTTGCAGCCGCGCCTGACGGGCGCGCTGCGACAATGCCATCCGCAACTGTTGCGACAGCCGATCCAGTTCCGCACGGACTTCGCTGTCGAGCGGCACGACCAGCTCCGCCGCTTCGCTAGGGGTGAGCGCCCGACGGTCGGCGACCAAGTCGGCGATCGTCACGTCGATCTCGTGGCCGACCGCGCTGACCACGGGCACCGGACAGGCGGCGATGGCGCGGGCCACGATCTCTTCGTTGAACGCCCACAGGTCTTCCATGCTGCCGCCGCCGCGGCCGGTGATGACCACGTCCACACCGGGTATCCGGCCCACGGTCTGCAGCGCGGCAGCAATCTGCTCCGCAGCGCCGTCCCCCTGCACCAGGACCGGAAGGAACACGATGTCCGCCAGTTTCCAACGCCGCGTCAGCACCTGAATCATGTCCCGCACGGCGGCTCCCGACGGGCTGGTGATGAGCGCCACCTTGCGCGGAAACCGCGGCAGCGGCCGTTTGCGTTCGGGATCGAACAACCCCTCGGCGGCCAGCTTCTGCTGCAATTGCCGCAGCGCAAGCTCCAACGCACCGACCCCCTGCGGGACCAGCTTGTCGGCGATCAGTTGATACTGTCCGCGCGGCGGGTAGACTTCGATCGGGCCGCTGGCGATGACTTCCAACCCGTCGCGCAGCTCGAACCGCAACCGGCTGGCGGCGCTGCGCCACATCACGGCCTTGAGCTGGGCCTCGTCGTCCTTGAGCGTGAAGTAGATGTGCCCCGATCCGGCCCGCGTGCAGTTCGAGACCTCGCCGGCGACCCACACCCGCGGGAAGCATTGTTCGACGACGCCCCGCAGCGCTTCCGAGAGCTCGCTGACGGACAGGACGGGCGGTTCGTCCGCGGCTGTATTTCTGGTCCCCTCTCCCCCGTGGGGGAGAGGGTGAGGGTGAGGGAGTGAACGGTCCATCGATGTGCAAGTTTCCTATGAGTCCGTTCGGGATGGCTCGGCCATCTTGTCCCCTCGCCCGCCGCTTCGGTGGGAGAGGGTTAGGGTGAGGGTGCCTTTCGGTTTTCTCTTCATGCGACCAAGCCAAAGACAAAGGCAGAAGCACCCTCACCCCGGCCCTCTCCCAGCGAAGCGCCGGGCGAGGGGGCAAGAGTCGTGCTATCCACCGAGCAGGAGGCGTTGCGCCGATTTGAGCGCGTGCAGGACGTCGCGGGCGTTGTCTTCGCCCTGGGTGCGGATCGCGGTCAGCCAGCCGCTGTAATCCATCTCGCCGAGCAACGCGAACAGCTCGATCCAGTCGACCGAGCCCTGACCGACGGCCGTTTCGGTGCCGCCGCCGCTGAAGTCGCGGACGCCGTCGCGGAGCTGGACGTGCATCACCAGCCGATGGAGTGCCCGCAACTCTGCGACTGTGGATTGCCCTTGCATCGCGAACTGGGCGGGATCGAAGTCCACGCCGATGGGACCGGTCTGGATGCCGTTCAACAAGGCGGCCAACGTCGCCGCGGCATCGCCCGACGGCGTGATGGCCAGCGTGACGCCGATATGGTTGGCATGGCGGGCCAGATCGGTCAGCACTTCCTTCAGCAATTGCGCGTCCGGGCTGTCCGGCTTGTCGGGAATCCGGCCGCAACGCAAGCAGACCGTCGGGCAGCGAAGTTGAAACGCAAACCGCATCGCCGCCCGCAGGGCTTCCAATCGGTGTTCGAGTTCGTGCTGCACGAACAGCGGTTGCCGCAGGGGAACAACCGCCGAGGCGACGCTCAATCCGAGTTCGCGAACCTGGTGCAGAAAGTCCCGGCGACCGGTCTCCGACAGCGATGCCGGCGACAGTTCCCCCGCCAGATCGAACTGCACGCCGGTCACTCCGGCGGCCGCGACGGTCCGCAGCGTCTCGGTCAACGGCCCCCGCCAGCAGCGCGTGGCGGCGGCAAATCGCAAACGATGCATGTCATCTCCGAAGCTGTTCTGAACGCTCGCACCCTCGGTGTATGGCGGGCAGGCCGCGACACCCGCCGGACCGGCACAACCGCGCGGGTCGTTACGGCTCTCCCTTTGCCGCCGCCCGTCGAGGGACTTTGTCGTCGTCGTCGATGACAACCCGACGGAGGAACAAGCGATCACAAAGATGATACCGCTCTGGCTATTGACGTGTCAGGCACTCTGGGTTGCCGCTCCGACGGAAGCGGCAGCGGCGAAGCAGCACCGCATCCCCCTGCCGGTGAGCCGCTTTACGTTTTCCACGCAGGAAGACAGCAATCTGGACGGCATCCCGGACGACTGGACCCGCCGCAAGGGTCCGGGTTTTCCCCGGTACATCACCGCCCGAATCGACACCACGGCTGGCTGCACCGACCAGTCCAGCCTGCGAATGCAGGCCAACAGCGGCGCGGCGATCTACTATTCGCCGTTGATTCCGATCGACCGGCTGCACACCTACCACTTCGAAGGCCGGCTGCGGTCGGAGGGGATGCTGAACGACGCGGCTTTGGTGACCGTGTCGTTGCTCGACCATCGCCGCCGACGGGTGCAGCGGTTCGTCACGAAGCCGGTCCTGGGCAGCCATACGGACTGGGTGCCGGTGGAAGTCGGCCCGATCAACCCGGATGCCAGCGTGCGGTTCGCGGTCATCGGTTGCCATCTGGTGCCGGGCACGGGCAAACAGCACGACATCGGCGGAAAGGTCTGGTTCGACGACCTGACGCTGGGCCAGTTGCCGCGGATGCAACTCGAAAGCAACTTCATTCACCACTTTCTGAACAGCGATTCTCTGGTCAAGGTGCAATGCCAAATCAGCGGACTCGACGCCGGACACGAATACCGGCTGGAGATGTCGTTGTGCGACAGCACGGGCAAGGCCATCCACTCCACGCGCGAGCCTTTGGCGGCCGATCCGCCCACGGACCCTTCGATGCGGTATCTCGCCGAATACATCGAACCGCAGACGATGACCTGGGATTTGCCCAAACAGTTGCCGGGCTTCTATTCGGTGTCGGCGATTCTGCACCGCGACGGCATGCCGGTGGAAGAACAGAACACCACGCTGTCGGTCCTGCAGTTGATCGACGATCCGTATCCCCGCGGCGAGTTTGGCTGGTCGCTGGCGCACGATCTGCCCGAGCGCGAGCGGCTGGAGCTGCCGCAAATCGCCGCCCAGGCGGGGATCAACTGGTTGAAGTATCCGCTGTGGCGGAGCATGCAGGACCACGATCCGAAGCCCGCCGGCGACATCGCGGATATGCTCGACCAACTGAGCAACATGGGAATCACGCCGATCGCCCTCCTGTCGGAACCGCCCGACGTCGTGCGGAACCAGTTCGCCCGCAACTGGCGGGGCGTGAATGAAGTCTTCAGCCTGTCGACGGCGTTCTGGAGGAACTCGCTGGGGCCGATCGTCGCGCGGTATTCGTCCACCGTGCAGTATTGGCAACTGGGGGGCGAAAGCGACACCAGCTTCCTGGGTTCGCAAGCGTTGCCCCACACGTTGACCAGCGTCCGGGAGGAGATCCGCAATATCAGCCTGAAAGCCTCGGTCGGCGTGCCCTGGCGGTGGGAGACGCCGCTCCCCAACGCAGCCGCGGGGTTCGTGTCGATGGCCTCGTCCGAGCCACTGGCGCCGGAAGACCTGACCCAACGGATCAAAATGTCCGCCCATGACCTGCGCCAACATTGGGTGCTGCTCAAGTTGTCCCAGTTGCCGACCGCATCGCACGAGGTACGTGCGGCGGCGTTGGCCCGGCAGATCGTCGCCGCCAAAGTGGCCGGGGCGAAGCAGATCTTCGTCGATGACATCTATCACGCTAAGCACGGACTGCTCTACGA
This sequence comes from Planctomycetaceae bacterium, assembly GCA_034439795.1. Taxonomy (GTDB): domain Bacteria; phylum Planctomycetota; class Planctomycetia; order Planctomycetales; family Planctomycetaceae; genus DSVQ01. The sequence goes on along the minus strand of JAWXBB010000184.1, from coordinate 4,876 downwards.
GAGCGGTGCGCCGACCGAACTGTTTCTCCCCTGGCGGACCGTCGCCCTGGCTTTGCAGAATACGGACTATCTCGGCGAACTGGCGTTCCCCGGCGGCAGCCCCAACGCGGCGTTCGTCCGCGGAAATGAGGCGTGCGTCGTCGTCTGGAATGAAACCGACACCACCGAGACGCTGTACCTCGGCGAACGACCGGTGGAGTGCGATCTGTGGGGACGGCAGAAGCCGATCGTGCCCGATGCGGAATCGCGGGAATCGACAATCGCCGTCGGCCCCACGCCGAAGATGTTCCTGAACTGCTCGGCTCCGATTCTGCGCTGGATGTTGACGGCGAAATACGAGCTCGGTCAGGCCCGCAGCGAGTACGGCGGCCATCAGGACGCCGTGCTGATCAAGAATCCCTTTCCGCAGGGGGTCAGCGGCCAGGTCTCGTTGACGCTCCCCCCCGATTGGGAGGCCGAACCGCGGGAATGGTCGATTTCCGCCAGCGCCGGCGAAATGTTGCGGTTGCCGATGACCCTGCGGTTGCCGGCGAACGCCAATCTGGGCGAGCAGCCGACGACGCTGCACTTCCGCATCGATGCCGACCGGGCGTACAAGTTCCGCGTCGATCGCCCGTACGTGGTCGGATCGGGCGATGTGGCACTGCAGCTCATCGACCGCAAACTCCCCGACGGCCGGCTGGAGATCGAGCAGATCGTGACCAATAACACCAATCCGCCGGAAACGCTCAATTTCCGCTGCAGCCTGTTCGTCCCCGACGCCCGCCGCATGAAGTTGCAGATCACGAAGCTCGGCCAGGGCGTGGACCGCAAGTTCTATTACCTCCCCAACGCCGACCAGCACCGCGGTCAGGAACTGTGGCTGCGCCTGGAGCAGGACGGCGGCCGCCGCGTCATGAATTACCGCTGGAAGGTCGGCGCGGAGTGGTGAAGGAGGAGAGGTGTGAGTGATAGTTGGTAGGTGATAGGCAGACAAGACAAATCAAGAGAAGACCGCGAAACCGCAAGCGTGGGTGCGCACCCACGCTTGCGGTTTCGCGGTCTTCTCTTGTCTTCGACTCTTGTCTCCCCACCTCTTACCACCTTCCCGCTGGACACCGCCCGCCGTGAGACGTAGTGTCAAAAGATACGACTTCGTCACCGATCAGGCCTCGCTCCAACATGCCGCTGCATCCGCAAGCCGAACGGTTCCTGAAGACTTGGAACTCCTTGGGGGAACCTCCGATGGAGACCCAGCCGGTGGATGTCGTCCGCCGGTCGATCCTCGCCGCCAGCGGCTTGCTGAAGGGGTGTCCCGAACTGGCGCGGCTGGAAGAGCGCCGCATTCCCGGTCCGCGCGGGGACATCCGCATCAAAATCTACACGCCGTTCGGTCCGGGACCGTTCGGCATCGCGCTGTACTTTCATGGCGGCGGCTGGGTGCTGAACAGCATCGACACCCACGACGACCTCGTCCGCCGCTTGACAGACGCCGCGGGCTGCGTGTTCGTCTCGGTCGATTACCGCCTGGCCCCGGAGCATGAGTACCCGGCGGCGGTGGAAGACGGCTATGCCGCGGTGCAATGGGTTGCCGCCCATGCCAGGGAGTTGAATGCCGATCCGGACCGCATCGCCGTCGTGGGGGATAGCGCCGGGTCCAACGTCGCCGCGGTGGCCTGCCTGATGGCGCGCGATCAACACGGCCCGGCGATCCGGCATCAGACGCTGGCGTATCCGATCACCGATTGCGATCTCGACCGGCCGTCGTACCATGAGAACGCTGACGGCTACTTCCTGACGCTGGGCCAGATGCGCTGGTTCTGGGATCTGTATTGTCCCGATGTGACGCGGCGCACCGAGGCGTATGTGTCGCCGTTGCGGGCGGCGTCGCTGCGGGGCCTGCCGCCCGCCCTGATCTTCACCGCCGAGTACGACCCGCTGCGCGACGAAGGGGAAGCCTACGCCGCGGCCCTGCAAGCCGCCGGCGTGCCGACCACGCTGCGCCGGTTCGACGGCCTGATTCACGCGTACCTGCGCCGGGTCGAGACGTTCGACGCCGCGGGCGAAACGATTCGCACGATCGGTGCGAAGTTGCGGACGGCGTTCGCGCAACCCATGCGCAGTTAGCCGCGACCCGCGGTCGCCAGCACCATGCCGATGCGGCACGCTTGCAGATAATCGGCGATCCGCAGCGTCTCTTCGATGGTGTGAATCGCGTGCTGGCCGCAGCCGAGCGTGACCGTGGGAACGCCGTGGGCGAACATCCAGTTCGCGTCCAGCCCGCCGTTGCCGATGCACACGTCCGGCGTCAAGCCGAAGGCACGAACGGCCTGCTGGGCCAACTGCACGGGCACGGCATCGACCGCCATGCGGAACGACTCGTAGTGCAGGTCGGCGTTGAACTCGACGCGGCCCCGCTTGCCGTCCGCCGACTTCACCGATTTCGCCGCCTTCTCAAACGCCTTGCGGTACGCCGCGACGATCTTCTTGCGGAATTCGGGATCGTGGCTGCGGGCCTCCGCGCGCAGCGACAACAGCGGCGTCACCACGTTGGTTGCCTCGCCGCCGCGGATCACGCCGACGTTGCTCGTCCCCGCATTCCGGCCCTTGCGGATCAAGCCGTGCCAGCCGTTTTCGACGAGGTCGGCGATCGCCAGCGACGCGATCGCGGTCGCGTTCACGCCCAACTCGGGATGCACCCCGGCGTGGCTGGCGAAGCCGTGGATTTCAACCTGCATGGCATAATCGCCCGTTGCGCCGATGCAGACGGTCTCCGGTTCCGAGCCGTCCCAGTTGAATCCGAACGCCGGTTTGCCGAGCTTGTTGATCGAACAGTACCGCGCTCCGTACAGGCCGATTTCCTCCTGCACGCAAAAGAACAGCGTCAGCGGCGGATGCGGAATCTGTTGCCGCAGCAGTTCCCGCAGCACGGTCAGGCAGACGGCGACGCCGCCGCGGTCGTCGCCGCCGAGTCCCGTCGCCTTGTTCTTCGAGCGGACGACGTCGCCGTCAACGACCGGGTCGGCCCCGACGCAGATGGGGACGGTGTCGACGTGCGCCATCAGCAGCCGCCGGGGACCGCGCCGCGTGCCGGGCAGCTTGACGATCAGGTTGCCGACTTCGCCGCCGCCGGACTTCCGATGGGCGGTGTCGTTGCTGATGCAGGCGTCGGGCACGCCGGCGTCTTTCAGCACGGCCCGAATCGCGGCCTGAACGCGCCCCTCTTCGCGGCTGCGACCGGGGATCTTGAGCAGCGACACCACCAGATCGAGCGCACTGCGCTCGTGAATCGTCGGCAAATCGGCCATGAGAACGGCGGCTTCCTGAGAGAACGAAGTCGGCGCGTGATTGGACCACGCGACCGGGAACCCGTCAACCGGATGGATGATGTCGTGATTGACGAATGAACGCGAACGTCTTTTCCGGTCCCCTCGCCCCCGTCTTCGGGGGAGAGGGTTAGGGTGAGGGGGCTGAGCGCTCCCTGCCGTGTTCAACACCAACCCGAAGCGTGAGCGAGAGATTGGATTCCGTCGCTCCCGCTTCAGGTTAGAAGCGGTTTCAAGAGCCTATTCTGGTTGTTGCTCTTGGTGGCAGAGCATTGGTCGGAGGTCATGTACGCCGCAGGCGTTCAATCACACAGCCCAGGGTCGCGAGTCTGCGAGCGCACCCTGGGTGGTGATCGATGATGAACCCCATACCCTGAAAGGGTTTCATCACGGTTTGAGGCCGACGGTGATGCGACCCTTTCAGGGTCGATGCGACTCGGACGGCATTTCCCCAGGGTGCGCTCGCAGACTCGCGACCCTGGGCTTTGAGATGCCACGCCTTCGGCGTAAAGACCAGGCAGTTATGAAACAGCTTCCAGCGTTGGAGCCGGTCTGTCGACTATGACCGCGGCAGTGAGCATCCGCCCCCCTCACCCTAACCCTCACTCCCGAAGACGGGGGCGAGGGGACCAGAGAAGAGAGCCGCCATTGGACTTCGAGCGCCGTCAACGCACGGTCGCTGAGGCTGTCACCGGCGTCGCCATCCAGCGCGCGATCGTGCCGTACATCTGCGCGCGCTGGATCGGCTTGCTGAGGTAGTCGTCGCAGCCCGCGGCGAGGCAGCGCTCGCGGTCGGTCGACATCGAATTGGCCGTGAGCGCGACAATCGGCAGCCGGCAGCCTTCCGCGCGCAGTTGCCGCGTGGCGGCGTAGCCGTCGAGGACGGGCATCTGCATGTCCATCAGGATGAGGTCGAACGGCAGGCCGTCGATGGCCGCCATGGTCACGGCGGCGATGGCCGTTGCGCCGTCGTCCACGGCGACGCATTCCGCCCCGGTTTTCGCCAGCAGGAACGAAATCAGCCGCCGGTTGTCCGGCATGTCGTCGACAATCAGGATGCGTCGCCCCGACAGCACGGAGAGGGCGTGACGGGACGCTGCCGCCGGGGAGTTGATGGCGGAGGCCATCTGCGGCTCGACTGCGACGGCGTCCGGCAGCGAGATCGTGAAGGTCGCACCACCGCCGACTTCGCTCTGCACCGCGATGTCGCCGCCGAGCATTTCGGCGAGTCGCCGGCTGATGACCAGTCCCAACCCGGTGCCGCCGAAGCGGCGGGTCGTGGAAGTGTCCCCCTGGCTGAAGGCCTTGAACAGCCGGTTCTGCTGATCTTTCGTCAGCCCGATGCCGGTGTCGATGACGGCGATCTGCAGCCGGCCTTCGGCGGTCGGTGCGTCGGACCACCGCAACGCGACGGTGACGCCGCCCCGTTCGGTGAACTTGATCGCGTTGCCGACCAGGTTCAACAGAATCTGCTTCAGCCGCGTGGGATCGGTGACGATCCGCCGCGGCACAGCGCCCTCCGTCCGCAGCGTCAGACTCAGGCCCTTGGGCTCGGCCCGCGACCGCACCAG
>JAWXBB010000183.1:0-6640 GCA_034439795.1 Planctomycetaceae bacterium | reverse complement strand
CGGTCCGAACCCTTCAGCCCCCAGACCACCGCTGGCTGCGGACTTGGTCACCGGAGCGAATTCCTTGTCGATGTCATCCGCCTCGGCCGGCGTCGCCATCGCCTCCCCGTCAGCGCTGACCATGAGGCCGTCGGTCGCCGATTTGGGAACGGTTCCGAACGCCATCACGCCCGGCGTGGCGATCAGGTCGACCACGGACAGCAGTTCCGGCTCCTTGGCCAGCTCCTGCTTGCGATACAGCGGCCACCACATGTTCGTGGAGAATTCGTGACGACTCAACTGAAGCGGCCCGCGCACGTCCTGCGCCCGACCGTCGTAGTCCTGCAGCCCGAACGTCGATTGTTTCTCAGCCGGCCAGACGGAGGCCTCGATCTTGGTCTTCGCCTCCTTCACCGCGCCGATGATCTCCTGCGGCGTTTTGGCGTAGCGCGACCATTCGGTGCCCGCCAGGGAGAGCAGGACCAGCAGCAGCGCCAGCCCGAATCCCAGTTTCTCACCGTGATTCAGCAGGAGTTCCTTGAAATTGAGCCCCTTGAGGGCACCCATCAGTTTCTTCATGGCGGTGATCCTTCCCGTCGATTCGGGGGCGGCAACTGTCTCGGAGCAGGTCTGACTTCACAGAACCCGGACGAATCCAGGCGGCATCTCAACGAGTTCGACTCGCCGACAACACTCGTCGCAGCTAGTTGGGCGGCGCCTCGGCCGCCGCCGGTGGTGTGGGCGCGGCCGGCGCGGGCGTGGGCGTATCGGCGGGTGTTTCCGGAGTGGGTTGCAGCTCGGTCGCGGCCGGAGCGGGCGCTGGTGTGGCGGAGGGATCGGCCGGCTGACCATCGGCGGGGACTGGAGCCGTGTCGTCCGTCACCGGAACTGTTGCCGCCGCTGTGGGGTCGGCGGCTGACGGATCGCTGCCAGCCGTCGCAACCGGCGGGGCCGTCGAGCCGGTTTCCGTCCCGGCAGCCGGAGCGTCGACCGACTTGTAGATGTAAATCAGTCCGGCGATGGCGACGCGTGACATGAAGGGATCGGCCAAGGCTGCGTCGAACGACAGACCGCTCACAGCATTGGGCGTTCCCCCGCTGTAGCCTTCAGAATAGCTGCCGTCACTGCTAAGTCCGGCGGCTCCAAACTGCGAGTCGGGATATCCCGCGGGCTGCTCGGGGGCATAAGTCTCCCCAGAGGTGCCGCCGAAAGGCATCGCGCCCGAATTTCCGCCCGAGCCCGCCATCAAGCTGGAGGCGCCCAGGCCGCGGCCTTCCGCGTCGTCGTCGTTGATGCGCGAGATCTGCACCCGGACGATTTCGATCGGCCAGGGGGACGCGCCATTGGCCGTCAACTCGCCGATCAGATTGGGCACCTTGCGGTGGTCCATCACCATCGACAGATAGAACCCGCGCGTCTTGTAGGGCAGGTTGTCCTCGTCATCGATATACCGGCGTGCGGCCGCGGGGCCCGTCGTGCCGGGGGTCGCTCCGGCAGACTCTCCACCCATCGAGTTCAAGCCGCCGGCGTCGCCGAAGAAGTTGCCGCCACCGCCGCCACCGGAGGCCACTCCCGAACCGCCGAATTCCTCCTTGAAGTCGAAATCGGCGGCCGCCTTCGGGGTGGCGCCGGCGCCACCAGCGGCGCTGCCGCCGGGGCCACCCGATCCACTCATGCCCAGCATGTCGAAGCCGCCGCTGCCTCCGGAAGGATCGCTACTAATACCACCGGTATAGCCCGCGGGCATTCCACTATCATCGGCCCCGCCGGGTCCGCCGGGTCCGCCCGTCGTTGCGCCCCCTTCACCCTGCGCGCGTTCGCCCCCCATCAACTCGAGTTTCTCGATGATGTGGACGACGGCATCCAGCCGCGTGCCGTTCTCCCCACCGTTCACGGCCCGGATCGCGTCGAGAATCGGGACGAGCAGCCAGAGATCTTCCTGAGCATCCCAGATCTCATCGGAGCGGGGCGCGAGCTCTCCGAACCGCTTGCTGGGCATTCTCTCGAAGGGGAACATGACAATCCCGGACCCGTCCAGGGGGTTGACCGGGCGGACGCGCTTCCAGACTTCTTCCGCGTTGCCGGGATAGTAGCTCCGGTACAATTCCCGCGCGTCGAGATTGAACTCCGAACGGTAGGCCGCCTCCCTGGCGAAATCGTCCACATTCTGCGGCCAGAAGTACGTGTCCTTCTGCTGCTGCCACAAGGCGCGCCGCACGGACGAGACCATCACCTCCTGCCGCGCGTTGATCAGGCTGAGTTTGGTGGACCAGTCGTTGTTCGGAATCTCGCCCGAAGGAATGGACTCTTCGGCCTTCTTCAGGGCGTCCTTCCGCTGCGTGATCGTCGCGGCGAGGCTGCCCGTCGCCATCCACCAGCCGGTGATCGTCATGATCACGCCGAGGCCGAGGACGATCCAGAATTTCTGCTTCAGAATCGGTTCGAGCTTATCCATGACGTTGGACCTCGCAATTCCGATCGGAATGACTGCCGATCAGACGGTGAACTTTTTCGGTCTTGCTCTCTAATGACGAGCGGCAACTTCGGTACGTGGCGAACTGGTTCAGGGCATCGGGGGCGGCGCCGGTGTCGTTGGCCCCGGTTGGGTGACCGGCGCATCCGGTGGGCTGGTTGCCGGCGGGGGTGTGGCTCCGTCGGCAACGGGTGCGGCAATCGCGTTCGGATCGACGGGCGGAGTCTCCGCCGCGGTTTCCGTCCGCTTCTCAACCGGCGTAGGCACCCAGGCGAACTGGATCGTAAACACGGTCCGCTTGATCAGGATCGGCTTCACCGACTCATCATTGGGCAGACCACCCGGCCCCCCAAGGCGGGGATTGCCCCCCCGGAACGGAGCGCCGCCGGGCATGGGGCCGCCGGGCATCGGCGAGAGATCAGCCCGGGTGCCTGCCCCCGGGAAGCCGCCCGAATCGGGGAAGCCCCCCGAGCCGGGGAAGCCGCCGCCGCGGTTCATCATGTTCTGATTCTGCCGCATGCCGGGCCGACCGTTCGGCCAGAATTGAATATCCCGAGAAGGCGGCCCATAGGTTTCGGTGGCGTGAGTAATTCCCAGCCGGCGGACGTCGACCTCCGTTTCGTTCCCCGTGATGGGGTCCGTCCACTTGACTACGGGCTTCTTCAGGTTCGCCAGCAGCGTGTTCTGCTCGTACAAGTGGCCCTGTCCCGCGCGGGGATTGCTGGGCTCGTGGTGATAATGGTGCCCGTTCAGCGTGAAGACGTAGCCAGCCCCCGTCGGGCCGACGGTCTTGTCCGCATCGGTCATGTACCCCTTTTTCTCTTCCAGCAGTCCCGAGTACCACGCCGACAGATCGGCGTATTTCTTGCAGGTGAGGCTGGACAGTGAGATCCGGTTCAACTTCTGAATGTCATTTTCGTCCTGTTGCAGGCCGATGTCGCGCGGCAGGCATTCGTTGATGCTCTTGTAGACTTCGAGCCACATCTCGCGGGTCGGGAGCATGCCCACCAACTGATCGCCGGCGGCTTTGGCCGTGGTGTTGCGGCCCTCCTCGGCGGAATACTTGGACTGGAGCGATCCCGCTTCCGCAGCGATTTCTTCGGCCTGCTTTTCCGCGTCGCCGAACCGCTCGGTGCTGACCGAATGCCAGACGTTGCCGTAGCCGGCCGTCGAAATCGCCATGCCGCACAGGAGCGACGCCGCGGTCGCCACGGCCCACGGCTTCTTGCGGCGAATGAGCCGGGCCACCGCGATCTCGCGGGGCAGCAGCGTGGTGTGAATGTCGGTGAGCTTCAGCGCCTGCAAGGCCAGTCCGTAAGGGACCACGAACGTCAGCAGGTTGTCCTGGAACAGCGGCGCAGTCAGCACGTGGTCGCCGACCAGGCCCTGGAAATGATCCACGCGATCGACCTCGTACTGCAGGTTCTGCTGCAGGAATTTCTGCAAACCGGCGAGCTTGAAACCGTTGCCGACGCCGATCAGCCGGCCGATCTTCGCCGTCCGGTTCACGCTCGAGAAGTACCCGATCGACCGCTGGATTTCCGAGACGTAGTCGTTGAAGATCGGTCGGAGCGCCTGAAAGACGGCCCGCGGATCGGGCGACTTCGTCGCATTGCACTTCAGATGCTCGGCCTTGGCGAAGGTGAGCTTCATCTCCTTCGTGAGCGCGCGGGTGAAGTGATTGCCGCCGATCGGGACGTTGCGAATCCAGATCTTCGTGCCGTTGGTGACCAGCAGGCTCGAATTGTCGGCCCCCATGTCGACCAGCACGGTGTAGTCTTCGATCCCGGGCCGGTCAGCGCCGAGGCGAATGCCGTAGCGGTCGTAGCACAGGAAATTGAACAACGCCAGCGGCGCGATCTGCACCACTTCCGCCTCCACCTTGCGGTCGAGGAACGGCTTCAGATGATGGGCGACCTGCTCTTTCTTCATCGCGAACAGGCCGACCTCGGCGTCCAACAGAAAGCCGCCCGCCTCCTGATCGCTGCCGCCGAGCGTCTGGAAGTCCCATTCCACGTCTTCCAACGCGAACGGAATCTGCTGCCGGGCTTCGTACTTGACGATTTCCGCGACACGGCCGGCTTCGACGGGAGGCAACTGGATGAACTTGGCCAGCGCCGTCTGTCCCGGCAGGCCGATCGCGATCAGATCCCCGCCGATTTTGTTGCGCGACAGAAAAGTGTCCAGCGCCTGCCGGATCAGTTCGTCCGGTGCGGCGTCGGGCTGGCTGAGCAGTTTCGGGTGCGGCACGTAGTCGAACGCCGCCGCAATCACCTGGCCCGCCGCTTCGGCATACCGCAGACGAATGGCCTTGAGTCCGGCCTGGCCGATCTCGATGCCCCACACCGCCTGGTTGTCCGCCATGATCTCAGCTTCCTTCGCGATCCCTCAGACGGTCGTCATGGCCCGTCCGGGGTGGTGACACGCGGCTCTCAGATTTGCGAATGGCATGCAAAACCCAGGCTGGCGTCCGTGAACTGACACGTCCGAAAACCGGGGTCTGATCTCATCTTGAACTTGAGTTCCCGCAGCGAGCGTTGCGGGGTGTGCAGACAGGGAATCCCGTCTCTTTACAGTACACGTCGGAATCGATCAAAGTCAAGCAGTGGGTTCAGTTACGCCAACAATCCCGCTGACATTCCGCGGCCGATCCGCACCAGCCGAAGGCCTCCCAACTCTTGTCGATATCGGAACAAATGTTTACTATGACGGCCGCTCCGTCGGGAGCGAAGATGACCGGCCATCAGAATTAAGGACGCGACCCTCGTTCCCGCAGTTCCCAGAATCAGGCGGGCCTCGAAAAATCCACGGAATCGCCTGAAAAGTCGGCGAATCGGCAAGCCGCTCCCAGCGGGCTCCTCATGATCGGTTCTGGTCCGAATGTCGTACCGCGATGTTGTCGTCCTGATTCCCAGCCACAGTCTGGAAGACTTCCCGACCGAACAGGGGGAGAAACCGGCGGCCAGCCTGTTGAACGCCTTCGCCGTGGCGTATCACCCGGCGTGGCTGGCGGGGATGAGCCAACTCCCCCGTTGGCACCGGGCCGATGATCCGCCGCAACCTCATGCCGAGCAATTGGTGATCATCCCGGAAGTCTGCGACGGCTGGTTGCCGCACGGCTGGGTCGAAGAGGCCCGCGGTCACGGGGCGGTCGTGCTCGACCAGATCCACGAACGGCCGGCGATGCTCGACGCGGCTTTGGCGTCGATTCCGCACACCGAACTGGAGGCCGACCTTGTCGCCGATTTCCTCGCCCTCGGCACCTGCTGGTTACAGGTTGAATTGCTGACCCGGCACATGCGGAACTTCGGCAACATCGACGAAATCCGCTTCCAGAACCGCGTCATCGCCGCGGCGAAGGCCGTAGCCGCCGACGACCGGGAGTCCGCGGAAGCGCATCTGAAATCGTCGTTCGAGATTCTGCTGGAAGCCCGCGAACGGTTTTACCCGGTGGATTGTTATCTGCTGGATCTCTGTCTGGTGGCGTCCGATATCGACAAAGATCAGTTGCTGCGCGTGCTGGACCAGACGCAGCCGGTGAATGTGTTGGTTGCAGCGGCCGATCTCGAACAGATCTCGACCAAGCACACCGACGTGGCTGCGGCGTTTCAGTCCGCGATGGCCAACGGGCGGGTGGAGGTGGTCGGCGGCGAGTATCGGGAATCGGCCGTTCCGCTGTTGCCGTTGAGTTCCACGCTGTGGGAATTGCAGCGCGGCCGCAATATGTATCGCGAACTGCTCGGGAGTTCTCCGACCGTGTGGGGTCGACGGCGATACGGTCTCGCCACTCAATGGCCGCAGTTGCTGCAACGGCTGGGCTACTCCGGCGCGTTGCACGTGGTGCTCGACGACGGCATCTATCCTGACGCCGAGCACGCCCGCTTCCGTTGGCAGGGCTGCGACAGCACGGTGCTCGAAGCGTTCAGCCGCATCCCACTTGCCGCGGACGGAGCCGGCAGCTATCTCCGGTTTCCGGTCCGGATGGCGGAGTCGATGGACAACGACCACGTCGCCGCGATCGCGTTCGCCCGCTGGCCGGAAGTGAAGGCTCCGTGGTTCGAGGATCTGCAGCGCATCAGCGGTCGCGGCATGCAGGTGCTGCTGAAGGAAATCAGCACCGATCAACTGCTGTTGGCCTTGCGTACGGCCAGCGACAACATGCGCGAGAAGATCTTCGGCAATCTTTCG
>JAWXBB010000182.1:0-14219 GCA_034439795.1 Planctomycetaceae bacterium | reverse complement strand
GTCCTGCAGGAACCGATCGACGCCGCCGACGTGGTCGGTATGGCCGTGGGTGTAGACGATCGTGCGGATGGGCAGCGACGTCTGCGCCCGGATGGCCAGCCAGGCCTGCTGGGCGAACCGGGCGCTGGTCGTATCGACCAGCAGCAGGCTGCGGCGGCCCTCCACCACCCCGACGTTCGCGAAACTGTGGACCATGCCGACGCCGAACGCCAGCGATTCGTAACGGCCGAAATTCGTGGCGTCCATCGTGTCCAGTCTGCCGGTGCGGCTATTGACCGTGGGGAAACGGCGGGGGAGCACGCGCGCCAGTTGCTCGACGCAGCGCATGCCCAGGCGGAAGACGGACCCGCGGACAGCGGCCCGAATCGCCATCCTGCGTCGTGACGGCTGCCCCACGATGGTCGAACGCCTTGGTCGGAAGAGAATCGCCTTGAAATGTCGCTGCGCCAGCGGGGAGTCTACTGGTCGGATGTACGGCCCGCAACGCCGTGTTGGCGGGCGCTTCCTCTGCAAACCGTTAGCCGCGACCCGGAGGCTTTGCGGAGGGGAGCGCTCTGCCCCGAATGCGCGATTGACGCCAGCGCTCCCCTCCGCAAAGCCTCCGGGTCGCGGCTAACCAATCCCCACCAGTTCGCGGATCGGCCGCGCGTCTTCCGGCAGCAGCGGCACCGGGCGCTCGTTGATGTCGCGTACGAAACTGTGCGGGTCGATTCCCAGATTGTGGTAGATCGTCGCCAGCACGTCGCGGTAGTGGATCGGGCGCTCGGCGGCATACGCGGCGGTCTTGTCGGTGGAGCCGATGACCTGCCCCATCGTCATCCCGCCGCCGGCGAACAACGCCGACTGTACCGGCGCCCAATGGTCGCGGCCGGCGTCTTTGTTGATCTTCGGGGTGCGGCCGAACTCGCCCCACACCACCAGCGACACGTCCCGGTCGAGGCCGCGGTCGGTGAGATCCTGCACGAGCGCGGACAGCCCGGCGTCGACGGTCGGCAGGTGCTGCTTCAGATGCTTGAAGTTGTTGCCGTGCGTGTCCCAAAAACCGTACGCCACCGTCACCACGCGGACACCCGCTTCGACCAACCGCCGGGCGATCAGCAGTTGATCGTTCCACAGCGGTGCGCCGTCGCCGAGATGCTTGGACGACCCCTTGCCGTAGCGGTCGCGCAGCAGCGGGTCTTCCTTCTCGGCGTCGAGGGCATCGACAATCCGCGACGACGTCAGCACGTCGAACGCGCGGCGGTAGCTCTCGGAGACGTTGTCCAACCCGCCGACGTCGGCCCGGCGACGGAAGCCGTCGAGTTGTTCGAGCAGTTGATGCCGATTCTGCAATTGCTGCGGCGCGACGTACCGCAGCTTCATGCTGGCGAGGTCTTCGCCGTCGGCCCGCACCTGGTTGAATCCGCTGCCGAGATACCCCGCCCCGGTGCTGTTGTACGGGCGGTGCTGCATCGTGGGGAACAGATCGACGAACGGCGGCGTAATCGGATTGACCGGCCCCTGCACCCGCGCGACCGCCGAGCCGAAGTTCGGCGTGCCGTTGCGCTGGACCTCGCCCATCGTGTAGCCGGTGAGGCTTTGGAAGCTGGAGTGCTCGTCGCGCTGGCCGACGACCGACCGCACGATGCTGCACTGGTCGGCGACCTTCGCGAGCTTCGGCAGATGCTCGCAGAACTGGATGCCGGGGACCGCCGTCGCGATCGGATGAAACTCGCCGCGGAGCTCGAGCGGCGCTTCGGGCTTCAGGTCGAACGTGTCCTGATGCGACAGGCCGCCCGACAGGTAGACCATGATGACGGCCTTGTGGCCGAGACCCGCGGCGCCGGCCGTCGATTCGGCCCGCAGCAACTGCGGCAACGTCAACCCGCCGACGGCGAGGCTGCCGATCTGCAAGAACGACCGCCGCGACACGCCGTCGCAAAACCGCTGCCCGTCCCCCCACACCGTCATCATGCCGCCGGCCCTTCGGAACCGTCATTTCAAGGATTCGTTATGGATGAGAATACCATCGGCCGGTGGTGAACGGAAGATGGACGGGATTCGGCACATGGGGAGGGTGTGTTGGTTAATTGGTTGGGAACGTTTGTTGAAGTGGTCTCTTTCTTGGCCCCGGTAGGGGCCGCGGACTGTAGCCACGGGTGGAGTGCAGCCCGCTTCGGGCGAAGCGCAACCCGTGGAAAGCGTGTGGAAACGTGGCCCGTCCCGAAGGGCCGGCGGAAGTTCGTGATGACGCACGCTTCCTTTGCCCCTGCCGGGGCAATGCCGCTCCTGCGAACTGACCCACGGGTTCCGCGTCGGGCGGCGAGGGCCGCCGCGCCGCTCCACCCGTGGCTACAACCCGGTCGCCCCTGCCGGGGCTGAGAAGACGACGGGTGGCGGGGCTGTAGATCGATTCATCGTGCAGTTATTCAGAGGACACCTTCGACATCGCTGAATCATCTGAAGAAGTTCCAGATTGTGGTGCTTCCCAGCAGATCGCATCCACGATTCGGAAGCTCGCGCCAAGAGCTGGATCGGCCTCCTGTAGAAGCCCAATGACTCTGATTTGAGTTCCAGAACGCGGGTATCGCTGGCCCATCGCAAGATCAACGAATGCGCTGAAATGCTCAGCAGAGACCGCCTTGTTCTTCTGGACGACGCCTTGCACCTCGACGTAAGAGCCAACAGCGGTGCGGACAGCGGATGCTGTTGCACCAGTCAACTGCAGTGGCGTGGGCTTGGGTGGCGTTCCCATCATGCAACCGCTGAACAATACCAGCCCGAGCGAGAGGGATGCACATCGGGACATCGCGATCTTCTCCCGGCAACGAGCGAAATCCTGTTTACCCCAACGCCACCGCGCGCCCCTCGCTCAATTGCCGCGGAATCTGCTGGAAGCGGTCCTCGTACACCTTCGCGGGGTCCATCCCCAGGTGGGTCAGGATGGTCGCCGTGAGGTCGGCGGGGGAGACCGGGCGGTCGGCGACGAAGCCGCCGGTGGCGCTGGTCGCGCCGTAGATCTGGCCGCCGCGGACGCCGCCGCCGGCGACCAGGGCGGTGAAGGCGTGCGGCCAGTGGTCGCGGCCGGTCTTCTCGGTCATGTTGTTTTGCGTGATCGTGCCGATCCGCGGCGACCGGCCGAACTCGCCCAAGGCGATGACCAGCGTGCTGTCGAGCAGGCTCCGTTCGTGCAGATCGGCGAGGAACGCGGCGAAGCCCTGATCGAACACCGGGCACAAGCCATCCTGGAGCTTCGCGAAGTTCTGATGATGCGTGTCCCAATGTGGCGAGACTTTGTCGAACCGGGTGTCGTCGTCCCAGTTGACGGTGATCAGCGACACGCCGGCTTCCACGAGCCGCCGGGCCAGCAGCAGACTCTGTCCGAACTTGGTCGGCCCGTAGCGCTGCCGCGTGTCGGGGCGCTCTTCGCTGAGCGCGAACGCATTCCGTTGCTGGACGGCATCGACCAGCGCCCACGCGGCGTCGGCGTTCGATTGCAGGACGCGCTGTTGCTGCTCCGGCAGTTGGACGTGAGTGTCGGGCGTCAATCGCGACTGCAATTCGCGACGCCGTCGCAACCGTGGCGATGACAGGTCCGGCTGCGGGTTGACGCCTTGAATCTCGAAGCCGTCGGCGCTCGGATCGCCCTGGATGAGGAACGGGTTCCAGTGCTCTCCCATCCGGCCGCCGGTCTGGCCGGCGATGCGGCGGTCCTGACCGACAAACTGCGTGTACCACGGCAACACCACCGACGGCGGCAACCCGGCCCGCGACCGGCCGTACCGCGTGGCGATGGAGGCCAGCGACGGCCAGTCCTCGGGGCTCGCCTGATCGGTCACCGGCGGGCCGAAGTATTCGCGGCCCGAATAGATCTCGCTGCACGCCGGGCCGTGGACGTTCATGTGATGCGTCATCGACCGCAGCAGGCACAGCTTGTCGGTCTGCTGCGCGAGCTTGGGGAGATGCTCGCACAGCTCGATCCCCGGCGTCCGCGTGGCGATGGAGCGGAACTCGCCGCGGATCTCCAGCGGGGCATTGGGCTTCATGTCCCACAGGTCGATGTGGCTCGGCCCGCCGAACAGAAACACGAACACGCACGACCGGGCCGGAGCCGAGTCCGCCGCCCTTAGCCGCGACAGATCCGCGGCCGTCAGACCCAATGCGGTCAGTCCGCCCAGTTGCAACCAGCGGCGACGGTGCATCCCGAATCCTCACACCGGATCGGCGACAAACGACCCTCTGAGCCTATCGCACGTTCCGGGCCAGGGCAATTGCTGCGAGTGTTTCTTGAAGTCGTTGATGGGTCGCGACCAGAACCCGGAGGGTTCTCAGCCATTAGCCGGTGGTTGAGCGCAGCGACACCACCGGTAGACAGTGTGATCGAGAAATCGACCCTGAAGGGGTCGCAGCGCTGCGACCCCTTCAGGGTCGTGTTCCCACTTCTTCGGCGAACCGGTGGTGTCGCTGCGCTCGACCACCGGCTAAGGGCTGCAGTCCCTCCGGGACAGAAGCATCGACCGATGCGGCTACGCCTGCGAGGTGTTCCCGGACGTCGGCAATTTCGCCGCCGGCTCCGCCGCCCGGTCGAGGATCATCATCTTCTGCCAGATCGTCCGCGACAGGTCGTTGGTCAGCGTGGCGAGCTGGTCGGCGGCTTCCTGCGCGATCGGGTCGGGGAACTCCTGCACGTAGATCGCGCCGACTTTGCTGGTCAGCGACAGCACCTCGCTGCAATAGTCGAGATACCGCGACAGCTCGAACGTGGTCAGCGTTCGCTTCGGAGACGACGCCGTCGGCCGACGCTGGTGGGTCGATTCCGGGTCTTTGGTCAACTGGTGCATGTCGACGATGTGCGCGAGGGCCCGTAACTCGCGCATGGCGGCGAGCAACCGTTCGCGCTTCCAGCGCCGTTCCAGGCTGCCCAGATAGATGATGGCCGCGCCGATGAACACCATGCTGCCCAGGCCCGCCTCCAGCGTTTGGATGAAGTGCTCGAATTTCAACAGTTCCTGGTCGCGGAGACTGTCGATGGAAGGAGCCATTGCGCCGAGCAAACCCAGCAGGCAGGCGATCAGGAACGCGGCGGCGAGCCGCATCAGATAGAACGGGCGGCGGATGCGCTCTGCGCGATGAATCGCCTTGCGGGCCACCCCGGTCAACGCCTCGGCGACGCCGCGCAGGCCAGACGACGGGAACCGCTCCTCGATCCGCCGGGTGAGCTGCTCGGCGGTGGCGACGATCTGGTCGGCGCGGAGCGTGCTGTACGTCCCGACCGATCGGTTAGACTCGGGGCCCGGAGGCGTCGACGGCGGCTTGGACGCGGGCGTCGTCATGTTCGGCCTTCACGAGCGTGCAGGATGGACGAGACGTGTCACTGCGTTGAACGGGTCTGGACGGCGCATGGATCACCGGATTCTCGCATTCGCCCACGGACAGCGCGTCATGGTAACGGTTACGCCGCGATTCGCGAACCACGCGCTCGCGTCAGGCGTCTGCTCAGACATCGGGCAGCGATTGGGTCTTCGCGCCGACTCATCGACGGCGACGCCGTGAATTGCAAACCAAGACATCGCTCTAACTCGTTGCACGACAAACGGATGTCGAAAGCCGCGGATAAGACTGCGGCAATTGGCACGCGAAGTGCCTAAGTGAGTTCGTCGCGATCTGCTTGACGCACATCGTTCGCACCAAGATATGTTGCGGTGTGAGTGATGAACGGAGTGCAGCGACGATTGTGAAAGGGTCGAGCGATGGGGCTTCATCAAGCATTCATGGCCTGTGTCTATCATCGCGCTCGACAGTCACAACCTGCCTGTTGTCAACCCGCCTGTTGATGCACCTGCCCGTTGATCGGGAAGCGTTGGCTTCCACCCGCCTTGCCAGTTTCCGTGGATTCTTCATCGGACCCCGATGCAAGGTTTCGCGATCGCCCGACAAGATGAAACTCGTACACGGCCGTTTGGCGCTGGACTTCGAGCGCTGCGGAGTTGGCGCTGCGCCGACGGCCTGCCTTCAGAAGGAATGTTCGATGCGACGACTGTCTCTCATCCGCACTGCGGCCACCTCCCGCGGGGGTTGGATTGTGCTCGAATACCTGCGCGAGTTCGGGTGCCTCACCGTGCTCCTGACTGTGGCGCTCGGCGTGCTGCAACGGTTGACGCCGCAGACGCCGAAGCCCGATGCCGTCGCGCTGGCGGCGCAGCATCCCGTGTATGCTCTCGGACTGGTCGACGAGGGTCGGAAGCTGTGGCTCAACCGTCACCGCGAGGGGTTGGTGCTGGTCGATCTCGAATCGCAGGCCGAGTTGTCATCGATCTGCTTCCGCGATTCGCAGTTGGTGGACGCCGATGTGTCGACATCGTCGCCGATGCTGCTGAGCGTCACGTCCGCACAGGGTCGGTTGCGGTTCGTCCGCGGGGACGAATTCGGCCATGAGACGGAACTGCCCAAGACCGATGGCCTGCTGGGCGACGTTCACGTGCAGGCCGACGGCAACGCCGTGGTGGGCGTCACCAATGGCGGCGTGATTGCCACCTGGACCTGGAACGGGGCGGGCTTCGATCTGCGGCGCGACCGCGTGGAAGGCGCGCTCTCGCTGGCGGAATTGTCCGTCGACGGTCGTTGGGCCGCCTGCATTGCGGACAATGAGGATGTCCTGATCTTCGATCGGAAGAACGGCCGCGAGTCGGCCCGCTGGCGGGCGCACAACGCGCACTGTTCGACGATGGCCTTCACGGCGGACGGCCAACGGCTCGCCACCGGAGGCAGCGACGGCATGGTCCGCGTGTGGGATCGGTCCTCCGGGAAGCTCGTCTGGGAGGCGAACGCCGACGTTCTGGGACCGAGTGCGTTGAATTTCTCGGCCGACGGTCGTCGTCTCGCCAGCGGCGGCTTCGACAAGGCGGTCCGCGTGTGGAACGCCGCCGACGGGCATCTGCAGACCACGCTCGCCGCGCACAGCGGCCCGGTGCGGGCGCTGGCGTTCCATCCGGACGGCAACCGCCTGTACTCCGGCGGCCTCGACGGCGAGCTGTTCGAGTGGTCGCTCGCCGCGCAGGCCGTGCTGCGGAGTTTTCGGTAACACGAACGCCGCGATAATGACATGACGCGAAGAAGCCCAGGGATAGCCATCCCTGGGCTTCCGTCGTTACGATGATCGCCCCGCACGCGGTTTCGTCACCGTGCGCCCTCTGGAGATCATCATGTCCCGGTTCCCCGCTCTCTCCCGTCGCGACTGGTTGGCCGTCGCGGTTTCCGGTCTGGCCGCAATGCCGGGTCGCCGTTCGTCCGCCGTCGCCGAGGCCCCCGCCATGCCGCTCCCCGTCATCGATACGCACCAACATTTGTGGGATCTGAAGACGTTCACGCTGCCGTGGCACCAGGTCGAAGACGTCGGCCCGCTGCGTAAGAGCTTCGTGATGAGCGATTATTTGGAAACGACGCGCGGCCTGAACGTCGTCAAGACGGTCTACATGGAGGTCGACGTCGCCCCCGAGCAGCAGGTCGCCGAGGCGGAATACGTCCTCGATCTCTGCCGCCGCGACGACAACCCGATGGCCGGCGCGGTGATCTCCGGCCGGCCCGCATCGTCGGAGTTCGCCGCGTACATCCGCAAGTTCGCGGCCGATTCCCATCTCAAGGGGGTGCGACAGGTGTTGCACGGGCCCTCCACGCCGGCTGGCTATTGCCTGCAACCGCAGTTCGTGAAGAGCGTACAACTCCTGGGCGAACTCGGTCTGCGGTACGACCTGTGCATGCGGCCGGGCGAGCTGGCCGACGGCGTCAAGCTGGTCGATCAATGCCCGCAGACGAAATTCGTCGTCGACCACTGCGGCAACCTCGGCGTCACCAACACCGACGCCGCATTGCGCGCGAAGTGGGAATCCGCCATGAAGGAGCTCGCCGCGCGGCCGAACACGGTCTGCAAGATCTCCGGCATCGTGGCGAGCGCGAACCCGAAGTGGACGGCGGCCGACCTCGCCCCGAACGTGAACTTCTCGATGGACGCCTTCGGCGCGGACCGCGTGATGTTCGCCGGCGACTGGCCGGTCTGCACGCTAAGGGCGACGTTCGGGCAATGGCTCGGCGCGCTGAAAGAGATCGTCGCCCAGCGGCCTGCCGAGTTCCAACGCAAGCTGTTCCACGACAACGCCGCGAAGTTCTACGGCGTGTGATGGAGGAGCCGGGCCGTGTCGGCCCGGACTGACGATTGAAATGCTCACACACGACGCATCGCTGACCGCAGCCATCTGGGAGCAATTCCTGCCGCGGATTGTTCCTGAGATCGACGCCGAAGATGATGCTGATCTCTGGTCAGCCGCCATCGGGCATATCATGGCTGACGCCCAATTCCTCTGCGAGAACGCCGCGACAACGCAAGCCGTCTTCACAGAGATTGGTCGTTGTTCCCATTGGGTGCGCCCCCACCAAGCAAGATGGACGGCGGATGGTGGATTCGCTTGGCCGAGCGGCTATGGCGGTTCCGGCTTTAGCTTGAGTGGGTTGCCCGAATGGGATTGGTCCCTGATCTGGCAATGGAACGCAGATGGCCACAAATGGCAATCCACTGGCCAACCACTCGGGAAACGTCGACTGCAACTCCGAATTTCCATCCCGTCGCGCACCGTGCGGCATGATCAAGCGGCGATTCACACTATCTGGAGACCCGGTTGTCCGACGATGCCCAACCAGTCTGTACGTCAACTGTACGGTTTGCGAAAACTCAATGGGGCATGGTTGGTGACGGCCTACCAATGCTCGAACGACAAGGCATACGATTGCAAACCGTCAGAACAAGCGACGTAGTGTGAACTGTGCCCACCACATCGATCCGAAGCGTCGGCCCGGACGAACGTCGCGCGATGCAAACGCGCAGAGAAGAACGGGGCGACACGCCCCGGCTCCTACGTTTCTCAAACGCTCAACCGACTCAATAGTGATACCGAAGCTGTGCGATCCAAAGCGCGTCCCCTTCGACCTTGTAGACGATGCGGTGCTCGTCGGTGATCCGGCGGGACCAGAAGCCGGACAGGGCGTGCTTGAGCGGTTCCGGTTTGCCGATGCCGGTGAACGGTTCGCGTTGAATCTCGCGGATGAGCTTGTTGATCCGCTCGACCATCCGCCGATCTTGCTTCTGCCAGTAGAGGTAATCCTCCCAGGCTTCGTCCGCGAAGATCAGCTTCACTGGGGCAGCTTTCGCGCGACCCCTTTGCCGGCGTTCAGCTGCGCGGCGGCGGACAGCAGCCGCTTGGCGTTGGCCGGGTTCCGCAGGAGGTAGGCGGTTTCTTCCAACGCCTGAAAGTCCTCCAGCGAGAGCATCACGACCGACTGATCGCCATTGCGGGTGATGATCAGCGGCGCGTGATCGTTACACACGCGATCCATCGTGCTGGCGAGATTGGCACGGGCGGCGGAGTAGGTGATCGCATCCATAAGGGCTCCTTATTTGTACAATAAAGCGTACAATATTGAGGACGGTGTGTCGATAGGAGCCGGGCCGTGTCGGCCCGGACGAACGTCGCACGATGGAAACGCGCGGAGAAGACCGGGGCGACACGCCCCGGCTCCTGCAAGACGGCCTTCACGCGCGCTGAAAATCCCCCAGATCATCGGCGTCGTCGTACCAGGCCGGAGCCCAGGGGGACTCTTTGGCGTGCAGCCCCGCGGCTGCGCCGTTCTGGAGGGTGAACGTCACCAGCCAGTCGTCGAGCCGGGGGTTGCCGAAGGTCGATCGGAAGGCGTCGGTCTGCCAGTGTTCCAGTTCGCCGTCGAAGCGGGTTCCGAATTGCAGGCGCAGCCGGTCGTTCCGGACGGTCACAAGGATCGGTCCGTAGAGCTGACTCACATACCGGCCGGCGTATCTGGCAAGCGGCTGTGACGGCTGCGTCGCCGCGGGGCGTTGCGCGTCGAATTGCGCCCTGGCCTCGCGGAGCAGGCGCTGGTAGCCGTTGGCGTAGTCGGCGCGAACGATCTCGCTCCAGTCGCGCGGGGGCCGGCCGAGGATTGCGTCCAGAATCCACGAGCGCAGGGCGGAGTTCAGTCCCGTGCGATGATGATTCGCCAGCACGACGAGTCCCAGCCGCTCGTCCGGCAGCATCGCGACCCACGACACGAACCCGTTCTGCGTGCCCGAATGTTCGATGACCTGTCGGCCGGCATGGTCATTGAAGAACCAGCCCAGCCCGTAATTGCCGATCGGTGCGCGGGGCACGCCCGGCTCGGCCGGGGCTGCGGCTGCGATCCGTCCGGGAGCGGTGTGCATCTCTCTGATGCGATCGCCGGACAAGATCGGCCGGCCGTCGCACAAGCCGTTTCCGAGGTGACACTTCAGCCACTGCGCCATGTCGAGCACGTTGGCATGGATCGCCCCGGCCGGTGCAACCACGTCGGGGCATTCCGGCGGAATGGGTTGCACGCGGCCGGTATCCGACGCATGGGGCGCCGCCACGTTTTCGCGGCCTTTGACTTCGGAACTGTCGACGGCGGTGGACGTCATGCCGAGCGGTTGCAGCAGGTTGGTGCGCAAAAACTCCGACCACGTTTTTCCACTGACCTGTTCCGCAATCTTTCCCACGACCAGATACAGATTGTTGTTGTACAGAAACCGCTCGCCCGGCGGAGCCACCGGCGGGAGCCAGCGCAGCCGCGCGACGATCTCGTCGCTGCCGAACGCGCCGCTCCGCCACAGCATGTTGGCCGTCGGCAAACCCGTGCGATGGGCGAGCGCCTGCCGAATCGTCACCCGCGAAGTAAGGTCCGCGTCGAACAACTGCAAGGCCGGCAGATGCCGGGCGAGGGGGTCGTCCCACTGAAGTTTCCCCTCGTCGACCAGTTTCGCCAGCGCCGCCGCGGTGAAGGCCTTGGTGCAGGAGGCGATGGAGAACACGGTCTCGGCATCGACGCGGGCCTCCGCCCCCACGCGACGAACGCCGTAACCGCGCGCATGGACCACTTGACCATCCTGCACGACGGCAATCGCCAGCCCCGGCACCTCCCACCGCGTCATTGCCGTCGCGACGTAGTCGTCCAGACCGTCGAGCGAGTTGGGCTTGCCTTGGTGGCCCGATGCAAGACGCGCCCACGGGGTGCCAACGACTGCGGTGCCGGCCATCGCTGTCTGAAGAAACCGCCGGCGAGTCGTGGTACGTGGCATTGGTTTCCTGCGTTAGGCGGACGGCCGCGTGGCCGATGCACCCAGCTCGTACAGTACGGAGATGTCGATAGGAGCCGGGCCGTGCCGGCCCGGACGAACGTCGCGCGACATCGCGAAATCGGAAGACCGGGGCGACACGCCCCGGCTCCTTACGCCAGAATCCCCTGAATCACCCGCCCGTGCACGTCGGTCAAACGGAAGTCGCGACCTGCGTGGCGGTAGGTGAGGCGGGTGTGGTCGATGCCCATGAGATGCAGGATCGTGGCGTGCAGGTCGTGGACGTCCACCTTGTCGCGGACGATGCTGCGGCCGACGTCGTCGGTCTCGCCGTGGACGAGGCCCCCCTGGATGCCGCCGCCAGCGAGCCAGACCGAGAAGCCGTCGCCGTGGTGACCGCGGCCGTGCTTGCCCTCCTTCGCCGGCGTGCGGCCGAACTCGGTGGCCCACACGACCAGCGTGTCGTCGAACAGCCCGCGGCGCTTGAGGTCCTGAATGAGCGCGGCGAGCGGCTGGTCGGCGGCTTTCGCGAGCGGGACGTGTTCGTTCATCTCGCCGTGCGAGTCCCAATTCGGCCGCGAGCCGGTGTCGACCAGTTCGATGAACCGCACGCCCCGTTCGGCGAGCCGGCGGGCGACGAGGCACTGCCACGCGAAGCTCTTGTTCTCGCCGCGCTGGAGGCCGTACATCGCCAGCGTGGCGTCGTCTTCGGGGGCAATGTCGAAGGCCTCCGGGCCGGCGGTCTGCATCTGAAACGCGGTCTCGAAGGCCTTGATCCGGGCGGCGAGCTGCGAGTCGTCCGCGCGCGACTTCAGATGTCCGCGGTTGAAGGCGTCGGCGAGGCCGAGTTCCAGCTCCTGCATCTTCCGCTGCGGAGTGCGCGGCGTGAGGTTTTCGATCGGCTGATCGCCGGGGATGACTCTGGTCCCCTGGTGATACGCGGGCAGAAAATCGCTGGCGAAGACCTGCGTGCCGCCGTAGGGAAGTTGCGGGGCGATGACGATGAACGACGGCAGGTTCTGGTTGAACGTGCCGAGGCCGTAACTGAGCCACGACCCCATGCTGGGCCGGGTGAACGTGGGGGAGCCGGTGTGCATGCCGACGGCGGCTTCGGTGTGATCGAAGTGGGCCGACTTCATCGAACGGATGACGCAGATGTCGTTCATCTGCTCGCGGAGATACGGGAACAGATCGGAGACCTCAGTGCCGCAGCGCGGGTTCGCCGAGTAGGGGAACACGCAGCCCATGAGCTTGTCGTTGCCACTGCCGTCGCGACCGTTGGCGCTGGGCTTGGGATCGAACGTGTCGACGTGCGACACGCCTCCCGTCGCGAACACGAAGATCACCCGCTTGGCCCTGGGCGTGATGTGCGGCGGCTTGGGAACCAGCGGCCCGGCTGCCGAGGAGGGAGCGGCCTCGGCGAGCATCTGCGAGAGGATGCCCGGCATGAGAATCGACCCGCTGACCATCGAGCGGATGAGCGAGCGACGGGTGAGCATCTCAGGATTCATGGAGCACTTGGATTTCGCTGGTTCGGAGTTGTTAAGGGTTTCTTCCCACTCGGTCCCCTCGCCCCCGCTTCGGGGGAGAGGGGGCCGGATGATGGCGGCAACGTATCCATCGTCAATCTACGTACAAAAACTCATTCAACCGGAACAGCACGCGGGCCAGCCCCGACCACGCCTGGACCGTCAGTTGTTCGTCCGGCAGTTCCGTCGCGCTGAGTTCCTCGCGCAACTGCTTCAAGGCGTCCAGCGCAGCGATCTGTTCGGTTTGCGTCGGCAACCGACCCAACGTCGTCTCAAACGCATACTCGATCCGGGAGGCGTCATCCGGCCGCTCGCGCAGCAGTCGCTCGGCGAACGCGGTCGCCTGCTGGTGGACGAAGTCGTCGTTCAGAAAATACAGCGATTGCAGCGTCGTCACCGAGCTGTCGCGGACGGCGGTGCTGGCGTTGCGGTCGGCGCCGTCGAACGTCGTGAAGTACGGCCGCGAATTGAGCCGGGCCGTCATCAGGTACACGCTGCGCTTCTGGCTGTCGTAACTGTCCCGGAACGGATGGTGCTGCGTGAACTGCCATTTGTCGACCGGCGGGAACGGATGCGGCTCCACGGCCGGCGTGTCGTCCAGCGTGCCGCTGACGAACAGCAGCGCGTCGCGGAGCGATTCGGCGTCGAGCCGCTGCCGGTTGCCGCGCCAGTAGAAGCGGTTGTTGGGATCGACCTCTTTCGCCTTCTGAAACGCCGACGAGGCGACCTCGGTCGACGACAGCCGGTACGTGCGCGAATTCACCATCAGCCGGTGCATCGCCTTGATCGACCAGCCGTTCTCGATGAATCGTGATGCGAGCCAGTCGAGCAATTCGGGGTGCGTGGGGGGCAGCCCGCGGACGCCGAAGTCGCTGGGGGTCGCGACCAGTCCCGCGCCGAAGTGATGCTGCCAGATGCGGTTCGCCATCACCCTGGCGGTGAGCGGATTCTGCTTGTCGGTGAGCCAGTCGGCGAGTTGCAGCCGCCCGCTTTGTGCGGATTGCTCCGTGGTCAGCGTCTGTCCGCCCAACACAGTGAGAAACCGCCGCGCGACGACGTCGCCCGGCTTGTTCGGTTCGCCCAACTCCTGCAATCGGGCATCGCCTGGATTGCCGTCGATGACCGCGTAGGCCACTTGATCGCCGGGCTTGCCGTCCTTCATCAAGGGGACGAAGTCACGCGGAACTTTTTCTAGTTCGATGCCGGGGAACGGATACCGCGTTCCCTCAAAGATGCCGTACAGGCCGTAGTAATCTTCCTGCGTGATCGGGTCGAACTTGTGATCGTGACAACGGGCACAAGTGATCGTCTGGGCGAGCACCGTCCGGCCGATATTGTCCAGCGTGTCCTCAATCGTCAAGTGCTGCGGGTAGCCTTTCACGATGGAGCCGAACCGCCGCGAGATGGCTACATAACCCGTGGCGATGAGTTGCTCGTTGCGCTGCTCGTCCGACGCCGCGGGCAGCAGATCGCCGGCGATCTGCTCTCTGAGGAACTGATCGTAGGGCTTGTCGCGGTGGAACGAGTCGATGATGTAGTTGCGGTACAGATACGCCTCGCGC
>JAWXBB010000181.1:0-9572 GCA_034439795.1 Planctomycetaceae bacterium | reverse complement strand
GCGAAGTCGCCTGGCAGCGGTTGACGGCGATTCGCAACGAACTGGCTCGCGAGTTGCCGCAGCAATTCGTGTCCGATGTCGTCGGGCGGTGGTCGCGGGCGGGCTGCCTGACACAGGCTATCGCCCCGGCTGACACGATCGGTCTGGCTGAGCAATTGCCCCTCGTCGACCGGCAGCGTCTGGGGCAAATCCCCGATGTCGACACCGTCCACATTCTGCACCGAGAACTGCAACAGCAGCTCAACCGTCGCGGTTGGCTGCGTGACGACCTCGCCGCCGCAGCGGATCTCCGTTCGTCCGCCACGCGATTCGACAACCAGTGTCGCACGCTGTTCGGACTGGAACCGGTGACGCTCGCCGACGATTTGTTGACTCCGCTCCGTGCGACACATGCGCGCCGGTGGCGCGCTGCGGTGTCGCAGTTGAACACCGACCTGCGGAACCGGGCGGCGGCGACCTGGACGCAGATCGTCTGCAGCGAGCTGTTCGCCCGGCAACCGCTGCTCGATGCGGACCTGACGGAGACGTGGAAGCAGGTGCTCGCGGCGCGTTACGGCGTCGGCCGCACGGCGTCACATCACACGGGCGAACACACCGGACTGCCGCCGCTGTCCAGGCTGCCGATCATCGACCCGCATCCCGCGTACGATGGCATCGTCCGGCGCTTGACCGACGAATTCACTCAACGGGTCTGGTTGTGGCCGCACGATGCCGATAGCCTGACGCGGCCCGGCGGGGAGATGGATCGCGCCGTGCAGATGCCCGGCTGGGCGAATGTGTGGACGCGGCCGATTCAGAACCGCGTCGACATGCTGGCGACCGGCGTGAACTCCGAAGTCGGCATCCGTGTGCTGGGCCGCGATTTCGAGGCGGTCGTGCAGGCCTCCGAGCAGGTCGCCGAGGCGCTGCGTCACGTGCCGGGCGCGGCGGACGTCATTGCCGATCCGATCCGCGGCAAGAGCTACCTGGAAGTCCGGCCCGACCCGGTCCGCGCTCTGCAACGCGGCGTCGCAATGTCCGATGTGAATGCGGTGGTCGCCGCAGCCACGACGGGTCAGGTCGTCGCCCAGTTGGACGACGGCAGCGCACTGCGATCATTGCGGCTGAAGCTCCAGGGACACGACATCGATGCCGGCGATGCGCTCGCGCGTTTGCCGGTCGCGCAGCGCCTGGGCAAGGGCCGTCCGTCGGATGATCCCCTTGAAAGCGTCGCGTTGCACGAAATCGCCGACGTTCGGGTTGCCGACGGTCCGGCGACCATCAAGAGCGAAAACGGCTGGCTGCGGAATTATGTCCGCCTGAACGTCCGCGGTCGCGATGCGGCGGAGTTCATCGCCGCGGCTCAGCGGCAGGTGCAGCAGCAGGTCGCGTTGCCGCCGGGCGTGTTTCTGGAATGGACGGGGCAGTTCGAGCACGCGGCCCGCACGCGGGCCACCATGCTGTGGCTGGCGCCGCTGACGGTGCTGCTGATCCTGGCGATCCTGTACGCCACGTATCGCGACTGGGCGGACGCCGGGTTGATGCTGCTGTCGGTGCCGGGGGCTTCGGCCGGCGGCGTGCTCTGTCAGTGGCTGCTCGGGTACCCGTTCACCGTCGCCGTGGGGGTGGGCTACATCGCCTGCTTCGGGATGGCCGCGGCGACCAGTATGGTGATGCTGGTCTACCTCCGCGAAGCCGTGGCGAACGCCGGCGGCCTGGAACAAATGTCGCTCGACGAACTGCGGACGGCCGTCCTCAACGGCGCAGTCCACCGCCTGCGGCCCAAGCTGCTCACCGAAGCGGCGACCGTTCTCAGCCTCGCGCCGATGCTCTGGAGCACCGGCGTGGGGGCCGACGTCATCCGCCCGATGGCCGCGCCGGTGCTGGGGGGCATTCTCATCGCCGACGAGGTCGTTGACCTGTTGTTGCCGATCGCCTTCTACGCCGTCCGTCGCTGGCGTTGGCAGCGGCTGCGGAGTCAAATGGCTGATTCACTCGCAAAGGAATCCGCATGATGAATGGTCACTCGGTGTGCCGGTTCGGTTGGGGAGCCGCCCTCGTGGTGATGGCGCTCGGTTGCGGCGGCGCCAGCACCGCGCGCTACATCCCGGCCTCCGGCAGCGCCCGCGCGGCGCTGCAGACCGCGCTCACCACCTGGCAATCCGGGACGGCGCACGGCCCGATCACGTCGTCCAAGCCCGAAATCAACGTGTTCGACGCCCGTTGGCAGGCCGGGAAGAAGCTCGAATCGTTCGAGATCCTCGAAGAGGTGACCGGACAGGAGCAGCCCCACTTCCAAGTCCGCCTCAAGCTGGAGGGGCAGCCGGAGGAAACGGCGACGTACCTCGTCGTCGGCATCGACCCGTTGCACGTCTTCCGCGACGCGGATTACAAGAAGGCCACCGGCCTGTGACGGCCGCCGGCAGCCTCACTGGTTCTGGCTAAGAAGCTGTTTCTTAAACCTCGTTCTGGATGTTGCCGTTGGTGGCGAGACATCGATGTGTGGTCAATTACGCCGAAGGCGTTCGATCGCACAGCCCAGGGTCGCGAGTCTGCGAGCGCACCCTGGGGACATGGCGGCGGAATTGAATCGACCCTGAAAGGGTCGCATCACCGTCGGCCTTAAACCGTGATGAAACCCTTTCAGGGTAGGGGGGCATCATCCGTCGCCACCCAGGGTGCGCTCGCAGACTCGCGACCCTGGGCTGTGCGATCGAACGCCTTCGGCGTAAAGATCATGTCGTGGTCCCATTTCCCAGCGTCACGGGGCCACGCCGAAATGGCTCAGCCCCCCCACCCTCAACCCGGGACACTATCAATAATCAGGAAGCCTCCGCCGTCGCATCCGCGGACCTGATGGCGGCTTCAATCGACGTCGACTTCCGTGACGGCGAGGCGGATCTGGTCGATGCCCGCCTCGTAGCCCGCATCGAGCACGGCGACGGCGGTGCCGTGCGTGGCGTCGGCGTGACCCAGCACCATCAGCGTGGCGTCCGGGCCGGCGGCGAGCTTGGCCTCCTGAATGCGGAACGTCAGCTCCTCCAGGCTGGGGCACGGATGCCCGTCGATGTCGAGCGTGTCGTCGCGGTGGATGTTGACGACGATGTTCTGCTTGTCGGCCGGCTGCGTCACCATGCCGCCGCCCCCCGCTCCCTCCTGCTCGTGCGCGTCCGGGGCCGGCATCTTCGTGGACGAATGGATGCCCGACATCGACGTGACGAGGAAGAAGATCAGCAGGAAGAACACGATGTCGACCATCGCCGTCATGTCGATCAGCTCTTCGGGGTTGATCTCCGGCGGCGGCGAGGACATTTGGGGCTCTTCGCGGTCGTCGTCCGTCGTGTCGCGTTTGCGCTCGGGCGGCGGCGGCTCGCTGATCGGAAGCGGGCTGAAGACTTCAATGCGGGCGCGGCAATTGGGGCAGCGCACGAACTGCTCGGCATATTCATCCGGCAGCCGGCAGACTTGACCGCAGTCGGGACAGCTCACGCGGGGCATCGGCTTTAGTCCTGTTCGATGACGGCCATCCGCAGTTCCATCCCCGGGGCGGCATTGACGGCGGCGCTCACCCGGCGGACGTCGCGCAGCTTGACGGCCCGCTCGGCCTTGATGAGCAGCACCCGCTTGCCCGACCGGAAGCCCTCTTCGACGGCTTCGCGGACCCCCTGCGACTGCTCTTCGGGGCCGATCAGTCCGTTGCCGTCGGGGCTGTCGCTCAGGTAGACGGTGGCCTCGTGGCCGTCGTGAGTCACCAGACTGACCACGACCGCCGACTCGGCGTCGGTCGCGACGCAATGCCTGACCACCGGCAGATCCATCTCCGACAGCGCGGCGGTCACCGTCGTCACCATGAAGAAAATGTTGAGCATGAACACGAGGTCGATCATCGCCGTGATGTCGAAGTTCGCCTCATCGTGCTTGCCGCGATGGGGAGTGAGCGGCTCTTCATCGTCCAGGTGTTCCGGCTGAACGGTTGCCGACGGCGCGTGCATGATCGGCCTCCAGCCCTTATCGGAAGTATTGCAGGAGGCGCGACAGGTTGGACTCCAGCGACTCCTGCAGCGACCGCGTGCGGATGTTGAGCGTCACCAGGATGTACCCGAGCGGAATCGCGGTCGCCAGCCCCATTGCGGTGCAGATGAGCGCCACGCTGATTTCGTCGGCGATCTGCGAGGGCAGGACCTTTTCGCCGGTGCCGATCCGCCCGAACGCCGCCATCATCCCCAGCACCGTGCCGAACAGGCCGAGCAGCGGCCCGTTCTTGATGACCGACACGATCCAGTTCAGCCGGTGCTCCAGATCGGCCAGGATGTGCCGTTGCAGGTTCGTCGACACCAGTTGCCGCAGTTGCGGATACGGCTGTTCCCGGTTGGTCAGCATCAACAGGCACAGTCGCGGCAGCGCGCGGAAGTCGAAATCGCAGCGCTCCGTGGCCGCGGCGTACTTCTTCGTTCGCAGCAGTTCGGACATTTCATCGACGAATTCCGTCTCGGCGGCCGCCGACCGGAACCGCAACTGGCCCAGCCGCCGCCAGATGACGATGACGCAGAACAGCCCCCAGAGAAAATTGAGCGCGAGGAATCCGTAACAGGCGTCGGCCAGGAGTTTCACCATCTCCAAAACGCTCATCGCGAACTCCTGGACCGTGGTGTGATGTCGAAGACCCGACTGGACCCTGCAGAATTTGCAACGCAAAAAATCAGGCCACGTCAACACCCCGGTCGGTCAGGGGGCGGTCTTGCGCAGCGTGCTGTGGTGCATGCCGTAGGCGAGGTAGATGACCAGTCCCAGTCCCAGCCAGATCACCAGCCGGAACCAGGTGTCGAGCGGCAGGAACAGCATCATCGCCACGTTGACCAGCGCTCCGACTGGAGCCACGATGAACACCGCCGGGCAGCGGAACGGCCGCGCGAGGTCAGGATGCCGGATGCGCAGGAGCAGCACCGACATGCAGACCAGCGCGAACGCCATCAGCGTGCCGATGCTGACCATCTCCTCCAGCATCCGGATGGGCATGAAGCCGGCGGAGACTGCGATGACGGCCCCCGTCAGAATGGTCGAGCGGTGCGGCGTGCGGTACTTGGGATGCACCGCGGCGAAGATGCTCCGCGGCAACAGGCCGTCGCGGGCCATCGCCAGAAACACGCGGGCCTGGCTGAGGAACGTCACGAGCAGCACGCTGGTCATGCCCGCGAGCGCCCCGGTGGCGATCAATCCCGCCGACGCGCGCAACAGCGGGCTGGATTGCGCCTCGGCCTGTTTGCGGAACGCGGCGGCAATGGCTGCTCCGGTGTCGATCTGGTGATACGGCTCCATCCCGGTGATGACCGCCGCCACCAGCATGTACAGCACGGTGCAGAGCGCGAGCGACGTCAGGATGCCGATGGGAATGTCGCGCTGCGGGTTGATCGCCTCTTCGGAGTGCGTCGAGATCGAATCGAACCCGATGTAGGCGAAGAACACGAGGGCCGCGCCGACCATCACCCCCGAGAAGCCATACGGCATGAACGGACTGCGGACGCGGTCGTCGATCCGCTGGAGGTAACTCTTGACCCCGAACGCGCCGAACAGCCCCCACTTCTTGACTTCGTTGGGGAGATCTTTGACTTTGGCCGTTTCGCCCGCCGGCGCATCGGCGAGCGCCGCCCCCTGCTTCTCGACAAACTCGCTGCCGGTGGTGAAGGCGGTCACGGTGTCCCTGGGGACTTTCGCGGCGACGTCGGGATGCCGGTCGAGATAGTCGCCGAGGTCGGACACCTTGCGCTGATCGGGCGAGATGCCGGTCCAGTTCTCGGCGCGGATGTAGCCCGCGCCGAGCACGATCACGAACAGCACCACCCCGACTTTGACGAAGACCAGGATGGTGTTCGTGATCGCGCTCTGGCGGATGCCGATCACCAGAATGTACGTCACCACGGCGATGATCAGCATCGCCGGAAGATTGCAGAACGCCTGCACACGCTCGACTTCCACGCCGTCAACCAGCACCTTGACCGGAGTGAACGGGTCGGAGGTAATGGCCAACGGGAGATGCACGCCGAGCAGGATGTACAGGAACTCGTCGAGATAGTGCGTCCAGTGGGCCGCAACGACGGCGCAGCTCATCGCGTATTCGAGAATCAGATCCCAGCCGATGATCCACGCGGCCAGCTCGCCCAGCGTGGCGTAGGTGTAGGTGTAGGCGCTGCCGGCGACGGGCACCATCGCGGCGAACTCGGAATAGCACAATGCCGCGAGCGCGCACGCGAAACCGGCGACGATGAACGACAGCATCACGGCGGGACCGGCGTCTTCGGCGGCGACGCGGCCGGTCATGGCGAAGATGCCGGCACCAATGATCGCCCCCACCCCCAGCGATGTCAGCGACAACGGACCCAGCACGCGATGCAGGCGATTATCGCCGTGCATCTCCGCCAGCAGGGTGTCCAAAGATTTCCGCTGGAAGAGGGCGTTCCATTTCATTCGCGGTCCTTGCCGGCGACATCACCGGAACGGGTTGCGGTCGGGATCGAAATCCGTCACGAGGGGCAGCGACACGGCTTCGGACGGCGTGAGGTCAAAACTGCTGATGTCGGCGGGCAGACTCGCCGCGACCCGCTTCTGACGGCGGGCGCTCACCATAAACCACACGCTGGCCACTGACAACAGCAGCGCCCCCAGAATCACGAGCCCCCAGACCTCCCACGGATTCGCGGCGGTGACTTTGCCGCCGGGACGCGGCCCGGTTAAGCGCACCCGGCCGACCATCAGCGGGGCGCCGCGCCGGGCGTCGAACGCGGTGTAGCCCATGACTTTCAGAAAGTAGCCGACGAACACCACTTCCGCCTCGACGTCGGGTCCGACGGGCAACCCGGGCGGCTTGTCGGCGAACACCACGGTGTAGGGAAACGATTTCGATTCGTCGGTCCAGCCCCACGCCTCGTAGGTTTCCTTGATCCCGAGCGGATTCTCCGGGGCGTCGTACTGCAACACCCGGCGGACGTGCATCCGCAGGCGAATCGGTTGGCCGCGGTACTTCTCCGGCTGATCCCAAAGCTGAGTGAAGGCCGGCTCGCGGAGGGCCCGCTGCTCGAACTCGCGGAAGGGCTGCGTCCGGCTCCAGCCCATCAGTTGCCAGTAGGGAACCATCTCGCGTGGGCGCAACTCGGTCCGATCGGTGATCAGTTCCTCGTACCGGCGGAACTCGGCCAAAGCGTCGGGGTCGAGATCGTTGGGACCGGGGACGATGATCTCATTGGCCGGTGCCTCCACGACAGCCGGCGGCGCTCCGACTTGCACCTGCGCAGCATCGTCGCGGGCGGCCAGAAAGCGCCACATCGCCGGCTGGCGGATGGTGTTGTACAGCATCCCCAGCACGACCAGCATCAGCAGCAGCGAGAAGCCCCGCGTCGCCGGAATCGAAGAGCCGAACGGTCGCACAATCCTGCGGTGCATGGGCAACCTGATTCCGGGCGATCAATCGAGGCCGTCGTTCGCCGCCTCGTTGCCCAGTTCCATGAAACTGACGCGCTGCAACGGCTTGCCGTCGGGCAGAATCTGCTGCGTGCAGACGTCGACGATCTTCATCAGTTCCCCGTAGGTCAACCGGCCATCCACGCGGAGCTGGATGCGGTCGAACGGGATCGACTGAATGTCGAAGATCGACTTGAGATGCTCGTTCAGCCGCCGCAAGGCGACCGGATGCAGATGACTCTTGATGACCGGCCGCATGCCGACCTTGATCTCGGATACTTCGCCGCGGTCGTCGGCCAGGATGAACATATTCAGCGTTTCCAGCCCCGGAATCACCTGGCTGCCGTCGCCCGGATTGTTGGACGACGGTTCGGAGCTGACGTTCGTCAGCGGGACCGGCGGCGGCAGGTGAACCTGCAGGTGCCCCTCCATCGGCGCGGGGCGAAACGTCAGAATGAAGAACGCCAGCAACTGAAACGCCATGTCGAGCATGGCCGCGAGGTTGAGCTGGACGTTGGCGGGGCCTTTATGATTGCGACGGCGACGACGACTCATTTCGCCCCCTCCGCTTTGGTCATCGCGCTCAGGGCGAACTGGCGGTAGCCCTGTGCCTGACAGAGCCGGATGATCCGGTTCAGCGTCGCGAAGTCCACGGTCTTGTCGGCCCGGATGATGACCGGCACGGGCAATTCATCGTTCTCCAGCTTGGTCCCGCTGGCGTCCAATTGCAGCTTCAACAGCCGCGCTTCCCGCGCGACGTACGGCTCCACCTCCACAAATTGCCCGAGCGACTGCACTTTGCCCGCCGTATCGATGTTCAACATCAACGGTTGTTGGCGGCCGACGTATTCCAGCGGCCGGGCCGAGCCGAGCACCGGCAGCTTCAAGGTCAGATCCATCGCCGCTCCCTTGAAGTTGATCACGAGCATGAAGAACGTGATCAACTGGAAGACCATGTCGAGAATCGGCGTCAGGTTCGGCTCCGACCCTTCGCTGCTGTGCGACATGCACCGGCTCCTCGTGAGAGACGCATCAGGGTGAGGGACGATTCAGGCCGGGGGATTCGTCGGCGCGGCCGTCCGCGATTGAGCCGTGGTATGCACCCGGCGGATGAACTCGTCCGCCATCGTGATGGTCTGCAGGCTCAGCGTGGACACCCGGTTCTTGAAGACCGCGAACAGGAAAATCGCGGGGACCGACAACGCCACGCCCTCGAACGTGATCAGCAGCGCTTCCGAGATTCCGCCGGCGACCTC
Organism: Planctomycetaceae bacterium; assembly: GCA_034439795.1. GTDB lineage: Bacteria > Planctomycetota > Planctomycetia > Planctomycetales > Planctomycetaceae > DSVQ01. The sequence goes on along the minus strand of JAWXBB010000181.1, from coordinate 885 downwards.
GCTGGGCTTCAGTTGCGTTTCCGACATCGCGATCACGGCGAAGCTGGCGATCATCCCCTTCAGCGTCCCCAGCAGTCCGATCAGCGGGCCGAGCGAGCCGATGACCGCCAGCATGCTGATCCGCTTCTCCATATCGACCACGACCGTTTCACCCACCCGGTCCACGGTTTCGCGGGCTTCACCCAATCCGCTGGACAGCGCGGCCAGTCCGGCCGCGACCAATTGTCCAAGTTCGCTCGTGTTTTCCTTGGCCGTGCGATAGATGCCCTGGAAATCCCGCTTGGCGAGCAATTCGTCCCACTGCTGAATCAGCGCGGGCGGCATGACCACTTCGGACCGCAATTCCAGGAACAACTGCACGACCTGGGCGACGAAGTAGAACGACATCAGCAGCAGCACGCCGCCGATCCAGCCCGACGTGTGGATCAGCCACATCAGCGTGGACTGTTTGGGGGCAGCCGTCCCCTCAGCGGCGGGGGCAGCCGGCGCGGCGGCATCGGTCGCGGCCTCTTCGGTCTGGGCCAATGCCGAGACCGGCAGGCCCATCGGGAGGCTGAGAACCGCGAGCAGCAGCCCCCAACTCCACACGACGGCGGCACATCGTCGCACGCAGACAGACATCCAACACTCCCGTCAGCACGAAGAAGTCGTGGCGATTGCGGCATCACCGGTGCAGTCCGGCGACGGACCCCGATGACCGCGAACAGAATTCGGTCGCTTTGGTCTGTGATCCTCCGTCAGGATAATCGGTGTTCGATGTCACGACAACCCCGATGCGGTTGGCGTCCAGGGCCATCGCCATTTACAGGATGCCGAGTTTGGTGAAGAGGCGTTCGGGTTTCCGGTAGTGGCTGCGTAAGGTGGCGGCGAGGTTGCCGGCCGCAT
>JAWXBB010000180.1:0-28868 GCA_034439795.1 Planctomycetaceae bacterium | reverse complement strand
GTCGCGGACGGAACCCCGGCATCCGGCCACAGTCCAGCGGCACTTCCCGCAGACATTGGCCGAGGGCGTCGTCAGCGTGGCCGCGAAGACCGGGCGTCGTCCCTGAAGCCCACGCGGATCAGGAACTTGCGCCAAGTCCACGCGCAAACCCCGCCGCGGGGCGGTGAACACGCATCGAACCTCCGTGACAGAAACCGGCCTCCTGAAAACTCCCCTCCATCCTGCCAGCCTCGTCAACTCCCGCGGGGGAAGAGACGTGGCTGTCCGGCACGGGTGACTTTCGTCCCCGCAGCCAGTTCGGCATAATGCCCGCCGTGGAATCTAGGAATCGTCGCCGCCTCGTCCGCAGCGTTGCGGAGGATTTCGTGCGATGGCAAGCAACCGGGAGGCTTTGGCCGATGTTCACCCGCCGACAAGTTCTGGCAACGTCCGTCGCGGCTGTTGCCCTGGGGAGTACTGCGATGGCTGCCGACGAGAAGAAGTTGCCCAAGGTGTTTTTCGACATCACGATCGGCGGCAAGAAGGCCGGCAAGATCGTGATGGAGCTGCGGTCCGACGTCGTTCCCAAGACGGCCGAGAACTTCCGCGCGCTCTGCACGGGCGAGAAGGGCTTCGGCTACAAGGGGTCGAGCTTCCACCGCGTGATCCCCAAGTTCATGTGCCAGGGGGGCGACTTCACGAACCACAACGGCACCGGCGGGAAGTCGATCTACGGTGAAAAGTTCGCCGACGAGAACTTCACCCTCAAGCACACCGGCCCCGGCGTGCTGAGCATGGCGAACGCCGGCCCGGGCACCAACGGCTCGCAGTTCTTCCTCTGCACCGTCAAAACGCCCCATCTCGACGGAAAGCATGTGGTCTTCGGCTCGGTCGTGGAAGGCATGGACGTCGTCAAGGCGATCGAATCCACACGCACTTCCAATGACAAGCCCGTGGAGAAGGTCGTCATCGAGGACTGCGGCGAAGTGAAGTAGTGAAGACGCCCAGGGATAGCAATCCCTGGGCTTCCTCTACCCGATAGTGTAACGGTAGCACAACAGATTTTGGTTCGCGGTTCTGAGTGAGTCGAAATCTGCAAAAACGCCTTGGTTTCTAGGGTAAAACGCGGTTTCTCCCTAGTCGCCTGACAACTGCTGAAAACAGCGGGAAACCGCTCAAAAATCCCCAGTGCGGGTGTCACTGACACCCGGTCAACGAAAAAAGATCAGCCCCACGGTATCGCGCCGTGGGGCTGTTTCGTTGGTGGCGATGGGCGCGGCCGTGAGGACGTTATGGGGCTTTGTTCTGGCGATAGGTCTGATTCAGGATGACGATGACCTCGGCCGTGATGTCTTCGATGGGAATCGCTGGGTCTTGATACTGAACTGAGCGGGCGCGGGTGTTCAATAGCTCGACTGCCGCACCTTTCTTGGGAGGTGTCCGCGTGATCGGAATGACGACTTGAATCGTGTTTTCTTTGGCGAATTGAGTGATGGCTTGATTGATACTGACCAGCACCCCCTCATAGAGCGCTCCCTCTCGTGCGAGAATCCGCCTCTGACTGGCCTCCTTCCAGTCCTGATACTCCTTCGCTTGGTCTCCCGCCGCGCTGGCCAACGGCTTTGCATCCTCCGCGGTCAAGACAAGGTCGCCCCTCGCCTTCGATTCGCCTTCAGCCTTAGCAATGTCCGCTTTCATTGCGGCCCGGCCATCTCGAAATTCGTCCGAATGCTTCATGGCTTCGAGGACATCGACCGCAGCCACCTGCAACTGCGACCCGCGGACCAACCGTTGCTGCTGGGCGACAAGCGAACCGACGCCGACAGCAACCACGACCAGCGAGAACGCGAACATCCGTGTCATCACATGCTCCTGCTCAGGACTCAATCGCCGACAACGGCTCACACGCTACGACTCTGTCGGGAAATGGTCAACACTTTTCGGCAGCCGTGGCACCGCTGGGCGTCGTGGGGTCGCGTCTGAGAGTGTTTACCGATCCGATAACGATCCCTGAGCGATTCCATCCACGGCGACGACGACTGCATATCGTTTACCGATCGGCAGTCCGACATTCGGCGTGAGGGTTTGTTCGTCGCTGCCGCAAACAATCCTCACGGTCTCCACCACCGTCGGCTGAACTCCCGCGATGAGAGCGATGGGTTTCCCTTGTGCCACGTCATCCACTTTCTCGCCGCTGTTGCCCGCAAGCGTGATGAAGAACGAGCACGGCGAACTACTCTTGTTCTCGACGGTGATTTCCCATTGCCGCCGATTGCTGCCGCATCCAGCGGCCGCCATGAGCAGCGCCCCAGAGAGCAACAGGAAAACGATCCGACTCATGGGATATCCTTCGCTGCCAACGAACCCGCCCCAGCAGCATACACCGCCGGGGCGTCGGTCCGTCAACGATCAGACGGTCACAACATCAGCCCGTCGCGACAGACATCGTGCCCGTCGCCACAGTGAACCGTCGACGCGGCTGCCAGTCCCGACCTTCGGGTGATTGACCGCGCGCCCGGCGATCGGTTTCTGCCGGCGACCACCCCAGCCGGATCAGGGCGCACATCGCCCGGATGACCTCGGGCGTCGGCAGGAATGTTCCGGGCTTGTCCGGCGGGTCGACAGCAATCGGCCCATCCGGCCCCGGTACGGCGTCTGGCAGCGTCACAGCGGGCGTGGCGGGCCTTTCCTCGACGGAGATGCCCTTGCGACGCCGGACGGCCTCCAGGGCATCGGAGAATGCGGGTGGCAGTTCCCTCATGGGGACACCTCGCAATCGTTCTCGGCGTCGACCACGGGCAGCGGCAGCAGTCCGCCGGTGTCGTGGGATCGCTGTTCGCAGTCGGCCTTGATTCGGGCGAAGCATTCCCAGCACAACAGCGACGGCTGGCCGATGTCCCCCACCAGCCGGGGGCGATGCCGCAGCAGTCCGTCCGAGTTCATCGTGACGCCGCAGCAGGGGCAGACGCGGTCTTTGTTCATCAGGTCGCGAATCAGCCGATCGCGGACGATGGCCGCGGCTTTGGTCTGCCGCAGTCGCTCGAATCCGGCGTTGCGTTTCTTCCGGCGACGGGCTTCCCGTTCGGCCAGTTCGTCAGCGGTTGGTGGAGGCGGCGGAATCGGAATGGGCTTCGTCGACGGGGTGGTGACCGATGTCCGCAGGTAATCGAAGGAGAGCGTCGCGTTCAAGCTGCACCCCCTTCCAACTCGACGAACTCCCGCCGGTGGATTTGCGCTTTGTCGAAGGTCGCCCGTGCCGACTTCGTGACGCGGTTCCAGTCGCGGCGCTTCCGCCGGGCGTCGTCGGGGTTCGTGAACTCGCCGAGCACGCCGCCATCACAGATGACGACGTACAGCGTGAGCCGAGCCGGGGGGTTGGGTTTCCGCTTCATGCCGCACCTCCTTTCGCCATCCAGTCCGAGAGCAGCACCGTCAGGACGGCGATCAGTTCGCCCGGAGGCTTGCCCTGTTCGATGCGCCGCAGCACACCGGCAGGGAAGAAGATCGTGCGCGGGATGAGACCTTCACGGACCGGACGGCGGGAACGTGAGGGACTGCGGCTGACAGAGCCGCGGTCACTGCTACAATGCGCAGCAGCCATGAGAGACCCTTTCCAGAAAAGGGATCGAACGGTGAGAACGGCCGGCGGTGTTGGTAGCACCGCTGGCTGTTCGTCATTTCGGCGACTGGTCTATTGCCAAGTGTCGCCACTGCTGGAATAATGTCTGCACACAATCCGTTTGTCAATTGTGTCTGCACACATTTTTTTAGGAATTCGGGATGTCACCAGCAGGACGGCCGCCGCTCGCAGGAGAACGCAAACTTGACCGGATGATGATTCGACTGACGGAGGCCGAGCGCGAGCAGCTTGACGCCGCCGCCATCAAGGCCGGCAAACCCACTTCAACATGGGCGCGGGACGAACTGCTGCGCCTTGCCGCGGAGTCCGCGAAGAAACCGGCCCGGCGGAAGTAGGGTGTCAACGGGGACGGCGGCGAGTTACGCTAATCGGACCTCCCGGAAAGGTCTCCTCCATGCCGCTCAGTCCCGAAGAAAAGCGCCGACGACGTGCAATCGAGTCGGGGCGTGCGCGCGAGGATCAGCTTGTCACGGAATGCGGGGTCAGCTTCACGTCGTTCGTGGTCAAACCGATCTTCTGCAAACACTGCGGTGCGATGTTCCAGCCGAAAAGAACCACCGCTCGATACTGCTCTGCGAACTGCAGGATGGCTGCTCATCGTTCTCGAAAGTGACTCCGAGAGCCTTCGTCAGTTCCCTGATGCGGCGCGTTGGTGTGGTCTTCAGCCCCATCCCGCAACTTGTTTGATCGCCGCGACGACAAGGTTTCCGATTACAAAAACGGCCACCGCCATCAGTGATGAGCGGAATAACGTCCGTCGCTCGATTGCCAGTAGCTCGTCTTTGCTTGCCATGTCTTCATGCTCCTTTGGGGTTTTCGATTCGATCCACTCCACGAAATATGAACAGTCGATCTCTTGATCCAATTCGGCCACGACACCTGCTTGCGCCGCTTTCCCTTCGCCTTTCTCGTGGGAGAAGTGTCGCTTGCCGCGCCAACACAAAAACATCGGGGTGCGATCTTCGCCGGTCTTGTGCCCCTTGTCTCGGCAGATGCGGTAAGCACTCCCTGGAATGCCGTGCTTGTCGATGACCGCCAATAATCCGCACTTCGCGCACTGCACCATGACCTCGCTCCCGGTTGATGACCGCCGAGAGTCTGTTATGCCAGCCCATCCAGCAGCAGCCCCCCCGACCGGGGGCATTGTGTCGTGGGCCTTGGTCAATCACCACTGCCGGGCACGCCATCAATCATCAAACGGCATTGCCACCGGCTTCTCGCCGCCGCCCCTTTCCCACTCATTTGCCACCGGCACGATGCTGCCCGTCCCGAGGAACGTCCTGATAGCGTTCCGGTCGACCACTTCGGCCGCGCGGTCAATACCGGGGACTGACCACCGATCGAACCGCGGCCCGACGAACCGGCTCGCCCGCTCAGCGTCGGACCACTCGGCCCGAATCTCCGCCGTGGCCGCGGCGATCTCCGCCGGCGTTGGGATGTAGCGCGGAACGCCATCACGTTCGTCATCAATCTCGACGCTCACTGGATCGGCCCCGTTTGATCCTCGCCCGCGGCCGTCGGCGTTCACGATCAGATCACCGGTTCCGTGGGTTCTGACATCCATTTGGCGATCAGCTCCGGTTCAACCTCTCGCTTCCAGTCCGCGGTGGCCCCCACGGCGTCAGCGCGAAATCGCCGCTTCCACTCCGCCAGGAAAGCCCCATCGTGGTCGCCGACAGCACTCATCACGGCCTCAGCGATCTCCGGGGCAGTGTCTTCTGCTTCGGGGGCGTCCGAGAACAGGGAGAGACTGCCGATCATGTCGAGCACAAGGCCCGCTCGCGTGTGCCAGCACCTGGACTCCGCAGTCCAATCCCAGATGACGACAAAGGGCATCTTCGGTTGTTTGTCGTTCATTTGTGGTAAAGCCCATTATTGCGGGTCGCCCTGAGTTGCTCGGCGTTTTGCTCTTTCAGTTGCCTTGCCAGATCCTTGATCGCGGTCGTTGTTTTGTTAACCGCCTGCAACTGACCGCTTGCCGCGGTGGTGCTGAGGGACGCGAGATTGAACGTCGCGGCCGACGCTTTGCCCATTGAGCCTTCCCCGAATCGGCCGCCGGCTGCATCACCGGGGGATTGGCTGCCGGCCTTCAATGCCTCCACCTTCTCCGCGGACTTCGCTCGGAGCGCGTCCAGTTCGCCGCGGAGCTTCACCACTTCGGCGGAGGCTTGCGCCCCGCTGCCGGCCGTCTTCTCCTTCAGCGCATCGCCGGTTGCGTCCGTGATCGTTGACATCGCCCCATTAGCCGCCTGCCCCGCTGTTCGCACCGATTCCTTGAGAGCGGCCAATCCCGCATGTTGAAACTCATCGGACTTCGTGAGGCCGCTGCCGTTGTCGGGCGTCATCCCCTTGGCGCGCCGCTCGGCTTCGATGCGTTTGCCGCGGGCCGCCTCCTCCTGCATGTTGACGCCGCTGACTTGTTCCAACGCCCAGCCCATCACGCCGCCCTGACTGGCGGACTCAAGGATGTAGTCGCTGATGGAATTGACGGTCTTTTGCCATTTGTCCATCACGGCATTGGCGGCATCCGAGAACAGCGACACCAGCCCGGACGTGATCTGTGCCCACGAGTCGAGAAGCGTTGAACCGAGCGTTGCGAAGGCCCCGGAGAAATCGCCGCTCATCAGTTGCCCGGCCATCGTTCCCAGCGTCTCGCCGAGCAACGCATGGATCGCCTCCAACCCCTGCGCAAAGACGAGTCGCAGGCCGGTCAATGCGATCTGCCCGGCGAGTTCCAGATCCCCGGCCTTGATGGCGTCAACAATGCCGCCGAACGTGTCGTTGACCGTGGTGAAAATCGCGCCGAAGGTGGATGTCACGAACCCAGAGAGCCCGGACACCGCCGAGCGGCCCGACTCCGTGAATCGAGTCCAGGCGTAGACCCCGGCAGCCAAGACGGCGACTAGCAGCCCCACGGGTGACAGAATCAAACCAAACACGGCCGTCACGACACCGACGACGGCCGAGAACGCCGAGAAGACGGCCAGCACTCCGCTGATCGCCATTCCGGCCCCGATGAACGCGCTGCCAATGACAGCGACGACATAGCCGGCGGCCAGCAACCCGATCCCCACCTTGGCGATGGTGATGACCAACGACTTGTTCTCGACAACGAATTTCTTAACCGCTTTTGCGCCGACGAGAAATCCGTCGAGGATATCCTGTGCCATCGGGGCAACGGCCGCCCCAATCTCAAAGAATGCCGACGACACAACCTTGCGGACCTTGTCGATGGTGTCACCGAGCATATCTGCCGCGGCGATTGACTCCGGGGACGGCGCAATTCCGAGTTCTTGGGCCTCTTCGCGCAACGCCCGGATATCCTGCATCATGGGGAGCAGGTCGGTTCCGCTGCCCCCGAAGATAGCCATCGCGGCCGCCGCCCGCTGTGAGGGGTCTTCGATGGCCCCGATGCTTTCAGCGATCGCCTGAAACTGATCTTCCGGTGCGAGTCCGCTGATATCGTCGGACACGATGCCCATTGCGGCCAGGGCGGCCGTGGCCTTCTTGCCCTCCGGCCCAATGCCACCCAGATTTTTCTGCATCTTCTTGATGCCGCCCTCCAGCGTCTCCATGTCCGTTCCGGTCATCTCGGCTGCGTAACCAAACTCGACAAGGGCCGTCGTCGAGATGCCGGTGCGGACGCTCATGTCGTTGAGGTCGCTGCCGACGTTGGCGAAGTGCGCGACAGCCGCTGCCAGCCCCCCGGTGATGGCAGCGCCCACGCCCGCGACTTTGGAACCAATACTGAGCAGGCCGGAGCCGAATTCTGACAGTTCGCGCTTCGCGTCCTGCAACGGCTTCGTCATGCCGTCCTTCATGGACAGGCTGACGAACGCTTTTCCTGCGGACACATCTGCGCGTGACATCGATCATCCTTTCAGTTCTTCGAGGTCAGCCCCGGCCACATTGCCGGCCGCGTGGCTTCCAGATTTTGCCGGTCCATTTCCAGCATGAGTTCCACGGCCATCAGGGCGACGGTGGGGGCTTCGCTTTCGAGCAGCCGACCGACCGCGGCAATGGCCTGTTGGCGGAGTTCTGGCGACAGCGGGAACGGTTCAGGCTTCATGTCGAGCTCCAAGTTGCGGAGTTGCGAGGAGACCCAGGATTCGATTGCGGCCCGCTGCCTGATCATCGCTGTCATCACCGGCCCCAGGGCGGCCAAGGCATCGCTCGAACAGCAGTTTTGCCGCGGCGACGTCGCCCAGCTTCGCGGACTCAACAATGGCCTTCGCGACCGCGGTGATGTCGTCCTCAGTGATTGCGTTCAGTAACGCGGCCCGCAGCTTGGACACGCGGCCCGCATGGGGATTGCCCGGACCGCCAGCATTGCCCGGCAGGAACTTTCCTGAGTCGTCTCGGCCGTTTGAGCTGTTTGGTGACGGCATGACTAATTCCTCGTTTTCTTGCTTACTCTGTCTGTGAGGCGCGGTCGCGGGAACATCGCGCCGCGCGATTGGTGGCCGGAAGGACCCGAACCGGGCGGGGTAGTCTGGGCGTCTACGGGGTGCCCCACCGGGGGCTGCCACGGGAAGCTCAAACGAACCGCGACAGCGCACCCGGCAGGGCCAAACGTCACCCGGTCTCCCCGTAATAAAGGTTGGCGACCTCGGCTTCATTCAACGAACCCCCGATGAACAGCCCCTCGGCCAAGCGAACAATGGCGGAGCAGTTCACTTCGATGAGTTCGGCCGCCGCGCGGTGAACGTCGGCAACACGTTCAGCCCATGTGTGAGGCAAAGTCTCATTCGCGGTGATTGCCCAAATGGCGATCGTCCGCGCATCGGATTCAATCTGCCGTTCTTCCGCCGGTCGCGCGCTATCGCTGGCCAGCATCACGCGAACGTCGTCGGCATTGGCCAAAACTTCATCGACCGTCAACGGCCGGTCTGCGGCAGGAGCTTCCGAGGGGATTGGGAACCGCGACGACAATCGTTCCGCAGCCGGGCCGGAAGCGGTGGCGATTGCATGACGACGAGGAGTCAACCCTTCAATCCCCGCGCCGCCGCGACCGCCGTGGATGGCCATGCCGCGGCATTGACCGCCCAGCGAAATTGTTACAGCGGCGTGAGCGGATTCGTGCAGCGCGAGCCGCCAGCGGTCGGTGAGTTCGTCGGCGTCCGCGTCGTTATCGGCAGGCGGCTCGGCGCCGAAGCCAACCGCCTGAATCTCCGCCGCCGGCTCATCGCCGCGAATCGGGGATTTCGCGAACCATCGCTTGCCAGTGATGGGGTCGGTCCGCCACGATTCCCAGGCAAAGCCGCCTTCGACCTCGCCGCGAATCTGCCGTGGCGTGAGTTCGGTTGCGGGCCGGTATAGCGGCAAGTCGCTTTCAACATCTCGAATCGCCGGGAGGTGGCCCACTGCGGCGTCATCAGGTGGCACGCCGCGGATCGTTTTTGTGAACATTGCTTTGACCCTCTGGATGAAATCCATCGCTCCCCCTCGCATTGAAGGCCACCGAAACAACCGGTGGCGTGCTGTTTTAGGCGTCGATCGCCGTCAAGTGTTGCTTCTCGAATTGCCCGACAGCGGCGTGGGCGTGAAGCACGGAGCCAGGCACGTCGGCGGGAGCGCTGAGCGCCACGCGCTCAGCTTCCTTCTCGCGCGCCGTTTCGGCGAACTTTTGCACACGCGCCGCCTGTTCGGGCGTGGGCTGGAACGCGGCACGGTATTCGAGCTGAGCATTACCGAGCGCGCACTGAGCAGTCTGGCGGGCGGCAATGACCGCGGTGCATTTCTGCGAAAGCCGCTCGGCCTCGGTCCTCAGTTTGTCACGCTGACGGAGCAAGTCGCGGTCGGTCGCCGTGGCGATCAATTGCCGCTCGGCTTCGCGCGCCGAACGCACGGTTTCCGTGGCGGCGACCACGACGGCGTTGAGTTGATGGACTTTGGCACGGTGTAGGCGGTGCAGCTCCTCGAAGGCTTCCACCTCGGCCGCGATCGCCACTGTGTGCTCCCGCTGTTCGCGCTCAGCATCCGTGAGGCCGGCGAACTGTTCCACCAGTTCGCGGCGTTTCTGGCGACGGGTGACGTCGTCGCGGAATGTCTGCAACGTCACGCCCGCGGCAGCGAGGATCGCCGTCGCGGTGTCGACGTCGGTCTGTTCGCCATCGGCTTCGGCGATCACGAGCCGGCGGTACTCGGCCGCAGCGAGTTCGGCGGCGTGGGCTTCGGCTTGTTCCAGGGCTTGCATCAGAGCACTCATCAGCTTTTCCTTTCGATAGGCGGCGTTACTGCCGCCGGTTGCAGGGTGCCGCGCTAACAGGTCGCGGCGGTCATTGGTTAAAGCCCCGGCGTGCTCGCGACATTGGCGATGACACGCGAGCGCGGCGGAACATCCGCCCGCCGGGGGTGTGCTGGTCGTTCCCACGGCATCGACACCCAGCGAACCATCGCCGGGCCGTTGCTGCCGATGACGCGCCGCAGCAGACGGCCGCATCCGCATTGCCAGCGATCGGCTGCGATGTGCCGGGCTTCGGGACTGCGGCAGGTCGGGCAGAGAAGTGTTGGGTTGGTCGCGACAGCATTCATGGGAACTCCATCCCTTCGTCGTCTCGGAACTCCGCGGACGATGGCCACCACGTCAGGTTGAAGGCACCAGTCCGGCCTCCCCGGTTCTTGGCAATCTGCACCTCCCCGAAGCTGTCGAATGTGTCGATGCCGTCCGCGTCCTTGTTCGGGCGTGAGAGCAACGCCACCATCGCGCTATCGTTCTCGATCGCGCCTGACTCGCGGAGGTCGCTCAGCCTGGGGCGCTTGCCCTCCCGCTTTTCGACTTCCCGATTCAGTTGAGCGGCGGTGATGATCGTCAGGCCGGTGGTCATCGCCAGTTTGCACAGCGACCGGGACAGGTTCGCGACTTGCTGTTCACGGGGGACGCGGCGGTCGGTCGGTTCGATCAGTTGCATATAGTCGATGATCGCGACCCGAATCCCGCGACGGCGAACGGCCACCCGCAGCGCCGCATACAGCGATGCCTCATCCGGGGCGGAGTCGTCAATCAGCAGCGGTAATGCGGCGAGACGGTCCGCTGCGACGGTGACGGCGTGCGCGTCTGCGCCGGTCAACTGAAGTCGCTGCACGATCTCCAGCGGGAGTCGCGACAGTACGGAGACGAACCGGCCCATCAATTCCGAAGCGCTCATCTCGTAACTGAAGATCGCGACCGGCACGCCCACCTCCGCCATCCGCAACCCGACCCCCTGCAACAGCGACGTCTTCCCGTGAGAGGTGCGCGCCGCCAGCGTGGTTACGCGACCGGCGGGGACGCCGCCGGTCAATTGATCCCAGCGGAGGTAGCCCGTGGGGATGTATTGCTGCGAGACGCGGCCGGATGCCCGCTCCGTCACCCAGTCTAAGACCACGTCGCTGATCGCTCGCGGGCCGGCGACGACGCCGGACTCCATGAGCGAGTGCAACCGCTGTTCGGCGTCGGCGATGATCGCTGATCGCTCTTTGCTGCCGTCGTGCTGCTCGCGGATCAAGTCCGTGCCGATGCCGATCACGCCGCGGTCTAACCATCGGTCGCGGACGATCTCGGCATAGTGCTGGTGGTGCGCCGCGTGGGGGGTGGATTCGAGCAGTTCCATCAGGTACTGAGCGCCGCCGATCTCGGCGAGTTGTTGCCGGCGATCAAGTTCTTCGGCGACCGTGAGAATGTCCGCGGCCTTCCCGGATTCGATCACAGCGAAGATTGCTTCACTGATGGTCTGATGTGCGCTCCCGTAGAATTGGCCCGACTTGTTGAGCACGGTCCGCACGGCATCGACGCAACGGTTATCCAGCAACATGCAGCCGAGAACGGACTGCTCGGCGACGAGGTTCTGCGGCGGCTGGTTGTGGTCAGCGTCTCGCATCATTCAGCCCCTTCCCGCACAACCGCACTCAGCTTGCGATGCGAACCCCACACGCATTGCAGCGCGACCGCCCCGTCACGAACACGGTCAGCAATCTGCGGCGTTAACCGGGTGTTGAGTTCTTCCGACCCGGCGACGTTGCAGGTGACGATCGTCGGCCGTAGGAACCGATAGCGATGATCCAGCAGTAGCCACAGCGTTGATTGCTGGTAGGGCGTCAGTCCCTCCCCGGACGGCAGCGGGTCATCCAGGATCAGCACGTCCGGCGACGTGAAGCCGGCGAGCAGTTCGGCCTCCGACCGCTGGCTGCCGATGCCGTCGCGCATCGTTGAGAACAACTGTTGCCCCGAGCACCATGCGGCCGTCGCGCCATGGCGACGAATGATCTCCCGCACGGCCGCGACTGCGAGGTGTGACTTCCCCGTACCGCGCGGCCCGTACAGCAACACGCCCCGGCCGTCGGCGCGGTGCGATGGGAACTCGGCGACGTAAGCCAGCAGCGCGGCGACCACGCGACGCTGATGGTCCGTCTCGGCATGGAAGTTTTCCAAGGTGCAGCGGGCGTGCCGGGGGCCGGCAGCGTCGGTGATGCCGCGCCACGTCCAGGCCCGGCGATTGCGCTCTGCGGTGTCGATGCTGGGGATCTCAGAATGCGTCATCGGCCACCGCCTTTCCGGCGACGTGCAGCCGCTGTCCGGGGCCGCTGGCGATTGCACCGCGGCGCGATACGCCGGACTTCGGGAATTCGTTTCCCGCCCAATTGCGGACGGCGGCCTGCCAATCGACCATCTTGGTTTTGCCGCTGACCTTCCAGCCGTTGCTGGTGAAGTGATCGACGAACCTTTGAGGGTCCATCGTCAATCCGGATTCCCGAGCGAATGTGGCGACTTGGTCCACCGTTGGGGGTGCGAAGCGAGGCGAAGCCGCAGCGCTCTTCCGATCCTTGGTCGTTGGTCCTGATCGTTGGTCGTTGGTCGTTGGTAGAGGCATGAGTTCCTCATGAGAGTCGCATGAGAAACTCGCGACGTTGCCCGAACCTGAATCGTCTGAATGAGTTGAAGTCGACGGATCAGGCAGGTTGTGCGGCGACGGATGAGCGATCTTCTGATGCCGATCCCAATTGTTGATTTGGATGACCTTTTGACCACTGCCGGCAACGTACCGCGAGATTCGTGAGAGTCTCGTGAGAACCTCAAGAGACTCTCGGCACGAGTCGCTCGTCTCCGCGAAGATCGACCCATCAAGGGACTTCTCGTTGTCGATGAGCCGGCCTTTGTCGTCCGCCAAGCTGATGAGGCCAAGAAACACCAGCCGCGTGATCGGCGGCAACGGTGCCAGCTTTTCATCGGACCAGAATTCGGGCTTGAGCGTGCGAATGCGGGGCATCAGCAGGCATCCGGCTGCTGGATGATCCGCGCGACGACAACCGGAAGGATATCCCCGAGTCGGACGGGCCCGTCGATCGGATCGCCAGCCGCATCCAGGCCGTGTTGCCGCCGCAGTTCAATCACCCGGCGACGCATCGCAACTCGCTGTGCGTGGGTCAGCCGCTCGGCTTGCTGCTTGTCCGGAATCACAATCGCGTCTAAGATCATTTTTGTCGGTCTTTTCGATTTGATACCCGGCGGTCTGGATTGATGCCCCTGCCGCCGGGGTGTTGAATCGCTCAGTTGTGACTGTTCTCGCGGCCCGCCTCTTCGCGGCCATCGTCGCCGCGGTTGATCTCCGCGGCCTGCTGTTCGGCCCATCGCTGCCAGTCGTCGTCAGAACCGGACTGGCTTGGGATGCGGTTTTCGCTTTGCATGACGTCGCTCCTATTGCTGCGCGGTCAGTAAAACTCGATCACGTCCACGGCCTTCCGACGCCGTGGTGGAGTTGCTGCTGGTGGCTTGGCCGCGTGGCGGTTCTCGTACTCCACGACGGCGTCGGCGGAGATCTTCCACCGTGGCCGCGATGATCCGGCCGGCGAGAGAGTGAACGCACGGAGAGCGCCGCTGCGAATCAGCGCGATGATCGTCTCCGGCTTCGCCCGCCAGCGCTTGGCGAGTTCGGGAGGCGTTACGCAGTTCGCGGGGGCGGTCAGCACGGGATGGCCTCCCGCTTGCCGATGATGCCCCGGTCGCGCAGAACTCGCTCAACTTCCCCGACGTACTCCCGCGGGATGATGCGCCGCCCGTTCACAATCGGGCATTCGGCGTCGTTGAGGTGCCGACTGTAGAACAGGTCGGAGATGATGCGCGGGGCAATATTATGCTGCCGCGCGATCGTCGTCGCCGTCTCGAATTGCTGAACCACTTGGGCCTCCCGTCGCGTCGTTGTTGTTCAACGCAACGGTGGCACTCTAATGGCGATTTTCGCGAAGTCGATGGGCAGCAGCGATGATTGTGGACAAGCGCATCAAGATGCGTACCAAGCGGGTCAACGCGCCATTATTTCACCTTCGCGACTCGCTTCCGTGGTCGCACCGGAGGGGGCGTGAGCGGGATTGTCGCTGTGGCGTCACGCTTGCAGAGATAGGCGCGGACGTTCTCCCAGCGGTACAGCACGGAGGCGCGACCGCCCGGCGTGGGGCGTCCCCGCACTGGCTTGCCCCAATCTTTCGCCCATTTCCCTACCGTCGAAGCGGCGAGCTTCACGATTTCGGCAACTTGTGAGACGGTGACGGTGACGACTTCCGCTTCCGCCGATGGCGAGCAGGCGATTGGCCACTCCTCGACGGGTGGCAGCACCGCCGCTGGCTGCTCCGCCGCCGCTTTCGCCACCCCGGCAGCCAGCCGGTCGATGAACTGGTCCTGCGCGTCGGCCGCGAAAGCCGCATTCGAGCGAAACGGCACGGCAATCGGCTTGCCAAGTTTCGCTGGCTCGGCCGCAGGCCGCTCGATTGACACGTTCAACACTTCGCAGGCCGCAGACTGCTTGGCGATATTCATTCGCTCGGCATCCCCGTCGCTGACACCTTGAACGAAGTCGACCAAATCGACTTGCGGATCGGCCTTTCCCCTTAGAATCTTTTTCGCCAGAGCTGCACCGCGACCAGTCAGCTTCACGGCGTCCAGCGACACCAGCCGCTCATTCGCTTTCACAAGAGGCTTGCCGTCCGCGCCGAACCATTCGGCCGGCAAGTGTTGCGCACGTTCTGCCTCCTCAGTCAAGAATCCCGTTTGCACGAAAACAAACGTGACGACTTCAGGGAAACTACTGGAGGTCGTCTCCACCCTCGATGTTGCCTGCACGTCCACCAATCCGGAGAGGCATAATGCCCGCAACTCGCGAGACCAGTTGCCGGTCATCGGCTGCCACTCGACCGTACACAGTTGCCACTCCGCCAGCAGAACGTCGTGATCCAATTCCATCGTTGCCCCCGTTCCGTTCGGGGAAGTGTTCCGAGTCAAAAGCAACGGGGAAGGTGAGAACGGAACTTGCTCACCTTGTCGCTGGCCAAAGCTATCCCCGCTGTGATTCGATCTTACCTCGAAGTCGTCATCACGTCAGCCGTCTCCGTGCGGCCCGTGTACCGCAGAATCAACGCCAGATACTTCCGCACGCTGTCCGGGCTGCCATAGCTGCCCAGGTAGTAATCGTGGCCGCGAAGCCGCACGCGGGCCTGCTTGCTCGGCCGGTGCAGCGTGTATGGTGGAATGGGATTGCGTGGCCGTGGCATTATGGCCCCCGCTTTCGCGCCGCGGCCTTGGCCCGCTTCGTGGACGCCTTGAGTTTCGCCTCCGGCCACAACCAACAATGCACAGCCCCGACAACGTCGAGCAGCCGATCGTCGCTGAACCGCTCGCGATACTCCGCGCTCATCGACTGGTCGGCGTGGCCCATGATGTACCGCACGGCCGGCAGGTCGCGGGACTCTTCAGCAATCGTCTGGAACGTATGCCGGACGGCGTAGAAGTTCAGGCCGTTACGATGCAGCGTCTGCCATTCGCTGGGATCAGTCGGCGTCCACTGGCACGATGCACACCGCGCCGGTTTCTCTCCGCGCTTCGCCGGTGCGATGACGCCGCACTGCGGACAGCGGGGGCGCTTCAAGAGTTTGCCGAACTCCCCGGCCACGCCGTCGACGATGCTGCCGGTGTCGCTGACGCGCACCCAGCATTGTCGATACTTCGTGAGGAAGCACAGCGGGTTGCCATCAGTTGATCGCGGGCGGTTCTCTAGGGCCTCACGCATCGCCGCAACGGTCTCTGGCCACAATGGCACGCGACGTTCAACAGCCGTCTTTGGACGTGGGTAATCGAGCCATCCGGCATCCAGGTCGACCGCGGTCAGCGGCAGGTTGGCGACATCGGTATTGCCGCAACCGCAGTTGATCGCGAGCAGCGTCATCGCCTTGAGGGGCTGCCCGGCCGCGTCGATGATTGACCGGAGTTCGTCGGCCTCAAACATCCGCTTGCCCGCCGCCTGCCGGGCCTGCCGCAGCAATCGCTTGGGAGGGATGCGGAAGTGTGGCCCGAACCGAATCGGTTTGTCGATCAGCCCGGCGTCATATCCGTACTTGAACACCATGCGGATCATCCGCACGTCGTTCCGCAGACTGACCGGCCCCACGCCCTCCGCCAGATCGGCGCGCAGCCGCTCAAAGTCGTCGCTCGCCAGATCGGTCACCAGCCGGTGTTTGCCGAACGCGGCAATCAGCTTGTCGGTCGACTGCATGTACCCGGTGAACGTCCGGCGGGAGAGTTCGTCGCTGTCGATCAGCGTCCGCTTGGCGGTCAGGAACCGATTGCACAGATCGCGGACGGTCAGCCCCGGCCCCTTGACCCGTGGTGTCTGGCCCGCGAGCAGTTCGTCCCGCTGTTCGAGCCACTGCGCGAGCGCCTTGACACCTTTGGGATCGTCGGCGACTTTCCCGAAGTAGGCGAAGCGTCCCCGGACTTTCTTGGCCCACCGGCCCGAAGCGTGGGGGAACAATGGGAAGTCGGCGCGGGGCTTCTTGGGTTTGACCGCAACGCCGGGGCTGGTAGACTTGGCGACCATGAACAGCACCTCGCAGACACAGTGTCAGGTGTCAGAACTGCCCGGCGGTTGCCGCCGCGGGACGTTCGTTTGTTCAGGTCTCCAGCGTACCGGGTGTCAATCCGGGTGTCAAGAATGCTGGGAACTGTGAGAATTACCCGATAGCGTAACGGTAGCACAACAGATTTTGGTTCTGTTTGTCCAGGTTCGAATCCTGGTCGGGTAACTCCGCGAATTGTGACTTCGTGCAGATGCGATGGCGTGGTCCGGTAGGGAGTTGCGCCACAGAGCAGGGAACCAGTCCGCAAAACCCAGTCTAGACGTATTTGCGGATTGTGTCGCATTGATGGCACGTGCATGTCAGTTTGACGCAGCGGGATCTTGAATGACACTCTCGCATAAGTCGACCGCCTTGAGAACTCGAGTGTCGACTGAGGCTAAGAGCGTCGAGGGCTATCTCCGGTTTCGGTGCCCAGATTGTCAACGTGGACTGCGTGTACCCGAAGCTGTGATTGGGAAAAAGTTCGTTTGCGCCTTTTGCCGCTCGGTCTTTGAAAGTTCTTTTGAAGAAGCGGAACCCGCGCCGGCAGAGCCGAAAACGAACGCCCTGACGCGATGGCTGCCAACAATTTCTGGGACGACATCGGCAGCGGCTCGTGCATCGGAAGCCGTCCGAAAGGATGCCCGCGTTCAAAGCGCAAGGGCTGCAATTCTGTCGACATCCAATGCGGTCGTGGAGATGGCCGCGCCAATCGCGAAGATTGCTGCCGGTGCGGCGTCCGTCGCATTGCCTGGAGCCGGTGAAATCCTCAACGGGAAAACGCGGTGGGGCTTCTGCACGATGGCCGCATTCTTTGGGGCCACTGCCGCGGCAAGCGCCGCGGGTGGTGCGTGGATTGCGCTCCCGATCGCAATCCGTGTGCTGTCTGCACACAGTGCTGTCAGCACCACCAACAAAATGCTCGACGATTCAAGTCAATCTCTCGAAGCCAATGCCGCGGAGGCTCGCGCCGTTGCGGCAGAACTCGCACGCCAGGCGCAACGAATGGAAGACGCCGCATTCGAGAAGGAAATGCAGCAGCGTGAAACCGAGGAACTTCAGGCAGCCGAAGCAGCGATGACTCGACGATTGATTCTGGTTCCTGTTGAAATCCCAAAACACGCCGTCTAGGCAAGTAACATTGTCTCCGAGCCGTTGGTTTTCCGTGGGAGTCCAGCGCCGTCACTTCCCCTTCCCCAGAAACGTCTTGATCGACTCGTAGATGCCGTCCTTGTCCTTGATCTCACTGAGGACGAGGTTCTCCCATTTGCCGACGACTTTCTTCAGCTCGCGGATGTAGTCCCCCGAGCCGTAGGGGCTTTCCACCTGGCCGTAGCAGACGAGGTTGCACGTCGGCAAAAAGAACTCCTGCAGCGTCTTCAGGCACGCCGTGTTGTCCTCGCCCCAGTTGTCGCCGTCGGAGAACTGGAAGATGTAGATGTTCCAGTCGGACGGGGGGAAGTCGCGCTCGATGATCGCCTTGGCCTTCACATATGCCGACGAAATCCGCGTGCCGCCCGATTCGCGCGTGCGGTAGAACGTGTCCTCGTCGACTTCGTGGGCCACGGCGTCGTGGACGACGTAACGGCGCTGGATGCCGTCGTACTGGCTCTTCAACCACGTGTCGATCCAGAACGATTCGGTCCGGACGATTTCCTTCTGGTCGTCGGTCATCGAGCCGGAGACGTCCATAATATAGATGATCGCCGCGTTGGCCTGCGGCTCCGGGTTTTCGGTCCACGCGCGGAAGCGTTCGTCCTCGCGCGTGGGGATGACCACCGGGTTTTTGGGGTCGTAGCCGCTCGACGCCATCAGCCGTCGCAGGGCTCGTTTGTAGGTCCGCTTGAAGTGCCGCAGCGAGTCGGGGCCGGTCTGGCGGATGCTGTCGTACTTTGTCTTGATCGACTTGACGGTGTTCTGCCCCTTGGGCTCGATCCGCGGCAGCTTGAGCTCCTGGCCGAGCATCTCGGCGAGCTCATCGATGGTCAGCTCGGCCTCGCGGATGTGCTGACCGGGTTGATCGCCGGCCTCCCCCTGACCGTCGCCGTCCTGATCGCCGCTCTTGCCGATGGGCTGCCCGACGTCGCCCTCTCCCTGCCCGATGCCGCCGGACCCCTTGTTGCCGTGCCGGAAATGGGGGATTTCGATGTTGGGGACGGGGATGGACACGACCTCCCTGCCCTTGCGGCCGAGGACTTCGCCATGCGTGATGTACTTCTTGAGATTCCCGCGGACCTTCCCGCGGACGATCTCCTTGAAGCGCTGGTTGTCGCGATCGATGGCACGGGTCATGGCGGGAGGCCTCCTGCAATGTCGCCAATGGCGTCGGTGGACAGATCGAGCGCGGTTCGCAAGCAACCGTCGATAACTCTCATCGCCGGCGCTGGCAGATGACCGATCGTGCGTCGAATGCGAAACTGTGGCACTGTAAAGAGGTGATTGCACACAACGGCGGAGTTGGCTCGCAATCCGGCATCACGACCGATCGGCGTATTGAGTTCGATGAGGAACTGCGCCGCTTCGGCATCAACACGAGTCAGATTCTTGGTGATGAGCGCCACAATGGTCGCCTCCATGCGGACGTTGTCGTGATCTCCCTGCACGATGAGCGCTGGCCGAACTTTCGTTCCGGTTCCATCACTGAAGGGGAAATCGAGCAGCACGACATCACCGCGTCGCAGAGGCATGATCGCCATTCACCTCGTAATTGGAAATGTCTTCCCAGTCGTCCGGGGAGACGCCGGCCAGGATGTGGTATCCAGCTTCGACCTCTGCCACGACAGGACCACGAGCATTCAGCCGCTCGAGGTGCGCCGCGCTCACGAGGAAGAACTCCGCCTGCCCGGACGGGTCGGTCAGCCGCACGGGGTGACCCTGGGCGGCGGTTTGGAAATCGGAATCGGTGAGTTGAATCATTTCGGCCCCCCCCGCCCCGCCGCGAAGCACGCGGCCACATCCACCGCGAACCCCGGCAGCAGTACCGACGTCGCTTGTTGACCGGGACGGAACTCGCCGTGGACGGCGTACTCGGTCGCACCGGCGGGCAACGTCAGCACGGTGATCGTGTCGGTTTCGGGATCGACGATCCAATACTCTGGAAAGCCCGCTGCCGCGTATTCACTGCGTTTGGTCACCACGTCGTGACGGCGGCTCTTGGGGGTGATGCTCACGATTTCCACAACCAGATCGGCACCGTCGGGAATCGCCCGGGGATCCGCCGGCCGCCGGGCATTTGACAGATAGAACACGTCCGGTTCGCGCAACTTTCCGGGTCGGAGCCGAATGGGCGTCGGAGCGCCGAGCACTTCGCCCAATCGATGCTGCATCACATAATCATCCAGCAACCGGAGCAGGATTTTCTGGAGCCACTGATGAGCGCGGTCCGGCATTTCGGGGAACTCCAGCACGCCGTCGTTCAGCTCCGCCAGACACGGAGCGTCCAGCGACACGAACTCCGTCTCGGTCCATTGACCTTGCCAGGGGAACAACCGTGTGATTTCCCACGTCGGCTGGCCGAGCGCGGACTCCGGAGCAGCCACTGTCGCAGGCGTCAATACGGAACTCATCGCTGTTCCCCCCGTCCCGCCGCGAAGCACGCGGCCACATCCACCGCGAACCCCGGCAGCAGCACCGACGTCGCTTGTTGACCGGGACGGAACTCGCCGTGGACGGCGTACTCGGTCGCACCGGCGGGCAACGTCAGCACGGTGATCGTGCCGGTCTGCGGATCGACGATCCAGTATTCCGGGATGCCCGCCTCGGCATATTCGAGGCGCTTCTGCTCGTAATCACATTCGATGTCCTTGGGATCATGGCTGACGACTTCGACGACCAGATCAGCACCGTCCGGCACGTCGCGCGTAGTCGGTCGGCCGTTGCGGAGAAACAGGACATCCGGCTCTCGCAACTTGCCTTCACGCAACCTCACGCTCACCGGTGCCCACAACGTCTCGCCCAGCCGCTGCGGCTCGACGTGCGCCCGCAACATGTCCGAGATGAATCGGGACACGCGGGCGTGGGTCAGCCTGGGCATGGTCAGAAACTCCAGCACGCCGTCGGAGAACTCGATCAGCCGATTGCTGCCCAGCGCGAGATATTCCTCCTCCGTCCATTGTCCCTGTCGCGGATAGTACAGCTCAGCCAGTTCCCAGACCGGTTCCCCGCGACTGGACGGACGCGGTTCCGGCGTAGTCGTCGTTTCGATGTCGGCTGCCGACGCTGTCGTCAAAACGGAACTCATGGCTCACCCCATCTCACTACCGAACCGCGCGCGTGCCGTCTCCGACAATGCAGGCACATTTCCCTATCGGAAATTGTAGGAACCGCGGACGTCGATGCGGCCCGCATTTCCGCCGCGATTCGACGAAATCCATTAGAAACGGTTCCCTCAAACCCGGCCAGACCAGTTTTAGGGACGGGTCAGCGAAGCCCAGGGACAGATGTCCCTGGGCTTCCTGCGGACGAGGGCTATTCGTCGTCGTCCTCATCTTCGGCGTCGGGGTGCAGCGGGTCGTCGGGGTCGAAGAAGAAGTCCCCCAGGCCCATCGGGGTTGCCTGCCCGCCCAGCGTGCGACGTTTGCGCTCGGCGAGATCATTGAGGTCCGCGGCCTCTTCGCCGAGGCACGCGATCAGCGCTTCCGCCCACAGGCGGTCTTTGCCGACGGGGTGCGTCGGGTCTTGCGCCAGCCGCTTCATCGCATACCGAAGGACGTTGATGCCGTCGCGGGTCGAGTAGTCGAGGATCAGCTCGTGCGCCTGTTGCAGGAACGCCGCGGTCAGGTTCAGCATCTCGGCTTCGGCGAACGGCAGGTGATAGCGCAGGATGGCGAGTTCGTCGTCGCGCTGCGGATGGCCGACGGGCAGCGTCGGCTGCAACCGGCTGAGGATGTAGTCGGGGATCTCGAACGTCGATTCGTCGTCGTTCATCGTCACCGCACAGCGGAAGTCGCGGTGGGCGTGGATGGTGATGCCGGCGACGATCGACTCGACGTACCGCCGATGATCGAGCAGCGGGGCGAGGCTGGCCCACGACTTCTCGTTCATGCGGTTTCCCTCGTCGAGAATGCAGATCCCGCCGCGAACCATCGCCGTAACGAGGGGCGAGGCGTGATAGCGGATGCGGCCGCTCTCGGCGAGCACGGGCGTGACGAGCAGGTCTTCCGGGCGGGTGTCGGCCGTGCATTGGTAGATGTAGACGTGCTGCTGCCTGGCCCGGCCGGCGGCGATGGCCAGCGTGGTCTTGCCAATGCCCGGCGTTCCGATAATTCTCGGGGCGAGCGGCAGGTCGCGCTCGTCGACGGTCAGCCAGCAGGCGAGCAGATGCTTCAAGATCTCGCGCTGCCCGATCCATTCCCCGGCGGAATCATCCGGCCGGCTGAGGTACAACTGCACGCCGTCGATCTCGATGTGATCTATCATCAACCCGGAACCTTGGGATAGAACTCGTCCACTGATTGGTTAGCCGCGACCCGGAGGCTCTGCGGAGGGGAGTGCTGTATGGAGCGCGCATCACGGGCGATGCGCTTCACCCCGCGCTCCCCTGCGCCAAGCCTCCGGGTCGCGGCTAACGGGATTCGATCATAGCCGTCCCCTGTTCGGAGTACACGTCGCCCGATGACCTCCATCCGGATCGAACCGCCCGGCCGCCGGCTGATTCCCGCGGCGTCCGACAGCACGCTCAAGAGCGAACGCCGGCTGCTGGCCGGGCCGCGGTCGCGGACCAATGAGTTTCTGCGCGTCGTGCGGATCGGCATCGAGTTCATCCGCGGCTTTCGAGCGCTGCACTTCCTGGGACCGTGCGTGACGGTCTTCGGCTCGGCCCGGTTCGACGAGCAGCATCGGTACTATCAGCTCGCGCGGCGGGCGGGGCAGGAGCTGGCGAAGCTGGGCTTCGTCGTGATGACCGGCGGCGGGCCGGGCATCATGGAGGCTGCCAACCGCGGGGCGAAAGACGTCGGCGGCAAATCCATCGGGTGCAACATCGTGCTGCCTCACGAGCAGGCCGCGAACCCGTACGTCGATCAGGTCGTCCTGTTCCGCTACTTCTTCGTGCGGAAGGTGATGCTGGTCAAATATTCGCAGGCGTTCGTGATTTTCCCCGGCGGCTTCGGCACGCTCGATGAAGCCTACGAGGCGGCGACGCTCGTGCAGACCGGGAAAATCTTCAACTTCCCTTTGATCTTCTTCGGCATCGACTACTGGAAACCGCTGTTCGACTTCATGCGCGACACGATGCTCGCCGAGAAGACGATCGCTCTCGACGACCTGGATCGCCTGATTCTGACGGACGACTTGGACGTGCTGGTCGCCGCGATGAGCAGTTGCGAGTCGGCGCCGTATCGGACGTCGCCGGCGAAGCCGCCGAAGCGATTATGGCAGCACTCGCATTAGGAGCCGGGGCGTGTCGCCCCGGTCTTGTTTTTCCGAAGAGAAGACCGGGGCGACACGCCCCGGCTCCTACGACGCGACTTTGTCGCGGTAGATCCGCGCCACGTCGTCCGCGGTAACGGTGATTTCGCGGGTGAAGCCGGTGTGCGAGCGATCGTAGTTGATCTTCGCCGCCTGTGCGGGGGTCTGATGCACGACCGTCGCCAGCCACGCCTTGTCTTCGTCGGACAGCTTCCCGATCGACGGATCCCAGAACGTGCGGGTTTCCATCACCAGCGAATCCATGCGGGCATCGTACTTGTTGTAATCGGCCATCGGGGCGGCATCCGGCGGAATAACGGTGTGGGGCGGTTGCGAAGCGGGAATGATAGACGCTTCCGCGGGATGCCCGCAAGCGCGGCCGTTCGGCGTTCGGGTGCCATGCTACGCCATTCACGAATCGAATCGGCAGGATAAGATTTCCTCCACAGATTTCACCGATTACGCAGATTCAAGACATGGGTCGCTGCCGGGACTTGAATCCTTGAGGCCGTCCTATGTCTGACTTCAATCTGCGGAATCTGTGAAATCTGCGGATATTTAACGCCTTTGGCCGTCTCTCAAATTCGTGAACGGCATTGCATGGCACCCATTCGCGTGCCGAATTCACGGCGAAATCATCGCCTGGCCGTTGGACCGGGCGTCGACTTCGTCGTCGTCGTCGGTCCAGAACGTGAAGTCCCCGGTGACGACGTCGTACAGGGTGCCGACGATCACAATCCGGCCCTCCCGGGCCAGCCGGTCGAGCGTTTGGCTCTGTTGCTGGATCACCTCGACCGTCCGCAGCACGTTGTCGCGGGCGACGAGGTCGACGAACGCGGCCTGTTCCTCGTCCGAAAGCTGGCCGATGCGCTGACAGACGCTGTCATCGATGCAGGCCTGAATCTCCTGCAGGATGTGTTCGACGTGCTGACAGCCGGTCAGTTGTGCGATCGGCTCGGTGGTGCAGGCTGCGCGGACGGCGGTGGTCACCGCGCCGCAGCGGGTGTGCCCCATCACCAGCACCAGCTTCGCCCCGGCGACGGCACAGCCGTATTCGATGCTGCCCAACACCTTGCGGCTGGTGGTATTGCCGGCGATGCGGACGCTGAAGATGTCCCCCACGCCCAAATCGAACAGCAGCTCGGCGGGCGTGCGGGAATCGATGCAGCTCAGCACGACCGCGAGCGGGTGCTGTCCGTCGCCGGACGCGGCGATCTGCCGGTCAAAATCCCGCGTCAGCCGCCGGCCGGTGCGGAACCGTTCGTGACCGTCCTTCAGGATCTTGAGCACCTGCGTCGGCGTGAGCAGGCTTTGGAGTTCGCGCGTGGAATGATCGACGTACTCAATCTGATCGTCCAGCTGATACTTGGCCCGAAAGCCCAGCAGGCTGACGCGAATCTCGCGGGCGGGGGCGGTGTGTTCCTTGAAGTCGCGGATGAGGTCCAGCACGTCGGGGTCGATGTAGTCGGTGTGCTGCGCATTGAGCAGCACCTGGCCGCCGCGCGGGATGCGGTCCAGTGCCTCCGACAGCACGCCGCGGTTGAGGAAGCTCACCTGGTTGGCCAATTCGATGTGAACGACATCGCCCCCGAGTTGCCGTTCGATGAATCGCTTCAGCGGGCGACGCAGATTACTGTTGAGAATGAATCCCAGGCTGACGGCGAGCCCGATCAGCACACCGATCAACAGGTCGCTGAACACGATCGCCACCACCGTGATGATAAACGGCGCGAACTGATACCGGCCCTGCCGCCACATCGCCATGAAGAGCGCCGGACTGGCCAGCTTCACGCCGGTGACGAGCAGAATCGCCGCCAGACACGACAGCGGGATCAGGTTTAGCCACATCGGCAGGAACGCCACACTGACCAGCAGCAGCAGGCCGTGAAAGATCGCCGACCGCTTGGTCGCCGCGCCGGCGTTGATGTTCACCGAGCCGCGGACGATCACGGCCGTCACCGGAATGCCGCCCAACAATCCCACGGCGACGTTGCCAATCCCCTGAGCCAGCAGTTCTCGATTGGGCGGCGTGGTGCGCTGCTGGGGATCGAGCTTGTCGACCGCTTCCAGGTTCAGCAGCGTTTCCAGCGACGCCACGATGGCGATCGTCGCCCCCGCGTAATACACCGCCGGATTGGTCCATTGGGCGAAATCGGGGTGCTGAAAGAATGCGGTCAGGCCCACGAGGCTTTCCGCGACGGGCACCTGCACCAGATGGTTGCCGGTTACCGACCAGCGTCCGCTAAACCGCGACAACCACAGGCTGAGCGCCGTCCCCAGCACGACCACGACCAGCGGTCCGGGGACGACGGACTTCTTCAGAAACTTGATCCGGTCCCACAGGACCAGCACCGCGATGGAAGCCAGCCCGATCGCCGCCGCACCGGGATGGATGTCGAACAGCAGTTCGCCGAATTCCGAGAACGTGTTCTCGTGGTCCGGCTGCCGGAACGCCATTTCCCCTTCGGGGTCGGCGTCGTGCCCCAACAGATGCGGAATCTGCTTGAGGATCAGGATCACGCCGATCGCGGCGAGCAGCCCTTTAATCACGCTGGACGGAAAGAACGCCGAAATGAAGCCGGCCCGGCAGAGTCCCAACCCGACTTGAATCACGCCGGCAATCACGACGGCAAACAGGAACGCCTCAAACGAACCGAGCGCTGCGATCTGCGCGGCCACGATCGCCGTCAACCCTGCGGCCGGTCCGCTGACGCTGGTGTGCGAGCCGCTGAGCGCGCCGATCACCAGGCCGCCGACGATACCCGCCAATAGCCCGGAGAATAGCGGGGCATTCGAGGCGAGCGCGATCCCTAAACAGAGCGGCAAAGCGACGAGGAAGACCACCAGACCGGAGGTCAAATCTCGCGGCAAAGTTGAGAGATCGCGAATGCTGGAGTTTGGCACGGACGGCACCTTTCCTGTCGAATTCGTAAGGATGCGAGCTTAACGGCTACGGATCGAACTCGGCAAGAGTGATTACGGTCTCGTCCGTGTTTGGCTCAAAGAAAATCGCAAATGATTCCTCAGTCATGATTTGTGGTTGTGCATCCGAGTCCTTGGCATTGGTGCTCGCGAGGGATTTCGGTACTTGGACGGACAAGAAGGCCCCATAGTTTGGCGTCGGATGCCGCTGGAGGAGTTACGGCATGGTGAACCCGGAGGGTTCCCAGCCATTAGCCGGTGGTTGAGCGCAGCGACACCACCGGAAAGCGATGGATCAAACGCCGACCCCGGCAGGGGTCACAGAGTTTGCTCGAACTGCGGCCCCTGCCGGGGTCGAGCGCGCCAACATGCCTCCTACCGGTGGTGTCGCTGCGCTCAACCACCGGCTAATGGCTGTAGTCCCTCCGGGACGGACGAAATCACCCGTGCTGCGCATGACTTGATAAGTCTGATAAGAGCGCCTCTGAAAATCGGGAGAGGTCTCCCTCGTCAATGAGATTCCCCCGCTCGCGAATTGAGAACGGTTGTCATCCCTTGCCGATGATCGACGGCGTAACGTCCCGGCGATATTCTGTCGTCAGACTCACCTCGCACATCGGTTCGGAGAAATCACCATGCGCTCGCTCCTGGGACTGGCATTGACGTTCGTTGTCGCCGCGATTCCCGTCACCGTTTCTGCGGAATGGCAGCCGAAAACCGCCGCGCTGATGACGCGCTGGGCGAAGGACGTCAAAGCGGACAAGGTGCTGCCGGAGTATCCGCGGCCGCAGTTGGTGCGCGAACATTGGGCGAACCTCAACGGCGTGTGGCAGTACGCGATCACGGACAAAGATGCGGCCAAGCCGCCAGCGTGGGATGGCGAGATTCTCGTGCCGTTCCCGATTGAGTCGGCGTTGTCAGGGGTGATGCAGCGAGTTGGGCCGGACAAGCGGCTGTGGTATCGGCGGATGTTCGCCGTCCCCCAGGACGCCGCGTGGCAGGACAAGACCGTGCTGCTGCACTTCGGTGCTGTCGATTGGGACGCGAAAGTCTGGGTCAACGGGACCGAAGTCGCGGCACACAAGGGCGGGTACGACCCGTTCTCGGCCGACATCACCAGCTCGCTCAAGAAAGACGCCGAGAACGAACTGGTCGTCTCGGTCTTCGACGGCAGCGACGTGGGCTACCAACCCCGCGGCAAGCAGGTCCAGAACCCGCACGGCATCTGGTACACGCCAGTCACGGGCATCTGGCAGACCGTGTGGCTGGAACCGGTGGCGAAGAGGTACATCCGCGGGATCACATTCACTACCGACATCGATGCTGGTGAAATCACGGCTATCGTGGACTTCGTCAATCGGGACTTCAACAACTTACCTGAAGTTCGCGCGACGTTTCCCTCTGAGACGGGAAACAAGAGCGATGATCTCGTGATCAATTTCGCTTACCCGTCACCAGTCAACACTCCCTCATTACTCAAGGGAAAAATTGATCCCGCGTTGCTGAAGAAAACCTTGTGGAGTCCGCAAACGCCACGCCTGTGGTCGGTTGAGGTCGGAAACAAAGGGTTCTTGGAAACCAAAGTCATCGAGCGGTTCGACCATTTCACGACGTACTTCGCGGCCCGCAAAATCTCCCTCGGCAAGGACGACAAGGGCGTCACGCGGATGTTCCTCAACAACGAGCCCCTCTTCCAGTACGGCACACTCGATCAGGGCTGGTGGCCGGACGGGTTGTACACCGCGCCGACCGATGAGGCCCTGAAGTTCGACATCGAGATCACCAAAAAGTACGGCTTCAACATGATCCGCAAGCATGTGAAGGTGGAGCCGGCCCGGTGGTATTACTGGTGCGACAAGCTCGGCATGCTCGTCTGGCAGGACATGCCCTCGGGCGACAAGCACGCCAAGTGGGACCCCATCGGCACTCACAACGGCACCGAGATGACGCGGTCGCCGGAGTCGATGGAGAACTACCGCCGCGAGTGGAAGAACATCATGGACTTCTGCAAGCCCTTCCCGTCTATCGTCGCCTGGGTGCCGTACAACGAGGGCTGGGGTCAGTCCGACACCGTCGGCGTCGCCAAGTGGACGAAGGAGTACGATCCGACCCGGCTCGTGAACCCCGCGTCCGGCGGCAACGATTTCCCCGTGGGGGACATCGTCGATTATCACCGCTACCCCGGCCCGTTCGCCCCGAAGACGGAACCCACACGGGCCGCGGTGTTGGGCGAGTACGGCGGACTCGGTCTGCCTCTGAAGGGACGCACCTGGCAAGGGGAGAAGAACTGGGGCTACCGCAGCTTCACCACGCAGGAAGCGCTGACCGACGCCTATCTCGACCTGATCGACAAGCTGCAACCGATGATTGCCCGCGACGGCCTCGCCGGGGCGATTTACACGCAAACCACCGACGTGGAAATCGAAGTCAATGGCCTGCTGACGTACGACCGCGAAGTCGAAAAACTCCCCGTCGCCGCGCTCGCCGAAGCCCACAAGCGGCTGTGGCAACCGCCGCGGGTGGTTACATCAGTTCTGAAGACGGCCGACCAGGGGGAATCGGCGACGTGGGCGTACACCACTGAGAAACCGGCGGACAACTGGTTCGCCGTCGATTTCAATGCGTCGTCGTGGAAGACCGGCCCCGCGGGCTTCGGCGAACCGACCACCCCCGGCACGACGGTGAAGACCGAATGGAAGACCCCCGACATCTACGCCCGGCGGACGTTCGAGCTGTCCAAGTTGCCGCAGGGTGATCTGAAGCTGCGCATCCATCACGACGAAGACGCCGAGGTCTACCTGAACGGCGTTCTCCTGCGCAAAGTGACGGGGTACACCACGTCGTACACGGGCTACCGCATCCCCGCCGACGCGGTGGAGCTGCTCAAAACGGGCAAGAACACGCTCGCCGTCCACTGCCACCAAACCGGCGGCGGGCAGTACATCGACGTCGGGCTGGAGGTCGCGGCTAACCAGATTCCCGGCGAGTTCTGCCGGTTCCGGACCGCTCTCCGACTTGAACGAAAGTCTTGGCGGGACTTGAGATTCCCGCAAGTGGC
>JAWXBB010000179.1:0-5592 GCA_034439795.1 Planctomycetaceae bacterium | reverse complement strand
GGGCATGGGGGTACGGTACGGGGATGACGCTGGAACGGTCAACTGGAAACGAAAGCACCCGGCAACAACCGGGGCGTTTTCATTGCGGGAGTCGTTCTATTGGGCAATGTTTGGCCACAGCGATTCCGGGGTCACGCTGGGTGCCACTGGCAGCAGCTTTGGGCTGCCAGTGTTTTCAATGGAGTAGGCACCTGGTGCCGTCTACGAAAAGAGCACTGGCGAGCGAAGCCCCTCGCCAGTGGCACACTCCCGTTGGAGTCCAGCCTTTAGGCTGCTCTTCTCTTCGATGGAAAGACGAAGAGCAGCCTAAAGGCTGGACTCCAACGAACGTCACCCCGTGGTGCGCAATCCCGATGCCACGCCCTGGATGGTGAGCCGCACCAGTTCGCCGAGGCGGAGCACCGCGTCTTCCTGGCCGGCGTCCAACGCCGAGCGCATCCGGCGGATGAGTTCGATCTGCATCAGGTTCAGTGGGTCGACCGACGGATTCCGCTCCTGAATCGAATGCTGCAGCCACGGCGTGCCGGCGAGCAGCGTCGGCTGCTTCGTAATCATCAGAACCGCGGCCTGACTGCGCTGGAACTCCGTCTCGATGAGCTGCCAAACCGCGGACGCCGTCGGGTGATCTTCCGCCAGTTCGGCGTACCGCCGGGCGATGCCGAGGTCGGCCTTCGCCAGCGCGAGGACGGCGTTGTCGATCACCGCCTGGAACAGCGGCCAGCGGGCATACAGCGTCTGCAGCAGCGACCAATCGTCGCCGCGGGCCTGCGTGTCCTCCAGGAGTGCCGTCCCCAAGCCGTACCAGGCGGGAATGAACTGCCGGCTCTGCGTCCAGGCGAACGTCCACGGAATGGCTCGCAGGTCGGACAGCGACTTCCGCTCGCGACGCCGCGACGGACGCGAACCGATCGGCAGCCGCTCGATCTCGGAGATCGGCGTGGCCTGATCGAAGTACGGCAAGAAGCCGGGATGTTCGACCAGTTCGCGATACGCCACGAACGATCGCTGGGCCAATCGGTCGATGAGCGCGAACCATTCTTCAGGAACCGGCGGCTGCGGTTCGCCGGAGACCAGCAGCGTGGCCCACGTCACCTGTTCCAGATGCCGCCGGGCGATCTGCGGGTCGTCGTACCGTTCGGACAGGACTTCCCCCTGTTCGGTCATGCGGAGCGAACCGCCGACGGAGCGCGAGGGGAGCGACAGAATCGCCCGGGCCGCCGGACCGCCGCCGCGACCGAGCGCCCCGCCGCGGCCGTGAAACACGACCAGCCGCAATCCGTGCCGGGCGGTGACGTCAGCCAGCCGCTCCTGCACGCGGAACAGCCCCCAACAGGCGGCGAGATAGCCGCCGTCCTTGGTGCTATCCGAGTAACCGACCATCACGCATTGCGTGGGCGTCGGTTCGGGCGACGTCCGCAGGTAATCGCGATACGCCGGCAACGCGACGAGCGCCTCCAGAATCTCCGGCCCGCGCTGCAGGTCGTCGATGGTCTCGAACAACGGGATGATCGGCAGGTACGTCACCGGCCGCGTGTGATCGCCCGGCGTCGCCTTCCAGGCCCATTGCCACAGCCACCACACGGCGAGCACGTCGCTGGGGTGATGCGTCATGCTGATGACGTGTCCGCCGAACCGCTCCGGCCCCTGCGAGCGGACGATCCGCACCATCAGCTTCAGCAGCGAGAGCGTCTCGCGGGCCATGTCCGACAGGCTGTACTGCAATAGTTCGTTGCCGACCGTCGGTCCCGCGAGCAGCAGTTGCTGCCGGGCGGCTTCATCGGCGGCGGCGTAGTCGGCGCACGTGCCGGTCCGCTTGAAGATCTCCGCCAGCACGTCGGTATGCACGCGCGAATCCTGGCGGACGTCGAGCGAGGCGAACTGCAAGCCGAAGGTCTCGATCTGGTCCTGCCACGTCGACAGGAACGTGTGGACGATTCGTTCCCCCTGATGCCGCGTGATGCTGTCGGCGATCAGGCGGACGTCGTCGCCGAGTTCCCTGCCGGTCCGATAGCCGATCCCCTCCGTCGCCGTGCCGGACGCCGCGGCGAGCGTGGCCTCCAGCCGGACTTCGATGATCTTGAGCCAGCGGCGATAGACCTCCACCGGGGCGATGTTCTGCACGGCGGCCTTGAAGGCGGACGACTTGGCGACCGCGGCGTCCAACGCCTGCTGCATCGCCGGCTCCACCGCGACGGACTTGCTGGACATCACCAGCAACTGCGTCAACCGACGGCAGACCCCCAGATGCCGCTCGAGGGCCGCCTTGCGGAGCAACTCCAGCGCCTGCGAGGTGACGTCCGTGGTGACGAACGGGTTGCCGTCGCGGTCGCCGCCGATCCACGAGCCGAACGTGATGAACGGCGGAATGTGAAACAGATGCCCCGGATAATGTTCGCGGAGCGCGCCGCGCAACTCCTTCCGCAATTCGGGAACGACCTCCCAGAGTCCGTCGAAGAAGAACAGACCCCGTTCGACCTCGTTCATCACCGTCGGCCGCTGCGGACGGATCGGGTCCACCTGCCACAGCAGCGTCAGATCGCTGAGCAGCCGATCGCCCGCGTCCTGAAACTCGCGCGGCAAGATGCCGGGCTGATTCATCGTGTGCAGGGACGCTCGCAGTTCGCGCAAGACCCGCCGCGTGGTGCGGCGTTTGGCTTCGGTGGGATGCGCCGTGAAGACGAGGTCGATCCGCAATTGTTCGAGCAAGTGCTGGACGACGTCGGGGGCAACGCCGGCCGCTTTCAATCGCAGAATCGCGTCGCCGATTGACTCCGGCCGGCTCGCGCTGTCGGATTGCTGTTCGCGTTCCCGGAGCACGCGAACCCGTTGGGAATCCTCAGCCAGGTTGGCGAGGTCGAACGAGATGCTCAGCGCCCGGACGGCGACGGCGATCTCCGCTTCCGACAGGTCGCGGACCTTGGTCGCCAGCCGCTCGCCCGCGCCGGGCAAGCCGACGCGACGTTCCTGGGCGAGTTGCCGAATCTGCCTGAGCAGCGTGGCGAACTCGCCGCCGGCCTGCTCGATCAGGACTTCTTCGAGCAGGCCGTTGAGCGTTTCGACATCCTGACGGAGCGCGTGGGGAGACGCCATGGACATTCATCGCCATCCGGGAGAGAAACGGTACGAAGCCACATTGTAAGGCGATCGCGGATCAATGTCGTTGGTGGTTGGTGGGCCAGGAAAAGCCGCCAGGAGGAAGCGCGAAACCGCAAGCGTGGGTGCGCACCCACGCTTGCGGTTTCGCGATTCTTGTCTTCTCTGCCCACCACCGATCACCGACCACCTATTCCCAACTGCTCCATCCGCCGGTACAGTCGGGCCCGGTTGATTCCCAGCCGTTCGGCGGCGAGCGTCATGTTGCCGCGGGCGTCCGCCACTGCGGCTTCGATGAGTTCCCGCTCCGTGTGTTCGAGGACTTGATCGAGCGGCTGCACGGCACGGCGCGGCGGCGGTCCGAGCCGTTGGGCATCGACGCCGGTCCGGAAGCGGAACGGCAGATGATCCGGCTGGATGAGATCATCCGGGCAGGCGTCGCGGGCTTCCTGTATCACGGCGGCCAATTCGTCGAGATTGCCCGGCCAGCGGTAGTGGGCGAGTTGCTGCCAGGCGTCCTCTGAGAAGCCCGAAACCTGTCGGTCGGCAGCGCGGTTCCGCTCTTCGAGGAAGAATTGCGCGAGCGGCCGCAGATCTTCCGGACGGTCGCGCAGCGACGGCAGCAGAATGGTCTGGGTCGACAACCGGTACAGCAACGGTTCGGGAAATCGTCCCTGCTCGACCAGCGGCCCGAGGTCCGAGGTCGTCGAGGCCATGATGCGGACGTCGTCACTCCCGGCGGCGAACCATTCGAGCAACCGATCGTGCACATCGGCCGGTGCGACATCGATGTCGGCGAAGTACAGCGTGCCCGGTTGCAGATCCGGATCGGCGCTGCGACCGGTAGCCGATTCACTCGCCAATCGCAGCGCCCGTTTGATCTCCAAGGCGGGGGTCAATCGACAGTCCAGACGGACGAAGACCCGTCGCGACTGTGGCCCGGCCTGATGAATCGTGCGAGCCAGATGCTCCTTGCCGGCACCGGACTCTCCGACAAGGAGGACCGTCGATGTCGCCCCCTGTGCGAGTCGAACCTGCTCGCAGGCCCGCTGCATCGCCGGACTGCGGCCCACCAGCGCGCCGAGACCGTACCGGGACCGCAATTCCAGACGTAGGGCTGCCAGTTCAGCGTGCATCGTCTGGGCAAGGGTCGGGATTGTTCGTGCGACAGCGGGAGCGGTTTCGTCCACGATCCCCAGGATCATGTGGACCGCCCCTTCGGAATCGCGAATCGGCCAAAACTGGACCACGCGCGACGTCGCCCCATGCCCCCGTTCCGGAATCAGAATAGGCAACTGGCACGCTCTGCCCTGCCAGCACTCGACCGGCGGCATCAGGGCGGCCAACACCGCGGCGACGGATTCGGGATCGTCTTCCGTCACCGCCTCCACCCGGCGACCCAGCACGTGCTCCGCCGCCCAGCCGGTGATTCGTTCGCACCCCTGATTGAACGACGCCACCTGCCGCCGGTGGTTGAGGACGAACAACGGCGTGCTGGAATCGCGAATCCAGACGAGCGATCGGGGCGTGGTCGGACGTCGGCCGGTCATGCGTGACTCAGTTATCAGCGTGAGAGTGTCCGGCGAAGAGTTTATCCACAGATTTCACAGATTACGCAGATTCAGGAAAGAGTGGCGAGATATCGTTCCTTGTGTTGACCTCAGTCAATTTTACAATCTGCGAAATCTGTGAAATCTATGGACCAATGCTTTCTGCTTTGGATCAAAAGCAGGCTTGGCTGTCGTCTTTGGCCGGAATTCTTGCTCCGCTTGCCCAATCGCAGTCACCTCAATGGATTGCAACGGCTTGACGGTGTTCTGCGGGCCATCCTATACTCGCTCCCTTCGATCCAGATCAACCCGCCGGGATGTGAAATCGGCACGATGGACAGCCAGCACCGTCATCAGTTACAGCAAAACGACTTAGGTCAAATCGCCCTGCACGCGAAACCGTGGCTCGAACAGCACGGAACCAAGCTGATCGCCGCCATTGTCGGCGTGGTCATCGTGGTGATCGCCGCCAGCGTCTGGCTGAATTCGCGAACCGAAGCCCGATCCGAAGCCTGGACCAGGCTGTCCATCGCCCGGTCGGTCGACGAGTATGGCAAAGTCGCCGACGAATTTCCCGACTCGCTGGCCGCGGCTTGGGCCTCGCTGCGGATGGGCGAGCTGAATCTCGAAAGCGGCGTCGCGGCCCTGTTCACCGACCGCGAACTCGCCGTCACAGACCTGGAAGCCGCCAGGAAAGAATTCGATCGGGTTCTGTCCGCCAAGGTCGAGCTGCCGGACAACGTCCGCGAACGGGCGCTGTTCGGTCAGGCCCATTGCCTGGAATCGCTGTGCGACGGCGACACCGGCCCGGTGATCGATGCCTATCAGGCCCTGCTCACCCGGTTCCCATCGTCGATCTACAAGACGCAGGTCGAAGCGCGGATCAAGGAGTTGCAGTCCTCCGGCGCGAAAGAGTTCTATGCCTGGTTCCACAAGCAGACCCCCAAGC
>JAWXBB010000178.1:0-14854 GCA_034439795.1 Planctomycetaceae bacterium | reverse complement strand
GCCGATGGAAGGCCGCCAGTTCAAGTTGACGCCGGGCCAGATCACCACGATCGGCCGGGCGCCGACCAACCGCGTCGCCGTGCCCGACGAAGTCTGCAGCCGCAACCATTGCGAGGTCTTCCAGTCCGGCGGCCGCTGGATGGTTCGCGATCTGGACAGCCGCAACGGCACGCGCGTGCAGGGGAAGTACGTCGACGGCGACTGCCCGCTGCTGCTCGGCCAGATGATTCAGCTCGGCTCCACCGTGTTGTGGTTCACCAGCAATCCGGATGCGATTCCGGACGAAGTCATCGTCCGCGACCCGTTGGAGGCGGACACCGCGTCGGAACTCGTCCACGACGGCCCGCAGCCGGAGATTCTGCATCGCACCCGGCACACGCGCTTCCAATCGGCCGAGGCGCACATCCGCGACCGGCTGGGCCGCGATCTCGCCCGGCTGTACCGGCTGGCGAACGACATGGCGACGGCGACGCGGGTCAGCGACCTCGCCGACATCGTGCTGGACGGCCTGTTGGCCAGCACGCCCGCCGATATCGGGGCCGTGTTGATGGTCTCGGACGCGCGGCCGAAGCCGCACCAGCCGCCGCAGTTGGAACTGGTGGTGTACAAGTCCCGCACGGAGATGCCGTATCAGCGGGTGTCGGATTCGCTGTCGCGGGTGACGCTGGCGGGCCGGGACGCGATTCTCGCCCGCGATTTGCAGTCGAACACGGCGCTCAAGAGCGAGAGCGTCAGTGAAATCTGTGCGCAAAGCGTGATCTGCGCTCCGTTGCGGACGCTCGACACGCTGCTGGGCCTCATTCACCTGTATTCCACCGATCTGGGGCGTCCGCTGGAGCCGGAAGATCTGGAATTCACCCTCGCCGTCGCCGACCAGTTCGCCATCGCCTGGGAGAACCTGCGACAGCGCGAACGTCTGGCGCAGGGCTTGGCACGGGTCGAAACCGAGAACCAGACCCTCCGCGAACAATTGCGGGTCGAGACGGAACTCGTGGGCGACAGTCCGTCCATTCAGCGGCTGCGAGACAAGATCGGCCGCATCGCGCCCACCGGCGCGATGGTGCTGATTCGCGGGGAAAGCGGCGTCGGCAAGGAATTGGTCGCACGCGCGATTCACCTGAACAGCACCCGCAAGGACGCCCCGTTCGTCACGATGAATTGTGCCGCGCTCAGCGAATCGCTGCTGGAGAGCGAGCTGTTCGGTCACGAGCGGGGATCGTTCACCGGGGCCGTGAACCGCAAGATCGGCAAGTTCGAGCAGGCGCATCTGGGAACGATTTTTCTGGACGAAGTCGGCGAAATGACCCCGGCGATTCAGGCCAAGTTCCTGCGCGTGCTGGAGGGGCATCCGTTCGAGCGCGTCGGCGGCGGCTCGCAGGTGGAGGTCGACGTCCGGGTCGTCGCCGCCACGAATCGGGAATTGGAAGCCGCCGTCGAGGCCGGCCAGTTCCGCAAGGATCTCTATTTCCGCTTGCAGGTCGTGGAGCTGCAGGTCGAGCCGCTCCGCGAACGGCGCGACGACATTCCCGTGCTGGCGCGGTTCTTTCTGGACCGGTTCGCCAAAAAACTGGGGCGGTTAAACGCGGAATTCACCGCGGAGGCCCT
Organism: Planctomycetaceae bacterium; assembly: GCA_034439795.1. GTDB lineage: Bacteria > Planctomycetota > Planctomycetia > Planctomycetales > Planctomycetaceae > DSVQ01. The sequence continues at coordinate 13,249 of JAWXBB010000178.1, read as the reverse complement.
GCACGCGCTGCGGCGATACGACTGGCCGGGCAACGTCCGCGAGCTGCAGAACACCGTGGAACGCGCGTTGATTCTGAGCCACGGGCCCAAGATCGGTCCGTCCGACATCCAACTGTCGGCCTTGGGCACCGGCGTGAGCGACGCCGTCGCGAACGAGCTGACGGTGGAAGTCTTCAAGCCGATCGCGTTGGAAATCATCGAGCGGGACCACATTCTGGCGATGCTGGACTGGACCAGCGGCAATAAATCGCAGGCGGCGCAGATGCTGGGCATCGAGCGCTCCACGCTCGATCGCAAATTGAAGCGATACGATTTCGAGCGGAAACGGGGCAGCCCCTGACTTATCTGGGCGGCAGAAATTACCCAGTCGGATGAGCAGCGCGCGAGACATTGGTCGGCTTGGATTTGTGGCTTCCCGGAAATGAGAAAGGGCACTCTTCAGAGCAGACTTCCGAGAATTTTTGTTGACAATCCCCACCGATCTCTGAAGAATACCCTCGCTGAAGCGATCACCCCTGCTGACCCCCACCGGCATGATGCCACTGGCCTACCGTCTTTTGCCATAAACGGCAGCGGATCGGTTCCCCAACCGGTTCCGCCATCTGGGCAGCCACCCGATCGCTGTGGTTGACATTGCTCCGGCAAGGTGTTGCCGGAGGTGTGGCTTTCCTGCGCTAACCGTGTGCCTAAGCACTGATATCAACTGGAGTTGCAGAATGTCGTTGAGTTACGACGTGGAAGACTACGAGTCCGACAGCGCGCTCGACCTCCTGGACGAACAGGGCCACGAATTCGAGGACGCCGACGTGTCCTTTGAAGAGATCGACTTCGAAGCCCTGGGGATCAACCCGGGGGGGCCGACCGGTGCCAAGCCGGGCTCGGAGGAAAAGGTGCTCATGCTCGCCGCCCGCTACGCCGCCGGCGTCCCGCTGTGGCATGAAAGCGACTGCTACGAGCATGGCCCGTCCGAGGCCATGGCCCGCATGATGCAAGCCCAGGTGCCGCAAAAGAGCTAGCGAACCGACGGCTCCCGCACTCATCGCCCCGCAAAAACTCAGCCCGGCTTGGTCTCAAGCCGGGCTGATTCATTGGTGCGGCTTCAGTTGTCCGTGGTCAGTCGTCCGTGGAATGCGTCTCTCGATTTTGGATGGCTTTGATGCCCGGTCCCCTCGCCCCCGTCTTCGGGGGCGAGGGGACCGGAGGAGAATGCCACGGACCACTGACAAGTGACCAGCACCTCACTATGATCGTCGCCGCATCCCTGCGGTTCTCACTCTGAGGTTTTTTCGATGCGCGTCTGGCCCGGCACGCCGTACCCGTTGGGGGCAACGTGGGATGGTGGCGGGACCAATTTCGCCATCTTCTCGGAGCACGCCGACAAGGTCGAACTCTGCCTGTTCGACGCCCCCCATTCCCAGACGGAATCGCGGCGGGTCGAACTCCACGAGCAAACCGACCAGGTCTGGCATGCCTATCTGCCGGACATCCGTCCCGGACAGTGTTACGGCTACCGCGTTCACGGGCCGTATGAACCGTCCGCCGGGCACCGGTTCAATCCGCGAAAATTGATGCTCGACCCGTACGCCAAAGCGATGGCCCGCAAGGTGTTGTGGTCCGACGCCATGTTCGGCTACAAGATCGGCGATCCGGCGGTCGACCTGACCCCCGATGACCGCGACAGCGCCCCGTTCGCCCCGCTCGCCGCCGTCGTCGATCCCGCGTTCACCTGGGGAGACGACCGCCCGCCGCAGATTCCCTGGCACCGCACCGTCATCTACGAGTTGCATGTGAAGGGCTTCACGATGCAGCACCCCGGCGTCCCGGAGCACCTCCGCGGCACCTATGCCGGGCTGACCTCCGACGCCGTGCTGCGGCATCTGGAAGACTTGGGCGTGACCACGGTCGAGTTGATGCCGATCCATCACCACGTCGACGACCGGCACCTGGTCGAACGGGGCCTGACGAACTATTGGGGCTACAACAGCCTGGCGTTCTTCGCCCCGGATTTGCGGTACGTCGCCGGCGGGTCGGCAGAGGAATCGGTCCGCGAATTCAAGATGCTGGTCCGTTCGCTGCATTCCGCGGGCATCGAGGTGATTCTCGACGTGGTCTACAACCACACCGCCGAGGGGAACCATCTCGGGCCGACGCTGTCGCTCCGCGGGATCGACAATTCCGCCTATTACCGCCTTGGCCCCGATGCGCGGTACTACGTCGATTTCACCGGCTGCGGCAACACGCTGAACATGCGGCATCCGCGCGTGCTGCAGCTCATCATGGACAGTCTGCGGTATTGGGTGCTGGAGATGCACGTCGACGGCTTCCGCTTCGATCTGTGCAGCGCGCTGGCCCGCGAGCTGCACGAAGTGGACCGGCTGGGGGCGTTCTTCGACATCATCCACCAGGACCCGATTCTCAGCCAGGTGAAGCTGATCGCCGAGCCGTGGGACGTCGGGCCGGGGGGCTATCAGGTCGGCAACTTCCCGGTCTTGTGGACGGAGTGGAACGGCAAGTACCGCGACTGCGTCCGCCGGTTCTGGAAGGGGGACGGCGGCACCGCGGGCGAACTGGCGTCGCGGCTCACCGGGTCGAGCGACCTCTACGAGCACAGCGGCAGAAGGCCGTATGCGAGCATCAACTTCATCACCTGTCACGATGGGTTCACGCTCGCCGACCTCGTGAGCTACAACGAAAAGCACAACGCGGCCAACGCCGAGGAGAACCGCGACGGCGCCAACGACAACTACAGTTGGAACTGCGGCGTGGAAGGGGCGACGGACAAAGAGCCGATTCTCGCCTTGCGGGCCCGACAGCGGCGGAACTTTTTGGCGACGCTGCTGTTGTCGCAGGGGGTGCCGATGCTGCTCGCCGGCGACGAATTCGGCCACAGTCAGCAGGGCAACAACAATGCCTACTGCCAGGATGGCGAGCTGACGTGGATTAACTGGAACCTGTCGCCCGAGCAGCAGGAGTGGCTCACCTTCACCCGCCGCCTGATCCAGCTCCGTCGCGACCAGCCCGTGCTTCGCCGCCGGCAGTTCTTCCAGGGCCGGCCGATCCGCGGCGGCGACGTCAAGGACATCACCTGGCTGGCCCCGTCGGGGCTGGAGATGACCGACGTCGATTGGAACCTTCCGTTCGTCCGATGTCTGGGGATGCTGCTCATCGGTCATGCGATCACGGAGACGGACAGTCGCGGCCGGCCGATCATCGGCGAGACGCTGCTGGTGCTGCTCAACGCGCACCACGAGCCGATCCCCTTCAAGCTGCCGATGATGCCCAAGGTCCAGCGATGGGAGGCGTTGCTCGACACGTCGCAGCCGGAGATCAAGCCGCACCGCCCGGTTCGCATCACCGAGTACCCGCTGGACGCCCGCTCGGTCGCGGTGCTGCGTCCCGTGGTGCTGCAACGGGCGGGGAAAAGCGTCGTGGCGCGGGTGCGGAAACCGAAGTCGTGATGGGAAAAGACCGCGAAGCCGCAAGCGTACTCCGAACGACGCTTGCGACTTCGCGATTCTGAGGAGTTCACGATGGCCATCGGACGCCGACTCCAAAATTCCCCCGCTCGATTGATCGCCGCAGTCGTGATCGGGCTGTCCGTCGTGATCGCGGACCTGGCGTTGTCGTGGTGGCGAACAAATTACGGCGGCCTGGAGAATGGTCGCGGGACGGTCGCCATTCTCGGGCTGGTCGCTCTTGTCTGGCTGTGCGAGGGGGATCTCGCCGCCGTCGGCTTGCGGATTCGGCCGGTGCAGGGCTGGTGCTGCTGGATCGGCTGGGGCCTGCGCATCGGCCTGGCGGTGGCGGCGTGCATCGCCGTCGGTGTGGGCATTGGTTTAGGGATGGGCTTTGTACCGCCTATCCATACCACTCCGCCGGGACGCATCGGCTGGGCGCTGCTGGGGATGTGTCTGATCGCCCCGGTGCTGGAAGAGACGGTCTACCGGCTGGCATTGTGTCTGCCGATCACTGCGGCCATTGGACCGCGGACGGCGATCGTGGTCAGCGGATTCGTCTTCGGCGCGCTGCACGTCGTGTACGGAAACCCCAGCCCGGAAAACCTGGTCGGCGGCTTTTTCCTCGCCTGGGCATACCTCAAGAGTCAAAGCCTGCTGATGCCGGTGCTGCTGCACAGCCTCGGGAACCTGTGCGCGTTGGCGGCTCAGGTCGCGGCGTGGTTCTGGTTCGGATGACATTCGCTCAAAGCGCGCCGGGTGCGGAAGGCGAAGTGATCGTCGTGATCGAGGAGAAGAAAAGACCGCGAAGCCGCAAGCGTCCTCCGAACGACGCTTGCGGCTTCGCGGTCTTCCCCTCACACCAGCCACTCCGGCTTCAGCAGCATCGTCGCGCCGATGGCGAGGATCACCGTGCCGCTGATGAGCTTCAGCACGCGGCCGCCGGTCTCCTGCAAACGATGCTTGCCGAGCGTGGTGACGACCACGGCGACCAGCAGCGCGTCGTCGAACATGTAGGCCGCGATGTAGAGCAGCAGGTACAGATAGTTCTGCCACCAGGGGTAGTTTTGCATCGTCAGCACGCCCGTGTACATCGCCGGCAACCCGGCCGTGCAGAGCAGCTCGACGATGTTGACCAGCACGGCGAGCGTTGACGCGCCGACGATCGCCCCCCACAGCGATTCGGCCATCACGATCTTTCGCATCCGCTCGTACAGCCGGGGCTTCGCCGATTCGGGGATCGACAGCGAGACCCCCTTCTTGAACGCGAAGAAGTCCTTGATGTGAATCAGGCCGACGATGATCCCCAGCACGCCGAGCGCCATCTGGGCCTTCCCCTGCAACGGGGCCAGCAGCATCACGTTCAGCCACGCCGCCATGAATGCGAAGTAGGCGACGCCGCTGATGACCACGAACGAGCCCGCCACCGCCAGAATCTTCCAGCGGTCGCGAAGGTTGACTAGCAGCGACAGCAGGAACATCAGCACCCACATCGCGCACGGATTGAATCCGTCGATCAGCCCCACCATGAGCGTGAACGCCGGCAGACCCCAGGCGCGCCAGTTGACCTCCCCCAACAGCGGAATCGTGCGGTAGTCCGACTGCTGCGGATCATCGGCGAAGTGGACGGGGTCGATCACCTGCTCCGTGGACGCCGACACCTCCGGCGGCAGACTCCGCCTTGGACGGGGCGGCGGCGCATCGGCGTTGTCGTTGGCGGGAGCGGCTTCGACTTCGGGCGGAATCGGCAAGCCGACATCCGGATCGGGAGGCGCTGCGGCCGCTTGGGAATTCGGAGCAATCGCCACCAGCGGCTCGCCGGCATACGCGACCGAGCCGAACCAGCCGACCGGCGTGATGCGGAAGGAGTCCCGTCGCTGCCAGCGACGCGATTGCGGGTCGGTCATCGGCGGGGGCGGCGCGGGGGCGTCTGCGGCGCACACCACAGTCACAGCTTTCAGCACGTCGTTCCACTGTTTGCGGCTGGTGTTGGCGTCGTAGAAGCCGATCTGCAGTTTGCCGCAGAAATGCAGCGCGGGGACGGACGCGGCCCCCTGCCGATACTTCGCCGCCAGCTCGAACAGCCGGGCGTTGTTCGCCGCCACGGTGACGATTTCCTTCTCGACGAACTTGTACCCCGGATAACTGGGGGCCAGCTCGTTGAAGATGATCGGCTTAGCCTGCGCGCACCGCGGGCAGCCGTTGCGGAGGAAGACCTCGACCGTCAGCAGTTGTTCGACGAGCCCCGGCGTGACGTTCGCGTCCCAGCCGTACTCGAACTTGCCGCTCACGTAGAACGCCGGCAGGCCGGGATCGGCAATCTTCAGCGTCTCGGCGATCTTCCAGAAGCGGTCGAGATCGTCGTTGTTCGCGATGACGTCGCGAATGACGAGGTTCACTCCCTTGCGGCTGCCATAGGCCTTTTCGACGTAGGCCCGGGCCTCGGCGGAGCGCTCGGACGTCCCCTTCACGAAGACTTCCAGGACCGCGCAGCGGACTTCCGCGGCGTTTACCGTCGGGACCAAACCGCCCGTCAGCACCAGGCCGGCGAACAGACACATCGGTAATTTCAAGGCGTATCGCATGGTATCCAGTCTGCCGCGCCGCCATCGGCCAAGGAATAGCAATTTCACTTCCTTGCCGGATCGCTGCGATCCGCAGACTCGAACGCATGTTCAGAGCCCGAGTTCCTGCTTCACTTCTCGGAAGCCAGCGACGGCGAACTCCAGATCGTCTCGCGTATGAGCCGCCGAGATTTGCGTCCGGATGCGGGCTTTGCCTTGCGGAACGACCGGGTACGAAAAACCGACCACGTACACCCCGCGCGACAGCATCGCCTCGGCAACTTTTCCGGCCAGCGCAGCGTCCCCCAGCATCACCGGCGTTATCGGGTGCGTCCCCGGCACAATCGTGTAACCCAGCCCGCTCATCGCCTCTCGGAAGTACGCCGTGTGATCAGCCAACCGGTCGCGCAATTCCGTCGAGGCCGTCAGCAGCTCGATCGCCTTGAGCGACCCCGCGACGATCGCCGGCGCGACGGTGTTCGAGAACAGATACGGCCGCGACCGCTGCCGCAGATACTCGACGATCTCCCTCCGCCCGCTGGTGTACCCGCCGCTCGCTCCGCCGAGGGCCTTCCCCAGCGTGCCGGTCAGGATGTCGACGCGGTCCATCACTCCGCACAACTCCGGCGTGCCCCGTCCCTGCGGACCGATGAACCCGACGGCATGCGAGTCATCGACCATCACCAGCGCGTCGTGCTTGTCGGCGAGCGTGCAGATCCCGGCGAGATCGGCGATGGTGCCGTCCATCGAGAACACGCCGTCGGTCGCGATCATCCGGAACCGGGCCGACTTCGCTTCGATCAACCGGGCTTCGAGATCGGCGAGATCGTTGTTCCTGTAGCGGAACCGCTGGGCTTTGCAGAGCCGGACGCCGTCAATGATGCTGGCGTGGTTCAGCTCGTCGGAGATGATCGCGTCCTCGGCCCCCAGCAGCGTCTCGAACAGCCCGCCGTTGGCGTCGAAGCACGATGAGTACAGGATGGTGTCGTCGGTGTGCAGGAATTCGCTGAGCGCGCGTTCCAACTGCTTGTGGATCGCCTGCGTGCCGCAGATGAACCGGACCGAGGCCAGCCCGTAGCCCCACTCGTCCAGCCCGCGATGGGCCGCCGCGATGATCTCCGGATGCTGGGCCAGCCCGAGATAATTGTTCGCACACAGGTTGAGCACGGGTTTGCCATCGGCCACCCGCACGTGCGTTCCCTGCGGCGTCTGAATGACGCGCTCGGGCTTGTAGAGACCGGCGGTACGAATCTGGTCCAGCTGCGTGGTGAGATGGGAGGGGAAGCGGGCGGGCATGGTGTTTCTCGATATGGCTGACAACACCTCGGATCGGTGAGAGTATACCGTGTGGCAATGACCCTGTGAGACTCAGGAGCAATCGCCCGGCATTGACCTCGAAGAGGTCGCAGACCGTAGCCGGGGGTCGGAGCGCTTCGCGGAGACCCCCGGAAAGCCGGAGGAATCTGGCGAGCATCCCGAAGGGGATGCCAGAGGCGTGGAGTTCTGGCATCCCCTTCGGGATGCAATGGAATCGACAGTGTTCCGGGGGTCTTCGCTGCGCTGCGACCCCCGGCTACGTTCTGCGAACCCTTCGGGTTCAATCCGCGAGCTGCCGATCCCTTGGCCCCACCGGCTTACTTCGCATATTCCACGACGCGCGTCTCGCGCAGCACGGTCACCTTCACCTCGCCGGGGTACGTCAGGCTCTGTTCGATGGCGGTGGCGATGTCGCGGCAGATCTTGGCCGCTTCGCGGTCGTTGATCTCCGTCGGGTCAACCACCACGCGGATTTCGCGGCCGGCCTGCACGGCGTAGGCCTGCTCGACGCCGGGGAAGCCGCAGGCGATCGCTTCCAGCTCCTCCAGCCGGCGGACGTACTTCTCCAGCGTTTCGCGGCGGGCGCCGGGACGGGACGCCGAACAGGCGTCCGCGGCGGCGACCAGCACCGTGTAGATGTAGTCCACGCGGATGTCGTCGTGATGCCCGCGCGCGGCGTGGACGACTTCGGGCTTCTCGCCATAGCGCTTCAGAATCTCCGCGCCGACGGCCGGGTGGCCCCCTTCCATCTCGTGATCGGCGGCCTTGCCCAGGTCGTGCAGGAAACCGCAGCGGCGGGCGAGGGTCGCGTTGAGGCCCAACTGCTCGGCCATCAAGCCGGTGAGGTGGGCGACTTCGATCGAGTGCCTGAGCACGTTCTGGCTGTAGCTCGTGCGGAAGTAAAGCCGACCCATGAAATCGAGCAGCTTCTCGTGAAGATTCGAGACGCCCGCCTCCTGCGCCGCTTCGCCGCCCGAACGGCGAATGAATTCGTCCATCTCCTTCTGCGTTTCGGCGACGACTTCGTCGATCCGCGTGGGATGGATGCGGCCGTCCTGAATCAGCTTGTTGAGCGATTGCTTGGCGATTTCGCGGCGGACGCTGTCGAACGCCGAGACGACCACCACGCCGGGGGTGTCGTCGACGATCACGTCCACGCCGGTCGCCTTCTCGAAGGCCCGGATGTTGCGGCCTTCGCGACCGATAATGCGGCCCTTCATCTCGTCGTTGGGGATGTCGATCGTCGAGACGGTGGTCTCGGACGTGTGCGCCGAGGCGTACCTTTGGATGGCCATGCCGATGATTTCGCGGGCCATTTTCTCGGCCTGCTGCTTGGTCTCCTGCTCGTGCTTGAGGATCATCGCGCCGGTTTCGCTTTGCAGTTCGCGGCCGAGGCGGTCGAGCAACAGGTCGGTGGCGGCCCGTTGGTCGAGGCCGCTGATCTGGTAGAGCTGCTCCTGCTCCTGCTTGAGCAGCTTGTCGAGTTCGCGGTCGCGGGCTTCGAGGGCTTTGCCTTTGTCGGCGAGCTTCTGCTGGGTGGTTTCCAGCATCCGTTCGCGCTTGCCGACGTTGTTCTGCAACTCTTCGAGCGAGTTTTCGCGCTTGTCGAGGTGCTTTTCGTGCTGGCGGAATTCTTCGCGGGTGACGTTGAACTCGCGTTCGGCTTGTTCGCGGCGCTTGAGCACCTCTTCCTTGGCGGAGAGTTCGCCCGATTTGCGGACGGACTCGGCGTCGCGCTCGGCCTGCTTGAGGATCTCGTCACGCGACTTGTAGGCCTGCGCCTTGAGCAGTCGTTCCGCAAAGAAGCCCGCCACGCCGCCCAGCACCAGGGCGACGGCGCCAATGATGTATTCGGTTCCCATCTGCCAAACCTGCTTCGTGTTGGCAGAAGACGCGCAAGCCTCTCGGCCGGTTGCCAGCAACCGGGGGACGCACGCCCAAAGGGAACAAAGCCCGGCAGGTTAGGGACGCGAACGCCGCAGCCGCCGCACGCAAGACCCGTCAAACCGACCGTCGGGGGGATCGGTTCCGCAAGGCCGGGCGGCACGGGCGACGGCGTAGCCCGTCAACCCCCACCGCAGCCCAAACGGATTGCTGACGCCCGGCACGCTCCAACCACCGCGAACGATGGAGGTTGCGACCGACACCGCGGGCCGTTGCCGAAGCCTCGGCCACAGCACGCACAGCAATCCGTTAAGAACAGAAAACATCCAGACTGACCCGTGTGACGACAGACCCGAACGCGACGGACACCCGCCGCCGGGACCGGCCCGGCCGCGGTTCTACCGCTGAACTCTGCTCCAGGGCCGAGATGCCCGGGAGTCTCCTGAATTGTCGTGATCGTGGAACAACACCGGACAGCCGCGGAGATTTCCGGACCGTGGTGTGAACAGGAATCCTAACAAATGTGGGGAAAGGGTCAACCGTGGCGGATGGTTTACGCGGCGACGGGGTGTCGGTGGCGATGGCCGTGCAACCGATTGCGAATCAGCGGCACAGTCTTCTGTCCCGGAGGGACTACAGCCATTAGCCGGTGGTTGAGCGTAGCGATACCACCGGAATTGGACGTGATTGAATCCTCGACCCCGACAGGGGTCGCAGCACTGTCCGTCAATGGCTGCGACCCCTGCCGGGGTCGATCCCGCCGAGCATCGCCAACCGGTGGTGTCGCTGCGCTCAACCACCGGCTAATGGCTGGGAACCCTCCGGGTTCGCAGAAACCGCCCGCGGATTGTTTCGCCGATGCGTGACGGCCGCCCCTTGGGCCGACTATCATGTGCGGCATCTCATTTCGCCTCTGGATTCGCCTGCCGGGAGTGTCAACCGATGCGCCGTCTGTGCCTGACCGTGGGTGTTCTGTCTGCGCTCGCCGCGAGCGCGTTCGCCGCCGATCCCAAGCCGCTGTTCGACAGCCAGGTGGTGTCCATTGGCACGCCGAATCAGGCGGTGAAGATCGACGTCGACATCGCCAATGCGAAGGAGCTGTACCTCGTCGTCCGCGACGCCGGCGACAGCTTCGGTTGTGATTGGGCCGACTGGGTCGAGCCGAAACTCGTCGGTCCCAATGGCGAGAAGAAACTCACCGACCTCAAGTGGAAGTCCGCCTCCGCCGGTTACGGTGAAGTCCGCATCAACGCCAATGCCGGCGGCAAGCCGTTGCGCGTGAATGGCCGCGACGTCGCCAACGGCATCGGCACCCATGCGAACTCCGTGATTGCCTACGACCTGCCCGCCGGCTACACGAAGTTCCAGGCGCTGGCCGGTCTCGACAGCAGCGGCACCGAGCAGGGGTGCGGCAGCACGGTGCAGTTTCTGGTGTTCGCCGAGAAGCCGCCGGCGAGCATCGCCGCGCCGTCCAATGCCCCCGACGCCAGTCGCGACGCCGCGGACGCCGTCGCCGGGCTGGATGTCGCCCCCGGTCTGGAGGCGACGCTGTTCGCCGCCGAGCCGCTGCTCAAGAATCCGTCGAACATCGACATCGACCACCTGGGCCGCATCTGGGTCGGCGAGGTGATGAACTACCGCCGGTTCGCGAACAAGGACAATCCCGACCGGCCGGAGGGGGACCGCATCCTCGTCCTCGAAGACACCAACGGCGACAGCGTCGCCGACAAGCAGACCGTGTTCTATCAGGGGAAGGACATCGATTCGGTCCACGGTCTCTGCGTGCTGGGGGACCGCGTGATCGTCTCCGCCGGCGACAGCGTCTTTTCGTTGTATGACCGCAACGGCGATCTCAAGGCCGATGACGAGTCGAAGGAACTCCTCTTCACCGGCATCGGCGGCACCCAGCACGACCACGGCATTCACGCCTTCGTGTTCGGACCCGACGGCAAGCTATACTTCAACTTCGGCAACTCGGGGAAACAGCTCAAGGACAAGCACGGCCAGCCCATCATCGACAAGGCCGGCAACGAGATCAACGATTCGCGCAAGCCGTATCAGGAGGGGATGGTCTTCCGCTGCAATCTCGACGGCAGCGAGGTCGAAACGCTCGGCTGGAACTTCCGCAACAATTGGGAGGTGTGTGTCGACAGCTTCGGCACGCTGTGGCAGTCGGACAACGACGACGACGGCAACCGCGGCGTGCGCATCAATTTCGTCATGGAGTTCGGCAACTACGGCTACAAGGACGAGCTCACCGGCGCCGGCTGGCGCGACCCGCGGACCAACATGGAAGAGGAGATCCCGCTGCGGCACTGGCACCTCAACGATCCCGGCGTCGTGCCGAACCTGTTGCAGACCGGAGCCGGATCGCCGACGGGGATTTGCATCTACGAGGGGGATCTGCTGCCGGAAGTGTTCCGCAATCAAATCATCCACTGCGACGCCGGGCCGAACATCGTCCGGGCGTATCCCGTGAAGAACGACGGGGCCGGTTACAAGGCGGAGATGGTCAACATTCTCGAAGGGACTCGCGACAAATGGTTCCGCCCGAGCGATGTGTGCGTCGCGCCAGACGGCTCGCTGATCATCGCCGACTGGTACGACCCCGGCGTCGGCGGACACCGGCAGGGGGACGTCGACCGCGGCCGGCTGTTCCGCGTCGCGCCGCCGAAGGTGAAGTACACCGTGCCGAAGACGGATTTCACGACGGTGGAAGGCGCAATTGCCGCGCTCAAGAGTCCGAATCACGAGACGCGATATCTGGCGTGGACGGCGCTGAGCAAGATGGGCGAGAATGCCGAAGCCGCGCTCACGAAAGTTTTCCAACGCGATCCGAACCCGCGGGTCCGGGCACGGGCGTTCTGGTTGCTCGGCAACATCTCGACGCAATCCGCTCAGACCCTGGTGATGGGGACGCTCAAGCCCGATCAGGGCACGCCGCAGGATTTCCGCGTGATGGCGCTCCGAGTGTTGAGCCGGCAGACAACGTCAGCCATTTTGCCCACGAAGATGGGCCACGAACCGCAACTGCGACGCGAGGCGGCCATTCAATTATCCGGCAAAAAGAGTGCGGGAGCCGATAACATTTGGGCCAGTCTCGCGGTGCAGTATCGCGGCGATGATCGCTGGGAGCTGGAAGCTCTGGGCGTCGGTGCGACCGGTCAATGGGATAATCGGCTCGCCGCCTATCTGAAAATTGTACCGAAGGCCCTTTCGACCAAAGCCGGCCGGGACATCATCTGGCGGTCTCGGGCCGCTCAAACGCCGGAACTGCTTGCCAAGATCATTAGCGATCCCAACACCCCCGCAGAGGAACTGCCGCGGTACTTCCGCGCATTCGATTTCCTAACAGGCGACAAAAAGGCGTTGGCGATGCGGCAACTGGCGTATGACACGGCCAGCCGTGACGGCGGGCGTTACGCTTTCATCGCCACGGAAGCGCTCAACCGAGTGCAAGACTTCGATGTGGTGAAAGACCCTAGAGCCCGTGAGGTGCTCGACAGTGTGCTCAAACAGAGCCGTGGATCGCTGCAGTTCCTCGCACTCGTCGACCGCTTCAACCTGCAGGATCGTTACCCGGAGATCGTCGCCCTCGCGCAGGACCAGCCCGACAGCCAGTTGGCGGTGGACGCCGTCAAGCTGCTCGTCAACAGGGAGCATCGGCAACTGTTGATGCAGGGACTGCGCAATGACGATCCGTTGCGCGCGGCCGCACTCGCCCGCGCGCTGGGGAACGCCACCGACAACAAGACGGCGGCGTTCCTCGCGCCGATTGTCGATGACGCCAAGCAGCCGCTCGCCGTGCGACAGGAAAGCGTCAAAGCCCTCGGCAAATCGAAGGCCGGGGCGCGGTTGCTGCTGGACCGGGTGAAAGGGAAGAAACTCGCCGACGATCTCACTCAGGCCGCGGCGTTCAGTTTGCAGACGTCGCCGTTCGACGACTTCAAGTCCGAAGTCGCCGCGATCTTCCCGTCGCCGCCGGCCCGCAACGACCAGCCGCTGCCGCCGCTCGGCCAGTTGCTGAAG
>JAWXBB010000177.1:0-10381 GCA_034439795.1 Planctomycetaceae bacterium | reverse complement strand
GCTGGCTGCCGGGCGAGACGCTGGTGCTGCAACTGACGAACGTGGCGTTGTCGCTGGTGGTGACCACGCTGCTGTTCGCGTTCCTGTTCCGGCGGATTCCGGATGTGAAGATCACCTGGAGCGACGTCCTGCCGGGAGCGGTTCTGACCGCCCTGTTGTTCTCCCTCGGCAAGACGCTGCTGGGACTGTATCTCGCCTCGGCCGGCGTGGGGTCGGCGTACGGCGCGGCGGGTTCGCTGGTCGTGCTGCTGATCTGGATGTACTACTCGTCCCAACTCTTCCTGTTCGGGGCGGAGTTCACGCAGGTGTATACGAAGCGGCATGGGACGCAGAAGGAACGGCAGATGGCGTAGGTGTGCGCAGCAGGAGTGTCGGCTCAACACTGAGCTTCACAGCAGGCAATCGCGCGCTCCAACCCTTCTGGATCGACATCCCACCACGAGCGAAGATTCTTCAGCAGGGGTACCAACTCGGGCGAGGGCATATGCTCTGCGGCCTCCAAGTGGAGCGTAGCGACACAATTCTCCGACAAATCTCGGATCAGCGCGGGTAACACACGCGGATCGTGCCGCTGTGCCAATCCGACAATGGCTTCGGCACGAGTGTCATCGTGTGGATCATCGAGCCGCGCTGCCAGCGCTGACCGAATCTCCGGTGAATCCGCCTCGCGGATGGTTCCCAACCCGAACGTGGCCCAATCTCGGATTTCGTCGACTTCGTCGGCGGACAGTTGAATCAACAAATCGGTGGCGACGGGATCGTCGGCGTCAGTTAGCAACGCGAACAGTCCACGGCGGACTTCCCAATCGGGATGAGTCACCACGCAGCGGAATGGTTCCATCGGCACTCCCGCCGCATGCGACGACAAGGCATACAACGTCGCCCGGTACACGGCGGCGTCCTCGTCGTGCAGCATCTTCAGCAATTGAGTCTCACACTCGCGGGAGAACGTCCGTTCCGGAACACCCAATTGGGCGAGAATATCGACACCCAGACGGCGTTCGTCCGGACAGGCACTGTGACATAGCGACATCGCCCATTGCAGCACCTCTTGAGTGCCACGCCAGTGCAATACGCAGATGGCATCCCAGCGGACTTCGCCATCTGACGCGGACAGCGCGGTGTTGATTAACTCGTCGATGGACCGCGGGTCATTGGTGGGTGGCCAGATCCCCGGTGGCGATGTGTTCATTGTCGGGCGCCCTTCGTCCGGGCCGACACGGCCCGGCTCCCTGGGTTTCACTTCAACTGCTTCTCCAACCACTCGTACGCCGGCATTCGCACCTCCGGCGGGAAGTCGTGGGCGCTGTCCGGGGTTTCCAGACGCAGTTTTTCGGCCGGCGCGCCGAGCAGGTCGTACACCTGCTTCGCCTCCGCGAACGCCCGACGCACGCCGTCGTTGTCGAAGTTCGCGTCGTGCAGCGGTGAGTTCGAGAAGAACGCCCGCGGCGCGAGCGCGGCGACGATCTCGGGGAAGTCGAACGGGATTTCGTCCGCGTTGTTGTGATAGACGTCGCGGATGCGGGGCATGTAGCGGTCGCTGGTCCAGCCGGCGACTTTGCCGCCGTAGTAATCGTGGAACGGCGTGAAGCCGCAGCTCGACACGATCGCGTTCAGCCGCAGGTCGAACACCGCCGTGAACATCGCGTTGTGTCCGCCGAGCGAATGCCCGATGACCCCCATCCGGTCGGGATCGACCTGCGGGATCGACTCCAACACGTCGACGGCCCGCAGGTTGTTCCAGATCGCCTTCATCGACCCGCTGGGGTAGTGCGAACCCTTGGTCTTGAAGTCGTACTCGTATTCCCCGAACGACGGATAATCGGGCACGATGCAGACGTAGCCGCGCTGGGCGAGCTCGTGGCCGTACTGCCGGTTGGAGGTGATGCCCAGGTTCGCCGGCTCGTCTTTGCCGAGCTTCGTCGTCTGATGCAGGCAGAGCATCGCGGGCATCGACTGCGGCTTGTCGGTCATCCCGTTCGGCAACAGCAACCACGCCGGCACGCGGTCCCCTGGTTCGCTGGCAAACGTGATCTTGCGGCGGCGATAACCGTCCCCCTGCTCTTCGGAAACCGTCTGCACATCGAGCGGCACGCGCCGCGACGGATCGGGCAGCCGGCCCATCACCAGTTGCATGTTGGCCCGCAGGTGACTCCGCCGCACCCCCCAATCGCGCGGCGTGAGAACCGGTTTCAGTTCGCTGCCGACCTGCTGGTTCATGATCTTCCGGTGATCGGGATACGACGCAGCGACGATGCCCAGATCGTCAACCGCTGCCTCCCTCAATCCCTTGAGTCCATCCTTGATCGAATTGGTCACGTTCTCCAGCCAATACAGCCCGCTGCGGCCGGGACAGACGAGGTCCAGGTCGCCGTCGGCATCGAGGTCCACGATCTTCGGATCGAGATCCCAACCGGCGTCGGTCCCGCTGACCAGCACCTGCCGCCGCCACGTTTTCGACGTGGGGAGGAACGAATAGGCACAGATCACGAGCGGGTCCCATTCGCCGACGTCCTTGCCATCGTGAGCCATGTAGCGCTTGCCGGTGACGACCTCCGGCCGGCCGTCGCCGTCCAGGTCCGCCAGCTCCAGCGTGTGCGGCTGCGACCACGCGGTGTCGATGACGTGCTGCGTCCACGTCCGCTTCTCTCCGTGGCGGCCCTGCTCCAGCCAGAACAGCCCCGTGTGATGCGCCCGACTCCAGACGAGATCGGCGTCGCCGTCGGCATCGACGTCGAACACCAGCATCGGCACGCTGCCGTCCCGATGCAGCCGAAACTCCGGATGCCACTTCCACTCGCCTCCGACGCGGTCCATCGGCGCTTCCGCCCACCCTTTCGGACAGACGAGGTCCCCGCGACCGTCGCCGTTCACGTCCCCCCAGCCAACGCCGTGTCCGGTGAGCTCCTTCGGCAACTCATGTCGCACCCATTCCGCACCACCATTCTTCGGCACGATCTCCCACCACGCGGAGAAATCAGTCCCGTTGGGCAGCAGATCGAGCCGGCCGTCGCCATTGAGATCGACCAGCCGCGCGGTTTCCGTCCGCCCCGGCTCGGCGACGAGACGCGTCGTCCACGGCGCAGCCGGATCGGCGGGCTGCTCGATCCAGTAGATGCGGCTGCTGCGGTAGTTCGCACTGATGTAATCCAGCCGGCCGTCGCCGTTCACGTCCAGCGGCAGGTTCGAATAATCGTCGAACCGCCCGCGGATGACTTCGACGTCGCGCACGAACGTCCGCTTCCAGTCCGGCGCGCGATACCACCACCCGCCCGACACGATGTCCAACCGGCCATCGCGATCGACGTCGATCGCCGCCGCCGCGGAGTTGGTGTGCTCGGGATCGACCGCGTGCAGCTGGAACTGAAGATCGGCCGCCCACCCCGTCGTCGCCCATCCGCACACCACGGCGATCAGCATCAGTCCGCGCATGATTCGGAGTCCTCAGCAAAGGCCGATGGGAAAACCACAAAGACGCCAAGGTCGCGAAGGAAGACGGGATTCGATCGGCGATCAGGACCGAAGCATAGAACGCCGGGGTGGTTGCCATCAACTGCACCGATGATCGCGGGTTCGGATGTACGTCTCAAGTTCTGGGTCGGTGCAATGCCCGGTCCCCTCGCCCCCGTCTTCGGGGGAGAGGGTCAATACTGTTCGGCACGCTTTTTGCGCCAGGCGGGGTTTGACGTATATCGTGTTCTCCACTAGGGAGGAATGCGATGGCACGCCGGCAGAAGCGGAGACCGATCCAGGCTCGGGAGTTGCAGGGGTTCAAGTATTTCGGACTCGTCGCCGAGTTGTTCGACTCGTTGCACGCGGCCGGCACGCTGCGGGACGCCGCCGGGAACCGGGAGCTGTTCTTCGATCAGTACGCCCAGTTGATGCTCCTGGACTACTTCAATCCGATCGTGGACAGCCTCCGCGGCCTGCAGCAGATCACGGGGTTGGACAAAGTTCAGAAGTTGTGCGGCGTGTCGAAGACCTCGCTGGGGTCTTTGAGCGAGGCGGCCCGTGTGTTCGACCCGGCCTTGCTCGAACCGATCATCGCCCAGTTGGCCGAGCAGACCCTGGCCGGTTCGCGGTCCGCGCCGCCGGCCCATCAGGCGGCGCTGGCCGATCTGGTCGCCGTGGACGGGAGCCTGCTCAAGGCGCTGCCGCAGATGGCCTGGGCGTTGTGGCAGGACGCCGCGCACCGCGCGGCCAAGCTGCACGTGGCGTTCGCCGTGTTTCCGGCGGTCCCGGTCGAGGTCGCCGTCACCGCCGGAAACAGCAGCGAACGGGCCGCGTGGCGGCGGATGGTCGAACCCGGCGGCTTCTACGTCGCCGATCGGGGCTACGCCGACTACTCGCTGTTCCGGGAACTCGATGCGCTCGAATGCCGGTTCGTGGTCCGGGTGCAGGAGCACGCCGTCTACGACGTGCTGGAGGAACGGCCGCTGACCCCGCAGGACACGGCCGCCGGCGTGGTCCGCGACGTGCTAATCCGGCGCTTGGGAACCGAGAAGCACAACGCCCTCCTGGACCGGCCGCTGCGGATCGTGATCGTCCGCGGCTCCCAGCCGGATCACCAGTGGGTCCTGGCGACCAACGCTCGCGACCTGCCGGCCGAACTGATCGCGGCGGCGGATCATGACCGCTGGCAGATCGAACTGTTCTTCCGCTGGCTGAAGTGCGTCCTGGGCTGCCGGCACCTGGTGAGCCAGAGCGAATCGGGTGTGACGTTGCAGGTCGACTTCGGCATCATCGCCAGCCTGCTGATCGGCCTGTGGATCGGCGTGAAGCCCAACAAGCGGACGTACGAGATGCTCTGCCTGGACCTCTGCGGTTGGGCCACGGTGGAAGAAGTCGACCGGCATCTGCTCAAACTCCGAAACGAAACCAGGCCGCCCTAGCAAACTCCGAGCCGAACAGTATTGGGGAGAGGGTTAGGGTGAGGGGGCCGAGCGCTTCGCAGCGCGATGACCGTCAGCAACACTAACCCGAAGCGTGAGCGAGGGCGAGGGCGAGTGCTCGTCTCGTGAAGCGTTCGCCCTCGCTCACGCTTCGGGTTGGTGTGGGACGCGGCAGCGAGCGCTCGCCCCCTCACCCCGACCCTCTCCCCCGAAGACGGGGGCGAGGGGGCCGGAATGCGCGACTCGATGATTTGGGGCTGGGTGCCACGGTCACGGAGGCTTTGCGACGTGGCCGTGCCAAATGTTGATCGGCACGGCCACGTCGAAGACTCCGTGACCGTGGCACCCGACAAGGCAGGAACTGTCACAACGTCTCGCCTCCCTTTTTCACGGAAACGTCCACGTCCCGGAACGGGCGTCGATACACCGTCCACCCCGCGCCGTTGCGGACGACGACCAGCACCGCGAAATCGTACGGTCCCGTGGGCGACAGAATCGGCAGATCGGACCAGCCGAAACGGTCGGACGTGATCGTCCACGGATCGGTGCCCAAATTCGGCTTCTGATGCGTCACGGTACCGACAAGTTCTGACAGCGCGTCCGAAGGAGTGACAAAGGCACGACTTATCTGGCCTTGTTGGTTGACGCTCATAACGGCTATTTTCTCGACATCTGTTGTCGATAGTGGTGTTCGTCCACCGTACATCCGGCCGCCGTTGCGATGGGTGAGGATCATGAACGCCGGCTGCTGGAGTTGCCGTGAAACTTCCTGAATGAGCGGCTGAGAAATCGGATGGATGATCGTGGTCGACGCCCCGCCGCGCTCGGGGAGAGATGTCACAAGATCTGCCAGATCAATCTTGGACCAGTCGATCGGCCCCGCCTCATCCGCTTTCGGCAACTCGTACCGATGACTCAGCCGCGGCGTCCACTGCGGGACGGTTTGTGTGGCGGTGTAGCGATTCGGGACGCGGCCGTCGAACACGGGAGGCGCGAGTTGGACGGTGGGTTCGGACTGCGGACCAATCGGCGTCGTCTGTCTCGGACGCCCCGGCTGATTGGACGTCGTGATCGCCACCGCCCTCATGCGGTACTCGTCGTGCGGCGGAGGGACGACGCGCCACAAGCCGCGCTGCACATCCGCAACCACGTCGCGGGCGCGGCTGGGGAACGTCAGTTCGAACCGTTGCGACCGAACCACGCGGCCGTCGGTTCCCAGATCGGTGATTTGCAGGAACCGCGAGTTCTCCGCGCTGCTCATGAACCAGTTCGACAGGCCGACGGTGAGGCCGGTGACGGCGACCGTCGCCGCGGGCCACGTCAGCCAGGTGAACCGCCGCAGTTTCAGCTTGCCCAGCAGCCACCATTCGCCCGGCCCGATGGCGACCACCAATCCGCCGAGCAGCAGCGCGATCAACCAGAACGGCACGAGCTGCACGCCGCTGGGCATCAGGGTTCGTTCCAGAGTGTCGAATAACTGCCGGGTTTGTGATGAAAGCGTGACGTTGCCGACCAGGCCCGAACCCCGCATCCCCAGCCCCCGGTAGTTCGCTCCGACTTGCAGCGTCATCATCTTCTGCACCGGATCGACGCCCGGCGGCACGTCCCATAGGAAGCGGCGGGCGGACTCGGAAACTTCCGCGGCTTCGGACAGCGGGTGGCGGATCACCACGCGGCCCAGATCGACCGCGGCCGGGTATTCGTCGGCGTCATTGAGGACCGGCCATTCGAGCTTGCCGACGCGGTCCAGCCTCCAGCGCACGACGGGCGTTTCGTGCACAGTCAACCGGTTGAGAAACTCCACGTGGCTCGGTTCGAGCAGGCCGTCGGCTTCGATGTACAACCGGCCGCCGGCGCGGACCCAGGTTTCGATCGCCTCCAGTTGCTGCTTGCGGAGTCCGCCGAAGATTTCGCCGGTGACCGCCAGCACGTCGTACGGCAGATAACCGAACGAGTCCTGCGGGAACATGTTCGCGTCCCAGACGGTGATGACCGTTTGCAACGGCAAAAGGTCCTGGTAGTTCGCGAGGAGGGTCGCGATCGCTGGCGTGGCGAGCGATTCCACGTGCAGCGACTTCAGCCGGTCGTCCCAGACTTCGTTGCGGCCGTGGGCGCCGCGCTGCTCGCCGACCGCGAGCAGCATCGTTTTGCGGGCGGTGAACGGCACCCGCAGAATCTGCATCCGCAGCGGATATCGGCCCGACTTGCCGATCCACGTCACGTCGACTTCCAACTCCGGGGTCTGCACGGAATCGGTGACCGCGGGGAAGAGGAACCGCAGCCGTTGCTCGGGGCCGTGCAGCACGATGTCGTCGGTGACGTACGTGTAAAACTCCTGCGTGCCGAGATGCACGCGGAACTCCAGCTTCCCTTCGAGCAGCCCCGGCTGCCGCTTGCCGACGTCCCAGATGGTGGGCATCGGCTTCCCCAACCGCACATTGGGGCTGATGGCGGAGGTCTCAACCATCACCGGCGGATCGGCGGCGAGAAGAGAAAGTGAGAAGTCGGAAGTCAGAAGGCTGAAGTAAAGAAGCAGATTCTTCACTTCCAACTTCCGACTTCTGACTTCCGACTTTCCCCTCATACCGGCACTCCTCCGGGGCGGCGTTGGAAGCACCACCACTCGCCGAGTAACAGCATCAGCCCCGCGACGGCGAACCAGCCCCACAGCGGGCGGTCGGTGGCGATGGTTTCCGTCGCCGTGGAGACTGATGTCTCCGGGAATTGCAGCTTGTCGACGCTCACCAATGCGGACTCCGCGGGGGCAAGCAGGCTGACGCCGAGGGAGACAACGGGTTCGTCACCGCTGCGGATCACATACCGTCCGGCCGCCGACGCCGTCGCGCCGGAGACAATGCCCGTCGCCGAGGCTTGGACCGTTTCCTTCGATCCGTCGGGGCCGTCGATGGTGTACTCCGTCCCCGCGGTCAACCGTTGCGGCGGCAGGTTGCCGGTCGGCCACGAGCGGGCTTCCGCGAGGGCCGACCGGTCCATTGCGATCTGCACGCAATTGGCGACGAGAATCGGAAAGCCCACGCGGTACGGCAGCGACGAGCGGTCGGAGTGGAACAGCAGGAAGTAATCGACGCCGGTCTCCGACGGCTTCTCCAGAATCAACGGTCCGCGGGCCCCCTGAGCGAGAATCTCGTACCCGGCGAGCTCGTAGTCCCGCTCGCCGATGCCCGACTTGGACACCGGATCGTCGGCGATCTGCACGTCGAGCAACTGCACGTGCCGCAGCAGCGGCGCGGTGCGGTTCCAGTCGACGACCTCCACGAGCTGCTGCTCGATGCCGACGAGGGCCTGCACATCGGTGGGGATGACGCCGACGTGAATCGTCACCCGCCCCTTGGGACCGGCCTCCAGCGTGGAATCGGTGAACTTGAGATCGACCAGTTCCGGTTCGGCCGCGCCCTCTTTCGGGAACAGGTCGATTCCCTCGGTGACGTCGAGGGCATGCCGGTACGAGGCCAGCTCGTCGGAGCAATACACCTGCAGATTCCGCGGCGCGGGCAGTTCGAGATACGCCGTGTTGTCGCTGGCGAGGGAATCGAAGCGGTCCGGCTTGATCCGCAATTCCAGCGACGCCGCGGTTTCGGTCTCGATCGGAAACGACACCCGCGACACCTGCCCCGCGGTGATCCCGACCGATTCGCGCTTCAGCGGCTCGCCGTTCTGCAACAGTTCGACTTCGACGAGCCCCGAATCTTCCTCCGTTGTCTCCGCGGCGTCTGCCAGCTTTGCGCCCGAGCCTTCCATCCGCGCGAACACGTCCCACCCGGACTTCGTCCGCCGCGCGTTGAAGTCGGTGATCCCCACGTTGGGACCGGCCGGCGGCAGCTTCTGATAGTTCAAGCGGAACGGCAGTTGGAACTCGATCGTCGCGGGGACGTTGCCGTCGGAGAGGAACACCACGTTCTGCACGTCGGCGGTCCGGGCGAGGGCCTGTGCCATCCGCAGGCCGTCTTCCAGGCGGCTGGGGACCGGGTGGACTTCGAGCTGCTTCAGCGCGTCGTGCAGCACGCGCTGGTTGTCGGTGAAGTCGGTCAGCCTGCGGGCGGTGGAATCGACGGCGATCAGGCACAGCCGCTGATCGGGCAGCAGGTTGTCGATCAGCCGGGCGACCTCCTCCTTCGCCACATCGAGCCGGGTCTTGCCGCCGGGTTCGTCCAGCGCGGCCATGCTCGCCGAGCAGTCGATGAGCACCGGAATGGATTTGGCGGTGTCGCTCCCCGCCGGCCAGAACGGCTGCATCGCGGCGAGGGCCAGCGCGCACAGCAGCAGGATCTGCAACAGCAGCAGCAGATTCCGTTTGAACCTCTGGAACGGCGAATTCACCCGCTGATCGCTGATGACCTGCTGCCACAGCGCCAGTGACGGAATCTCCAGCCGCGGCCGCCGCAGTTTCAGAAAGTAGAAAATGATGAGCGGCCCCAGCAGCGCGAACAGCCAAGCGGAGGACAACGCGGCGAACCCGGGCCAGGTCATCGCACCCACCCCTTCCGCCGCAGCACGTCGAACAGCACCGTTTCCAGCGGGGTCTCGGCGTCGACGCAGAGATACCGCCCGCTGCGCTGCCGGCTGTGCAACGCCAGCTGCGCCTGCAGGCCGTTGAGATGCTCGTGATACAGTCCCAGCAAATCGCCGGCCGAGGACACGTCCAGCGTGTGACCGGTTTCGATGTCGACGAAGCGGATGTCCCCCGCGACCTCCGGGCGAAGTTCCTCCGGCGCGAGGAGTTGCAACGCCATCACCTCCAGCCCCGCGCTGAACAGCAGATTCAGCGGCCGTTCCAGATCGCCGAACGTCAGGAAATCAGACAGCACCACGGCGACGCCCCGGCCGCGATGCGTCTTCAGCATCGCTTCGACGGCCTGATCGATCGGGAAGTTCCCGCCGGTGGGAATGTCCTCCAGAAAGTCGATCACCCGACGCAAGCTCGCTCGCCCGGTGCAGGGGGCCAGTTGCAGCGGCGCCTGCCCCTGATGCTGGCAGACGTGGATGCTGACCTTCTCGATGTTCATCAGCCCCATGATCGCGAACGCCGCGGCGAGCTGTCGGGCGCGGAGAAACTTCTGTCCGAACTGCATCGACGCCGAGGCATCGACCAGCACGACGACGTGCATCTCCTCTTCGTGCCGGTACAGCTTGAGGTACGGCCGCTGAATGCGGGCGAAGATGTTCCAGTCGACGTAGCGCACGTCGTCGCCCGCGGCGTAATCGCGGTAGTCGTGGAACTCGGTGCTGGTGCCCCCCTTGCCGGCGAGGTGTTCGCCGCGGCTGCGGTTGGTCAGCCGCCGCGCGGGCGTGAGCCGCATCCGCTCGACGCGGGACAGCGTGGCGTTGTCGAACAGCGAAGTGAACTGCGCGATGGACACGGACGATCCTGCCGGTTGGCGACGAACAGGGGACCGGATTGATTCTGTCACACGCGGCGAACGGACGCAAACCGGCGGGATGTGCGGGAGACTGGGAGAGGGGGAGCCGGG
>JAWXBB010000176.1:0-7500 GCA_034439795.1 Planctomycetaceae bacterium | reverse complement strand
AGCTTGCTTTCGCTCGGGAATTCCGGGATCAACGCCTGTTTGACGACTCCCCCAGACTTTTCGCAGCCTTCCACGCCCTTAAGCCTTCTAGCGCCGAGACATCCCCCACATGCTCTTAGTAGCTTGACCACAATGATTTCACCCTCGGCAAGCCGAGAGCAATTCCAACCTCGAAACCGAAGCCCGAAAGCCTCGAACCCGAGATTGTATCCTCCGCACGCCTCGCGGCGGGCAGAACGGGTCGCTACGTTCTTATCATCATCCACCGAGGTTACCGGTGGTGATCGCCGAACTACCAAGACAACTGACACGGCAAGTGCAGCTTGATGCTGCGTTGCGCGTGTTGAGATGCCACGTACTTTGCCGCCGAATTGCCAAAGAACAATGCCGACGAACCACGACTAGCGTCGCGTCCCGCCGGCTGACCCGATGTGGGCTTCAGCCCGCCCAGCAGATGACACTGCGACTGGACGGGCTGGAGACCGCAACTGGATCAGCGATGCGTTCGACAGGGGGAATGGTAAGCAGGCCGGCTCGGATCGTCAAGCAACCGCTGTCTGATTTCTGAGTTTTTCTGAACAGACCCGAACCGCACGCTGCAAGCTGCTGACACAAAATTACTTACCGGACCGAGTGGAGACGACCGGGATCGAACCGGCAACCTCCGGCTTGCAAAGCCGGCGCTCTCCCAATTGAGCTACGTCCCCGGGGTTTGAATGACGAAATCCGAATGTCGAATGACGAACGGCCATCACTTCGTCATTCGGATTCCGTCAATCGTCATTCCCGGGATTGGGCGTACGTGGACTCGAACCACGGGCCTCAGCTTTATCAGAGCTGCGCTCTAGCCAACTGAGCTATACGCCCCGAAGACGGCATTCCTCACCAAGCGGAGGGGAATCGGCGGACAGTGGTTCGCCTCTTGAGGCAATCCGCCGCCAACCGGTCGATGTCCGAATTCTGGCGACTCCCCGCGCGGCTGTCCAGCGTCCGCACCGGAAACCGTGACTTCCGGAACCATTTTCCGGGTCAAACTCGGGGAATTCTTCAGTGGCCAACCAGCCATGGGCCCAGCGCTTCCTGGCCCGTTTCCAAGCTGAATTCCGCCGCCCGGGCCAGTGAAATCGCCCGCCAGGCATCGTGCATGTCGGCGACGGGCACCAGCCCGCCGTGAATCCGGCGACAGAACTGGTCGAGCATCCGTTCGGCGTCCGTCCGCTCGGCCGACAGGCTTTCGTGGCATTCGCCCGTGCCGTTCTGCCAGGCGATCACATCCTGGCGGGAAATGACCGCCTGGCCGTGCTCGCAGTGAACTTCATGACGGGCCGTGTGCGGGTTGAGATCCGTCAGATCCGCCGGAGCGGCGGTTCGCATCTGGATCGTCGCGGCGGACCCCGGGCGACCGCTGGCATCGGGACGAAAACGGACTTCGACCGCGCAATTCTCCGCGACCGCTGGGAGCGAACGAATCGAGACCGGCGTGCGGCCGGTCACGTAGATGCACCAATCGAGCAAGCCCACCAGCAACTCGGTGCGCGTGGCCTGGCCCGGCAGCGCCGCGGGCGTGTTCGGTTCGGGAATGATCGCTTCAATGGAAACCCGCTGCGCCCGCCCCAGCCGCGTGGCAATGAGTTCCTGCAACCGGCTGGTCGCCGGCGTGTGACGGAGCGAGAACTCCGTCATCAACAGCATTCCCTGGCCGACGGCGGACTGATGCAGCGCTTCCAGCGCCGACAGATCCTCCCCCAAGGCGCCGGCGAGAAAGGCGGGCTTGTGATGCTGGCACGCCAACTCCGCGGGGAACAGGTCGTACCACGCGGGATCGAGAACGAGGACGCCTTGAATGTCGCTGCGCTCGAACAGTTGCCGCATCCCCTGCACCGGCTCGGCATCGAGTTCGGCGGCGACGACCTGCGCGCGGCCGAGGACGGTGTCGTAGACCGCGCGAATCTGCATCCGGTCGGACAACGAGCGCACCGCATCCCGATAGCGTCGATCCCAGATCGGACCCACGCCCACCAACCCCATCGCGATGGTTTTCTGGCGGGTACTGCGCGTCATCTTGATTCGGCTGGTCTCCGGCATCCGCATTCGGGATCACGGTTTCGCCACAGAGCCACGCAATCGCGCCGAGGGATCGGTGACGAACGTCTGACTAAGGGGCCGTCGAAAACGCCAACCCCCGCCGACGAATGACGTTATGATAGAGCTTACGACGCGAAGAATACAAACCGGAAATCCCCGATTCTGCGTCGGGACACGGAGAAAGTGACCCGGACGCTCAAAGCGTCCGGGTCACTGCCGCAACGGTCCTGATAGACTTCGGGCAACGGGAATCAATGCCGCATCGCGCAGGAGTCCGCACGGATGTCGGGACCAACTCAACCTTCGCCGGGAGCGCCGTTTCGCGAAGTCGTCGAGCTTCGCGGGCACATTATCGACAGCCTGCTGTTGCCGAAGGTGCTCGATGAAATCACCACGCTCGGCGGCGAATATCACAGCCAGGACATTCAGATCGGCCATCATCGGCACGATCCGAGCTACGTCCGGCTGCAGGTGACGGCTCCCACGGCGGACTGCCTCGAAAAGATTCTGTCCGTCATCGGCCAGCACGGCGCGGTGCCGGTCGCGGTGACCGATTGCCGATTGGTTGCGGCCGATCTTCCCGGATGCTTTCCCGAGGGCTTTTATGCCACGACGAACGAGCCGACGGAAATCCGGCTCGCGGGGCATTGGATTGCGGTCGCGCGGCCGGAGATGGACTGCGGCATCAAGGTCGATCCGGCGACAAAGCAGGCCGTGTGCGTGCCGATGGCCGACGTCTTCGTGAGCGACCACATCGTCTGCGGCCGGGCGGGGACGCGGGTGTTGCCGATTGAGGGGGACGTCAACCGCCCCACCGGCTTCGGCTTCATGAGCAGCACGGTGTCGAGCGAGAAGCCAAAGAGCGTCGCCGTCCGCGATATCGCCGAGCAGATGCGGGCCGCCGCACGCGGCGAGGGGAAGATTCTCGTCGTCGGCGGCCCGGCGATCGTCCACACCGGCAGCCGCGAACTGTTGAGCTGCCTGATCCGCAAGGGGTACGTTCACGTCCTGTTCGCCGGGAACGCGCTGGCGACGCACGACATCGAGCAATCGTTCTACGGCACCAGCCTGGGCATCTCGATGGCGCACGGCGGCTCGACGGAAGAAGGGCACGAACACCATCTGCGGTCCATCAACCGCATCCGCCGCGTGGGGAGCATCCAGGCGGCCGTCGATCAGGGCCTCTTAACCAGCGGCGTGATGTACGAGTGCGTGAAGCATCACGTGCCCTACGTCCTCGCCGGCAGCATTCGCGACGACGGCCCGTTGCCGGACGTCATCACCGACACGCTGATCGCGCAGGCGAAGATGCGGGAGCTGGTGCAGGACGTCACGTTCTGCCTGATGATCGCGACGACGCTGCATTCGATCGCCGTGGGCAACCTGCTCTCCGCCCGCGTGAAAGTGGCCTGCGTGGACATCAACCCGGCGACGGTGACGAAGCTCGCCGACCGGGGCACGTTCCAGTCCGTGGGCCTGGTGACGGGCGTGGAGCCGTTCCTGCGCGTGCTGGTGCAGGAGTTGAAAGAAGCCCAGGGATAGCGATCCCTGGGCTTCCTGCGGGCGACAATTCCGCCTGTAGCGACTCTGCCGATTCTGCCGATACGAGGGAGGGACGATTTCCGAAGGCCGGGGGAGT
The DNA here is from genome assembly GCA_034439795.1 of Planctomycetaceae bacterium. Lineage (GTDB taxonomy): Bacteria > Planctomycetota > Planctomycetia > Planctomycetales > Planctomycetaceae > DSVQ01. Next base: position 3,776 of record JAWXBB010000176.1, on the reverse strand, counting down.
GCGCCGTGCGCCGTGCGATGCTGCTGGGAACGCTCGCATTCTGCACCGGGCTGCCCGGTTGCGTGATGTTCGAGGTCGGCGTCACGAATCCGGTCGCCGGACTGACCACGGTCGCGGTCGCGCCGTTCTTCAATCTGAGCGAGGAGCCAACCGTCGACGGCCGCCGGTTCGCCCAGGCATATTTCGCGGAACTCCAGAAGACGCCGGGGTTTCAGGTGGTCCCCGTGGGGGTCGTCGAGCAGGCGATTCACGATCACCGGCTGGAAATGACCGGGCCGGACGACGCGCTGAAACTGGCCGAGATCCTGAAGGTCGACGCGGTCGTGGTCGGCGCGGTGACGGATTACTCGCCGTACTATCCGCCGCGGATCGGCTTGCAGATCGCGTGGTACTCGCCGTACGACTGGTCGTTCGTCCCCGGAGTGCCGATCGAGGACAACATCCGCGAAATGGCGTTGCCGCCGTCGCGGTTCCGGTGGCGGAAATCGAAGTGCCCGCCGAACACGGAAACCTGTCCGCCGCAAATGTTGTCACCGCGCGCTCAGTCCCCCGATGACGAGCCGCCAGCCACGACCTCCTGGCGATCGCGAACAACGGCGTGGCGGCCGTTCGGCAACGAGCCAGCCGAAACTGGTGTAACGCCGACCAATCACGTCGTACCAGATGCTGTGGAGCCGGAGGCCATTGCCCCGGCACAAACCGCCTTCAACCCGCGGCTGCCCTTGATGTCGTACACGCGAATGTTCGACGGCGCCGACCCGCAATTGACGGCCCGGCTGCGCGATTACTTCGAGCTGAGCGGCGACCTGCGCAGCGGCGGCTGGGAAGCGTATCTCGGCCGCAGCGAAGACTTTATCCGCTTCACGTCGCACGTGATGATCGTCGAAATGCTGCAACTCCACGGCGGCGAAGCCAAGCGCCGCGTCGTCGTGAAATGGCGAAAACACCGATAGCGGCGGCGACGGGACGCCGATAAACGACTGGAAGCGAATTCGGGTCCGTTGTCAGTAGTCCGTGGTCAGTTGCGAAAGCGACGGACGCGGCATTTCTCTTCACCACTGACAACTGACCACGGACCACTGACAAAGGTCTTAGCCATGCAACGCGGCATCAATGTGTTGGCGCTGGTTCGGGGGGAGGAACGGTACGTGTTCCTCTATGACGACAACAGCGCCGACCAGTTGCTGCGGACGCTGGGCGAGTACGCCGCTGATCCGGAGCTGACGTTCTCGTGGTACGACGCGGCGGTGATGAGCCAGCGGATCGCCCAGTTGCGGCAGGATTCGCCGCCGGTCAGCGTGCAGCCGCCGCACTCGCGCCCGCGGTTCAAAGAACCGACGAAGTAATCACACACTGGCGAGATTGAGAGTCCAGAGACCGAAGCCCACGGGTTGCAACCCGTGGGCTTCTTTCGCGCTGACGGAATGACTTCGCATGTCGATGCACGCGGCGATTGACGGGTTCCTGCGGTATCTCAAGGTCGAGCGGAATGCGTCCGAACTGACGTTGAAGTCGTACAGCGAGGACTTCAACAGCCTGTTCGATTACCTCAGCGAGCGCGTCGGCCCGGTCAGCGGTCCGGCCGAGTTGGAAGTGGCGGCGCTGCGGGGCTACGTCGCCTATCTGCACGAATGCGGGTACGCGAAATCCACGATCGCCAGAAGGCTGGCGTGCCTGCGGAGTTTTCTGCGGTTCTGTCAGCGGGAGGGGCTGGTCGCGTCGAACCCCGCGAAGGCGTTGCGGACACCGCGGGCGGGACGCAAGCTGCCGCACTTTCTGACGGGGGAGCAAGTCGCGCAGTTGCTCGAAGCGCCGCCGGCGAACGAGCCGGACGGGCTGCGCGACCGGGCGCTGCTGGAGACGATGTACTCCGCCGGACTGCGCGTCGCCGAGTTGGTGGGCCTCAACCTCGATCATTGGGACCGCGACGCCAACATCCTGCGCGTGTTCGGCAAAGGGAAGAAGGAACGAATCGCCCCGGTCGGCCGTCACGCCGCGAAAGCGCTGTACGCCTGGCTGGAAGTCCGTCAACCGGCCGACAACGCGAAGCCCGCGGACCGTGCGGCGGTGTTCCTCAACCGCTTCGGCACCCGCCTGACCACCCGCAGCGTCGGCCGGATGCTGGAGAAATACCTCAACATCACCGGACTCGATCAGCACACCTCGCCGCACACGCTGCGGCACACGTTCGCCACACATTTGTTAGACGGCGGGGCCGACCTGCGCAGCGTGCAGGAGATGCTGGGGCACAAGAGCCTGACCACCACGCAGATCTACACGCACGTCAGCACACAGCGGATGCGCGACACGTATGAAAAGGCCCACCCGCACGCCGCGCGGCGGAAGAAGATCGAGTAGCGGCGGTGACAAAACCCCGTCCGGGTTGTTGTGGTTGATGGCGGGACATTGATCGGTGATCCAGTACGCCGAAGGCGTTGCATATCACAGCCCAGGGTCGCGAGTCATCGAGCGCACCCTGGGTGGTGATGAATGACGAACCCCATACCCCGAAGGGGTTTCATCACGGTGAGACCGCGCGTGATGCGACCCTTTCAGGGTCGATTTACCTCGGACGCCATTTCCCCAGGGTGCGCTCGCGGACTCGCGACCCTGGGCTGTGCGATGCTACGCCTTCGGCGTAAAGACCATCGCTCATCCCCGCATCCGCTCGCGGACGTGCTTCAAGTCTGCGACCAGGATGAAGCTGATGATCGTCAGCAGAAACCACGAGCTCATGATCCGCCAGTCGACCGGTTGCCAGGCGTGCGACTGCTGCGGGTAGACCCACGCGCCGAAAAATGTGGCGATGTTCTCCGCCACCCAGATGAAGAAGCCGATCAGCGCGAACGACAGCACCAGCGGCATCCGGCGGCGGGGTTCCGTCACCGTGAAACAGACCGTGGTGCGGCCGAAGACGACGAACACCGCTCCGATCAGCCACCACCGCAGGTCGGGGCCGTAGTGGTGCGCGAAGAAATTGCCGTAGATCGCCGCAGCGAGCGGGGCGCTCAGCCAGTACGACGGATAGTCACGCAGCTCCAGCCGGAAGATTCGCCACGCCTGGCACATGTAGCTGGCGACGGCGGCGTACATGAACCCGCTGTAGAGCGGCACGGTTCCCAGCTTGAAGAACGCCGGCTCGGGGTAGCTCCAACTGCCGACGGCCGGGCTGGTCTTAAACAGTTCCAGCCCCATGCCCACCGCATGAAACGCGCACAGGACCAGCACCTCGTCGAGCGTCTTCACCCGCGTGGCGAGCAGCACGACCTGCAGCAGCACCGCCGCCAGAAACAGAAAGTCATACCGCGGCAGATCGCCCAGCGGCAGTTGCCTCGACAGCAGCAGCAACGCGAGAAACGTCCCCGCGAAGATGCACGCCCGCGCTTCTTTGACGCCGAAGATCAGGAATTCCCGCAACCCGGCTCGCATGGTCGGCAATCCTTTGCTGATATTACCGATCAATGCGAAGCATCAGGGGGACGGGGCAACGGTCTTTGTAGCCCCGGCAGGGGCGACCAGATTGTAGCCACGGGTGGAGCGGCGCGGCGGCCTTGCCGCCCGACGCGGAACCCGTGGTCGGGTCGAAGGCGTGGGGATTGCCCCGGCAGGGGCAACGGGAGTCTGCGTCTCGATCAACTTCCGCCGGCCCTCCGGGACGGGACAATTCATCGCACGATTTCCACGGGTTGCGCTTCGCCCGCGGCGGGCTGCGCTTCACCCGTGGCTACAGTCGAATGGCACACGGATAAGAAAAATGCCATAGTTCTCAGGGGGTT
>JAWXBB010000175.1:0-5367 GCA_034439795.1 Planctomycetaceae bacterium | reverse complement strand
GCCGAGATTGGTGCGTCATTCGAGGCGCTCGCCCCCTCACCCCGACCCTCTCCCCCGAAGACGGGGGCGAGGGGGCCGGAAAAGAGGCACTCATAATGTGGCACACGCCGGAGGTCACTTCATCACCTTGATGACCACCGGTTGATCGACCGCCGCTTCGCCGTCGAATTCGGACGCCACGCGGACGACCAGATTCGGCAGTTGCCCTTCGGTCGCGCCCTCGACCGCTTCGACGACGAGCGTGCCGGCGGCTTGATCGGCGGGGACGGCAACCGGCTCGGCCTTCACGCCGGTCACGCCCGGGGGCAACGGCAGCGTCAACGTGACCGGGCCCGTGAAGCCGTTCTGGCGCTTCACGTCAACCTTCAATTCGAGCTTCTCGCCGATCTTGAGATTGCCGCTGTTGCCGGGGGTCGCCGCGATGGTGTACGGCGCGGGTTTGATCGTCAGCACGATGGGCGTCGTCGGCGGCAGAAAGTTCAGATTCTTCGCCTTCGCCGCTGTGTCGGCGTCTTTGAACCGTTTGTCGGCGGCGGCTTTCTCGGCCGTCGTCGCCTTGATGCGGTCGTCCGCCTGCTTGACCTCGGCCTCGCCTGTCGCCTTCGCCTGCTCGGCGGTTTTCACGGCGGCCTCGGCATCGACGCGGGTTTTCTCCGCGGTCTGCACCGTCTCGGTCGCGGTCTTCACGACGGCCTGGGCCTCGGTGAGCTTCTTCTCGGCCTCGGCTTTGGCATCGACGTTGTCGCCCGCCTTGGTGACGGCTTCCGCGGCGGCCTTCTCAGCGGCCTGGGCGTCGGTCAGCGCCTTATCGGCGGCGGCTTTCGCTTCGGTCGCCTTTTTGACCGCCTCCTGATTCGTCGTCACCAGTTTGTTCGCTTCGTCCCGTTTGGCGACGGCGGCCTTCTGGGCTTCGGTCGCCTCATTGGCGGTCTTCTCCACGGCGTCGTACTCCACCTTGAGCTTGTCCGCCTTCTGGGGATTGCGGCGGTACGACACCTGAGCCTGACCGGCGAGGTGCATCACGAACGTTCCCACCGGGGCGTTCGCCGGGACGAAGAAGCGGTAAACCTCGTCGTCCTTCCCCTTGTTGATCGGCTTGTTCTCGATCTGCACGTTGGGAGGCTGACCGACGAATGTGAGCGCGACGTTGGCGTCGAAGCCGTTGCGGCGGATCAGCTTGACGGGGATCAGCACCTGGCGGTTGTGATTGACCACCACGCGATGCAGGTCCGTCGTCAACTGGTAGGGTGCGGCTTCCTCGACGACCGACAGCTCCAGATTGCGGCTCAGTCGGGCGTCGCCGGGAATGTTCGGCTTGCCCCCCCAGACGATCGTGCCGTACCGCGCTTCGTGGGCCACGTCTTTGACGCTGGCAACGCGGGCCGCTTCCGCCTGCTGTGCGGCCGCCTGGGCTTCGGTCCGCTTCTGCTCCGCGGCGGTCTTGGCCGCGACGGCGGTTTGATGCGCGGCCTCCGCCGTCTTGACGGCCGCATCCGCGTCGGCGACTTTCTTCTTGAGGGCTTCGTCATCGGTCTTGGCGGCGAGTTCCGTCTGTGCGGCAGCGAGCGCGTCCTTCGCCTTTTGCAGATCCTCGGCCGGCTTGGCGATCGCCTTGTCCGCTGCGCTGACGGCGTCGTCCGCCGGTTTTACAGCGGCTTGAGCGGCGGCAACGGCGGCGGCCTTCGCGGGGTCGTCGATCTTCGCCTTGCCGACGACCTTCACCGTGCCGGACCAGACTGGGGCGTTCTCCGCCGACGTGAAGACCAGAATCCCGTTCGACGGCGTCGCACCGACGGTGATGTCGCGGCAAGTCACCCCTTCCGGCAAGCCTTCGACCGAAACATCCACCAGGCCGATGAAGCCATCCTTCCGTAGCACCAGCACCTGCACCGGGAACTGATCGCCGCGCCGCAGGCCCACCGACCACGTCGAGGGAATCTTCTGATTCGGCGGCGACAGGGCGTCGGTCACGACCACCAGCCGGAACTCGGGCGTCTCCGGGCGGATGCTCACGCGGTACAACAGGCCCGCATCGCCGCGGCTGGCACCGTAGCGGTCGCGAAGCATCAGCCGGTACGTGCCGTCGGCGGGGACGGCGAACTTGTAGACCGGGTCGTCGTGAAGCGTGTCGAACACGATCGGCAGCAGATTCGTCGCATCGTCATCAACCGCGGCGATCCGCTTCAACGTCTCTTCCATCTTGTCGTTGACGGTGACCTGATCGATGGCGAGATACGGATCGCTACCAGCGCCGAGTCGTTGCCCCTGGACTTCGATCCAATAAACCGTTCCCGCCTTGGCCTCGAATTGATACGCATCCACATCGCCTCGCGATTGGAACTGTCCGGCGAGTTCCGCGGGGACGGCGATCTTCTGCGCCTCGGCCGCGCGGTTGTTCGGCTCGACTTCCAACGCGACGGCAGCCGGTGCGAAGCCGATCATCACGGCATTGGACCGGCCGGTCGGCGATTCCAGCGTATAGGGCACGCCGTCCACTCCCGCTGCGAACGGCTCGATGAGCATCGTTGAATCGAGCGTCGCCGGGTCGCTGGGCAACGCGATCGACACCACCTGCTTTTGCAACGGCTGCCCGTGCAACGTCACGCCGGCCGGCTCGCCCTGCGGCAGGTTGCGGCCGAACAGCGTGTATTGGGCCGTGCTCCCCGGCACACCAGCCGGCGGCAGGATGTAGTCGATGTACGGTCCGGTCCGCAGTGTGAGGCGGTAGAAATAGTCCTCGCTGCTGGCGTAGACGAAGTCGGTCGCGCGCAGCAGATAATCGCCGGCCGCGGGAGCAGTGAAGTCCACGACGGGATCGTGCCCGACGGTGTTCCGCGCAGTCGCCAATCGCCGGCCCTGCTGGTCGTAGACTTCCAGCAGTCCGTCGAGCCGTGAGTCGATGCGGCGGCCCTGGCATTCGATGACGATCCGCTGTCCGGCCGTCGCGGGGAACTTGTACCAATCGACGTCCGGCCCGCCGTTGATGCGGCCGTTGACCGTCTGGTCGAGCGCGACCGGCGTGGCCTGCTCGACGGCGTTGTTGGGTTCGGTCTCGGCGATTTCGATGCGGTCCCCCACGATAAAGCTGCGCGGGTTGCTGATGCCGAACAGTCCGACCGCCCGGACCTCGTGCCGGCCGACGGGGACGTCGCCGCTGATCGTGACGGTGAAGACGTTCGGCACCGGCTCCTGTTTGCCGGCGACGTCCTGCATCTTGGGCGATGCCGCAAGGCCGGGGTGGCTGAAGAGGAGTTTGTTCACGTCGTCGAGGTCGTCGCCGCGGGTGAGCGTCAGTTCGACGGTCGTCCCCGCTTTGCCGCCCGGCGGGAAGAGGGCGTACAGCCGCGTCTGCGGCAACTGGGCGAAGGCGACCGTGCTGAATGCGGCAGTGCAGATTGCGGAGAGCGCCCCAACGATGGCGATCCACCTCGGCAGCCGAAAACGGCGAGGCATGAGGGCGTCCTTTCTCTGAGGCAGCGCATCAACAGGCGGGCAGGACGGCGGGCGTGGCGGGCAATTTCAGTAGGAGCCGGGGCGTGTCGCCCCGGTCTTTTTCTTCGGAAGGCAAGACCGGGGCGACACGCCCCGGCTCTTACAGAATCAGTGATTGAACAGGAATTCCTTCGTGTTAATCAGCGCCCACGTAATGTCCTCGAACGCCAGCTTGGGGTTGTCGGCGTGCTTCTGGACGTGGGCCAGGCCGATGCGGAGTTCATCAGCGTCCGGTTCGCGGGCGTAGACCCAGCGGTACAGCTCGCGGAGCTTGTCTTCATCGCTGCGGGCTTTATCGTTGGCGAACAACGCCGGGCGGGCGGTCCCCGCGGAGACCTTGGTCTGCACTTCGTTGCTGTTCAGGAGATGCAGGCTTTGCGCGAGGTTGGCTTCCTGCGAGCGTTCGCATTCGCAGGCGGTGTCGGCCTGCGGCTGGCCGAAGACTTTCAGGAAGTAGACGTTCTGGGCCATCGTCGGATCGGGAATCTCGATCGACCGCGTCCCCGCCGGCAGGCCGCCGAACGACTGCGTGGTCCCCGTCACCTGATGGAAGCCGTCGTACAGCACTTCGGCGGTGAGCCGCTTCGGATAGTAGCGCGAGAAGTTCTGCTTGTCTTTGAGATTATACTCGTTGGGCAGCGACGTGAGCTGATACGTCGATGACCGGCAGATTGCGCGGACGAGCTCCTTGAGGTCGAACTTCGACTGCACGAAGTGCGCGGCGAGCTTGTCGAGCAGCTCCGGATTCGCGGGCGGGTTGGTCTCCCGCATGTCGTCTTCCGGCTCGACGATGCCGCGGCTGAAGAAGTGCTTCCAGTAGCGGTTCACGAGCGCTTTCGCGAAGAACGGATTCTGCGGGTCGGCCATCCAGTCGGCGAGCAGGACGCGCGGGTCGTCTTCAGCCGGCACGGTCAGCGCGGCAGTGCCGAGTCCCGCGGGAGACAGCATCTTGCCGGTCCGTTCGTTGCGGGCCTGGGCCGGGCCTTGGTTGTCCTGATGGAAGATGCGTTTGTCGCGGAGCTGGTTGTTGCCGCCGACGATGTTCTTCTTGCCGACGCGGCTGAAGAACGCGGAGAGGCTGTAGTAGTCGTCCTGGCTCCACTTTTCGAACGGATGGTGGTGGCAGCGGGCACATTGAATCCGCAGGCCGAGGAACAACTGGGCGACGTCTTCGACCTGTTCGTTGGTCTGATCGACTTCGCGATACCACGTCACGGCCGGATTGTCGTCGGCGCTGCCGGAAGCGGTGAGCAACTCGCGGACGAACTGATCGTACGGCTTGTTCTCGTACAGGCTGCCCCAGATCCAGCGGTAGAACGCGAACGTGCTCGATTGCAGGTCGTTGTTCTGCCGCTTGTTCCGCAGCACCATGTTCCACTTGTTGGCGAAGTAGTCGGCATACTCGGGGGTGTCGAGCAACCGGTCGATCAGCTTGTCGCGCTTGGCGGGATCGGCGTCGGCGAGGAACGCCTTCACTTCGGCTTCCGTCGGCAGCGTGCCGGTGAGATCGACGGAGATGCGGCGGCGGAACGTCGCGTCGTCGGCCACCGGGGATGGCGGGATGCCCAGCACGTCGAGCTTGCCGAACACCGCTTCGTCGATGAAATTCTTGATCGGCGGCCGGGCGGCGATCTCGGCCCCCAGCGGCACTGTCGCGCGGAACGTCGAGACCTGCCCCTGATAGCGGGCCATGATCGCGACCTCGCCGGCGAGATCGAGCGTCCGCACCAAGCCGGTCGCGCCGACTTCGGCCATCTCGGTGTCGTTCGCCTCGAACAGCGCCATGCGGGTGACGTCTTCGGTGCTGCCGTCGCTGTAGACCGCCTGGACGGTGATCTGCTGTTCGGTGCCGCGGTCCATCACCCGGCCGGGAGG
>JAWXBB010000174.1:0-27544 GCA_034439795.1 Planctomycetaceae bacterium | reverse complement strand
GCGGCCTTGAACCGCTCGAACCGCGTGCTGAGATCGCGCTTCACGTCCTTCGCCGAGTAGGTGTGGCTGGCGTACACGAACACCGCCTTGCCGCTGTCGAGGTCCGACCGCAGCGTCAACATGGAGTCCTTCTGCTTCGTGAGATCGGAATCGCGGCGGGCAATCTGCTGCTGCAGATGCTCGACATCGACCTGCTGCTCGGCGATGACGTGCATGCAGTGACGGATGTCGGGAACCAGATGATCGACCAGGTTGCGGGCCCGTTCGATCTCGAATTCGAGCGGGACTTCCGACTTCATGGCCTGACGCACCGAATGCGCCCCGGTGCGAAGGTAACTGAAGGCGTCCCGACCGAACACAAAGCCGCCAAGCAGGGCGGCAACGGCCGAACCAACGAGAAGTTTCTTGAGCATTGACGTGCCTCCTGACGGCTGTCCACGGTGGGATCGGCCCTCTGCCAATCCGCTGTCAGGAAGGAATTCGCCGGCCGCGCGGAAATCTTGGAGAATTCTTCAACGAATCTGCGCGAATTTCATAACTCGTTATTCTTGAAATGGTTATCGAACGCGCGACGCCCAGGGATAGCAATCCCTGGGCTTCTGCGAACACGCGCGACTACTTCCACGCCCGCTGAAAGAACTCCACGAAATTCCGGCACAGAATCCGTTCGATGTCGTCGGCAGAGTACCCGCGGGCCGACAGCAGGTCGCCCATTTTTTGCAGATCGGCGATCGTGTCCAGATCGGACGGCGACTGCTCTTTCCCGAAGCCGCCGTCGAGGTCCGAGCCGATGCCGCAGTGGTTCGCGTTGCCGGCGAGCTGGCAGATGTGGTCGATGTGATCGACGATGTGGGCCATCTGCACCGTCGCTGGGTCCGACACGCCGATCGTCCAGCCGGGCCGGATCATCCAGTTGTCGAACGCCGCCCCGATGACCGCCCCGCGGCCGATGAGAGCCTTGATCTGCTCGTCGTCGAGTTGCCGATCCGCCGGCACCAGCGACCGGCAGTTGTGATGGCTGGCGAGCAGCGGGCCGGAGTAGATCTCCAGCGCATCCCAGAACGATTGATCGGCGAGATGCGTGACGTCGAGCAGCATCCCGCACTTGTCCATTTCCTGCAGCAGCCGCTTGCCGTCGGCGTTCACGCCCCCCGTGCTGCCCGTGCCGAAGCAGTAGGGATTCGGTCCGTAGTGGGCCGGCCCGAGGATTCGCAAGCCCGCGGCGAACCATTCGGGAATCTGTTCCGGCGACAGAATCGGCGGGCTGCCCTCCATGCTGACGATAAAGCCGATCGGCAGATCGCCCGTCGTCGTCGACTCCCATTCCTTCACATGCGCGGTCAGCGTCTTTTCATCGGCCAGCTCGCGCAACACTCCGCGGCGGGCCATCGCCCGGTAGTACGCCAGTTGTCCAATCGCCATCGCATACGACGACTCGCGCGATTGCGGAAACGTCAACAGCTTATCCTTGCGATGCAGCCGCGGCAGCAGCGTGCAGATGGTGACGCCCACCCGCCCGCGCTGCAGTTCCGGCCATGAGCACGTGCAGTCGCCGGGGATGATGCCGGTGAACTGCCGCTCGAACTCGCGAATCTCCGCGACGGGCCGCATCAGGTTGCGGTTCCATTCGACCGCGTTCCAGGCCATGTCGAGATGGGCGTCGAAGATCAGACGGTGCATGGGGTGGGTCCGAGGAGGGAAGGTGTCAGGTGATAGGTATTAGGCGTTAGGTAAGCCAGAAGCCGCGGGGTTGCACCCCCACGGTTGCTGCCCTACAGCGCGGAGCGTGAATCGACATCACGAAGTGGAGCACTGATTTGGGTGCCATGCTCCCAGCTTTGGGGGAGCATGTGCTTTCTTGCAGAAGCTGGACGAAGACATGCTTGCCCAAAGCTGCAACCATGGCACCCAAGATTCGTCAGAGTCCCGATAGAGGCGGATCAACTCGACGCGTTTCATGCGATCACCAGGTCGTCGACGCGGCGGACGCCGGGAACTTGTCCGCTCGTCAGGTCCGCATACAGATCCTTCAGATGTTCCCGGAGATCATCCAGCGAATCTCCCTGGGTCCAGTGATCCGGGAACTCTTGCAGGAATCCCAACCAGTGGTCGCCTTCCTGCCAGGACACCACTTTCACGGTGAGCATGATTTCTCCCTACATCGCGGACTCAGACGTTTGCCGGGCGCACCGCTGCGACGGCGAGCGCACCCCAACCGATCAGGAACAGCACACCGCCGAACGGTGTGACCATGCCCCATTTCGTGACGCCGGTCAGCGTCAACACGTACAGGCTGCCGGAAAACAGCACGATTCCCAGCAGAAAACACCATCCGGCGATGTTCGCCGCCCGCGACGGCTGCCGCGACGCGATCGCCCCGACGGCCAGCAGCGCGAGCGCGTGATACATCTGGTACTCGGCCCCCGTCTTGAAGTCGCCGAGGAATTTCTTCGACAGCGGCACCGTCTCGCCGGCGACCACGCGCGTCTGCCCGGCGTACTTCTCCGTGAAGACTTTGTCGAGACCGTGCGCCGCGAACGCCCCCGTACCGACGGCCACGCCGGCGAGGATGGCGCCAATCATCGTCCAGCGGGAGTGCATGCAGAGTCCAGGTTCGTGGGGTCGCGGCGGGAAGAAGCCCAGGGATAGCAATCCCTGGGCGTCCGGGCGTCCCTCATCGTAATCCGACCACGCGGCGCGTGCCACGGAGCGCGTCCGCGGGTAACATCGCCGCATCAGCTCGATCTCGAAAACAGAGGTTCAACGCGATGCCCCTGCTCGGCGCCCACATGTCGATTGCCGGCGGCTACTACAAGGCCGTCGAAGCCGCTGCGGCATTGGGCATGGACACCGTCCAGCTCTTCACCAAGAACAATAACCAGTGGAACGCGAAGCCGATCACCGACGAAGACGTCCGCCTGTTCCGCGACGCAATGAAGACCAGCGGTCTCCAGAAGCCGTGCGCACACAACAGCTACCTCATCAACCTCGCCAGCCCGAAGGACGACCTGTGGCGGAAGTCGCTCGACGCGATGATCGTCGAAGTCGAACGGGCCGAGGCGCTCGGGCTCGATGGCATAGTGATGCACCCCGGCAGTTTCGTGGAGTCGGATGAGCTGACCGGGTTGGGACGGATCGCCACCGCGATTGATGAAATTCATCAATCGACGAAGGGTGTTCGCACGGAACTCTGGCTGGAGACCACGGCCGGGCAGGGGACCAACCTCGGGCACCGGTTCGAGCATCTCGCGGCGATCCTCGGAGCCGTCCGCGAGCCGGAGCGGTTGGGCGTGTGCGTCGACAGTTGCCACATCTTCGCCGCCGGGTATCCGCTTCAGTCGCCGGACGAGTACCAGGCCACGATGGTCGAGTTCGACCGCGTCATCGGCCGGAACCGCATCCGGGCCTGGCACCTCAACGACAGCAAAAAACCGCTCGGCAGCCGCGTGGACCGGCACGAGCACATCGGCGAGGGCTGCTTAGGTCTCGAACCATTTCGGCACATCCTGAACGACCCAGTCTTCCGCAAGATCCCGATGTATTTGGAGACTGAAAAGAATGAGCGGGATGGCGAAGCCATGGACGCCATCAACCTGCGGGTTCTGCGTGGCTTGCGTGCGACAGCGTAGCTTCGGCTGTCAGCATCCGGGTTGTCCCGATCCGTATCGGTCATTACACTCCCGGCCCGATTCACCTCTCCGGTTTTGATCACTTCAGATGCCGACTTCCGGGATGCCTTTGCACCGCCGTTCCAGGGTGGCCTGTTGGTTCGTCTGCGGTTTGTTCGCCGCGACGATCAGCCTGGCCGCGTGCCGTTCCGCCTGCGCGGGCGATGTGGACGGTGACGCACATCCCGAACTGCTGATTCTCGACACCGGCGACCACCTGCGTGGCTACAGCCGCGGCATCGAGAACGGCGAGTTGCTATGGCAACCCGATCAGGGCCACCCGGTGCGGATTCCCGTCGGCCTCATCGACCGGCTCGATGTCGCCCCGGTGCTGGCTACGTCAGATGAGAGCGTCGAAGATCTTCCGCCGTCGCCCAGTGATGCCGAAGTGTCGGCAGACAACGCGGTCGGTCCCGACGAGGGGGGCGAGGAGCCGCCGTGGATCGAAGAGGTTCCGCTCGTCAGTCTCGTGCCGCGGACCTATCACTTCGTGATGGGCAGCGCGAACGTCTGGACGCAGCGGATCAACTTCGGCGGACAGTTCATCGACGGCAACGCGCAGACCGATCTCGTCAATGTGATGGTCAATTTCGAGAACGGCACGCCGCGCGAGATGCGGCAGATCGACCTCGTCGGTAACTGGGGCCGCAATCAGAATCGGCAGACCGCGAACAAATGGGTGCTGAACGGCAACTTCGACTGGCCGCTCGATCTGGAGAACAAATGGATCTCGTTCTTCACCAGCAAGAACGAGTACGACGCGCCGGCGAACCTGGATTACCGGGGCACGCTGTCGACGGGCCTCGGCTACCGCTACTTCAATGAACCGAAACGGCGGTTGATCACGCGCGTCGGCCCCGCGTATACCATCGAACTGTTCCGCGAGCCGGCGGATCACCGCGAGTCGCCCGACCTGTTCGCCGAAGTCGAGATCCGCTGGGGCCTGTTCCAGCGGACGTCGATCGAACAGCGAATGCGCGTGCAGCCGAGCGTGCTCAACATCGAGCTCGTCCGCGTGTTCAGCACCACGGGCCTGATGCTCGACCTGGACGAAGAGGACCGCTGGAAGCTGCGGCTGGGGATGCAGTACACCTACAACTCGCAGCCCAACCCCGGCCGCGAGCCAGGCGATTACACCTCGACGGTGTCGCTGGTGTACACGCGGAAGTGACGCAACAACCGTAAAGTGCCCCGCGCTCAAAGTGTCCCGGACGCTTGGAGCGTCCGGGACACTGGCTATCGCGGCGGGTCGAGCACCACTTTCAGCGTCACGTCTTTGCCGTCGCGCAGGACGACCACCGACACTTCCTCCCCCGCTTTGAACTTGCGGAGCGCGAGGTCGAAGTCGTCGAGGCCGGTGATCTTGTTGTCGCCGATCTTGACGATGCGGTCGCCCCCCTTGAGGCCCCCCTTCTCCGCCGGGCTGCCGGGGGCCGCGCCGCCGATCGCATACCCCTCCCCTTCGCTGCCGAAGTCGGGAATCGTGCCGAAGTACGGCCGGTTGCCGCCCCGTTGCGGCGACGCGGGCTGTTTCACCTCGACATACGCCGGGCGTTCGGCGTTCTGAGCCGTCTGCACGATGAGCGGTTCGAGCAGCTCAACCACGCGGACCATGCCGTCGAGATTGATCTTCTCCCAATCGTCGCTCGGCCGGTGGTAGTCGGGATGGTTCCCCGTGAAGAAGTGCAGCACGGGAATCTTCTTCCCGTAGAACGACGAATGATCGCTCGGCCCGAACCCCTCCGGCTTGAACGACAGTTGGAACTTCGCCAGTTCGTTGAGGGCCTTCAGTTCCGGCTCCCAGCGGGGCGTCGTCGCCGTGCCGTAGACGATGAGCTTGTCGTCCTTCAACCGGCCGACCATGTCCATGTTGAACATGGCGATTGTCTTTTCCAGCGGAAACACCGGCTCTTTCACGTATCGCGCGGAACCGAGCAGGCCGAGTTCCTCGCCGGTGAACGCCATGAACACCAGCCGCCGCGACAGCTTCTCCGGCCGCGCCGCCAGCCGCCGCGCGAGTTCAATGAGCGCGACCGTGCCCGAGGCGTTGTCGTCGGCCCCGTTGTGGATGTCGGTCGATCCCGGCGACAGCGAATTCGCCCCGCCGCGGCCGACGTGATCGTAGTGCGCGCCGATGACGATGGTCTCGTCGGCCAGCGGTCCCGTCCCCTCCAGCACGCCGATGACGTTGGAGACATCGGTATGGATGCGCTCCACCGTCGAGCCGCCACGGACTTTCCAGCCCGGAAGGACAGCCGAGTGCGGCTTGCCGTCGGCGTCGATCGCGGCTTCCAGATCGGCGAGCGTCTTGCCGAGCGCGGGTTTGAGCAGCGCGTCGCACTGGGCTTGTGTGATGTGGAACGCGGGCGGACCGGCTTTGCCATCGCCGTGGCCGGCGTAGCCGAACGCCATCAGTTCATCGTCGCCCGCGGTTTCGGTCGTCTTCGCCTTGAGCGACTTCCATTTCGCGACGGCATCGGCGAGCTTCTTCGTCGCTTCGTCGACTTTGTCCGTGGCGGCCTTGTCGGTCGACAGCAAGGTATCGGCGAGTTCGGCGATCTCGGCCTGCGACTTGGCAATCCCGGCTTGACGGTCCTCCGCCTTTTTCTTCACGGCATACGGGTCGTTGACGAACAGCACCGCGACCGCGCCGTGCTGCACGGCCTGGCTCATTTTCGTCCGCAGTTCCGCGTGACGGGAGATGCCGTGCGGACCCTTCGCCGCGAACTTGCCGTCCTTCTCGCCTTGTCCCGGATTGCGGCGCAGGATGATGACCACCTTGCCGGTGACGTCGACGTCGGCGAAGTCGTTGTAGTCGAGATCCTTGGCCTCGATGCCGTAGCTGCAGAACACGACCTCGGCGTCGAACTGCCCCGACCCGGCGAACGAACAGGGCTGGAAGTCCTTGTCAGCCGTCAGCGCGATCGTCTTGTTGTCCGGGCCGAGAAACTCGACCGTCGTCGTGCCGACGATCTTCGCACCGGACACGATGTCGAACTTCTGAAACGCCCCGTCATTGACCCGCGTGACGTCCAGCCCGGCGGCGGCGAATTGTTGCCGGACGAATTCCGCGGCGTGATTCAGCCCCTCGGTGCCGACGCCGCGGCCTTCGAGGTCGTCGCTGGACAGATACTTGACGTTGTCGAGCAGCCGGGCCTTGGCCTCGGTGACGGCATCGGCGGCGAACGCCGGAACGGTCGACATCAGTCCGGCGAACAGGTACGCCCACGCCCATCGCAAACTACGCACCGTCATCGCCGCTCTCCCGCCGTGTGACCAATTCCCAATCAACCTACGCCGATTGTAGGCAGACCGCGGGCGCGGACGCCATCAAGGAGCAGATTGGAGTAGGGTGGGCCGAGTCATCGAGTCCCACCACGAATGAAGGTTCAATGACCAATTCTCAATGACGAGTTTAATTCTTGTCTTGTCATTGAAAACGGGTCATTACTCTTTGGTGGGACTCGAAGACTCGGCCCACCCTACGCTCACCGCTTCGCCGCACCCTGGGCGCGGATCATTTCGATCGGCGACAGCTTGCGGCCATCGGGGGCGGTGGTCGGCGCGGCGGGCTTTTCCACCGGGGCAGCAGGCGCAGGGGCTGCCGCGGGAGGGGCCTCGGCAACCGGGGCCGCAGCCGCGACGACCGGTGCGGGAGCGCCACCGGCCTGCTTGGCGGCCTGTTGTTGACGGATCAGATCCAGCGGCGACGGCTTCCCGGCGGCGGGTGCGGCTGCCGACGGTTTGGCGGCTCCGGCAGCCCGGATGGCGTCCAGCGGGCTGCCCCCGGCGGCGGGCTTCGGGGCGGCGGCCGCGGAGAAAAAGCCCGCCGCGGCCGGCTTGGCCTCTTCCTTCTTGACTTTTGGCTTAGGCGCGTCGACCACCGTCAGGAACGCTGGGTCGATGTCGTACCAGCCGATGTCCACCGGGCCGTCGAACTCGACGAGCGCCCGGCAGTTCATGTTCACCGTGCGGACCTTGCCGGTCCACTCGGCGAACCGCTTGAGTTCGGGGACGGCGGCGTCCACCACCACCCACTTGTCGGTCAGCTTCGCCTTCAGTTTCTCGGCCAGTTCAATCGACATCGCTCGGCCTGCTCCTGGAAAACGCGACCCGACGGCGGAGCGCAATCTCCCCGCGGCATTTTCACTTCCGAATTCTGGTCGGGACGCCCGGCGAAATCAAGCCGTGGTGTTTTCGTAGGGTGCAGTCGAGGCTTCGTGAGGCTTACCGTCTTCGTTGGAGTCCAGCCTTTAGGCTGTCTTCTCTGAATTGAAGCGTCCAAAGACAGCCTAAAGGCTGGACTCCAACGGGGTGAGCCTCGCAAAGCCTCGACTGCACCCTACAAATCGCAGTTCCTTGAAAATCACGTCCGTCGCGGGTACTGTCCGCGGAAATCAGCGAGCGGCGGCTCGGGCGCTGGTGGTGTGCGCGCACATCGCGCCCCGTCGGTTCAGGCAGTCCAGGGATTGCGATCCCTGGGCGTCAACTGCTTCTCAGGCAACGACTTCAGGAAAGATCTCATGGCGACGAAGTACGTCTATTTCTTCGGCAACGGCAAGTCGGACGGCGACGCCAAGTTGCGCGAGCTGCTGGGGGGCAAGGGCGCCAACCTGGCCGAGATGAGCAACATCGGCCTCCCCGTGCCGGCCGGGTTCACCATCACCACCGAAGTCTGCACCTACTACTACGCCAACGACCGCAAGTATCCGCCCGAACTCGCCGCGCAAGTCAAAGAAGCGATGGCGAAGGTCGAAGCGTCGATGGGCAAGAAGTTCGGCGATCCGGCCAACCCGCTCCTCGTCTCCTGCCGATCGGGCGCTCGCGACTCGATGCCCGGCATGATGGACACCGTCCTCAACATCGGACTCAACGACCAGACCGTTCTCTCGCTGGCCAAGGCGTCCGGCAACGAGCGGTTTGCGTGGGACAGCTACCGCCGCTTCATCCAGATGTACGGCGATGTCGTGCTCGGCATGAAGCCGGAGAAGAAGACCGACAGCGACCCCTTTGAAGAGCTGCTCGAAAAGAAGAAGCACGCCGCCAAGGTGGAGGTCGACAGCGACCTGTCGGTGGCCCAGTTGAAAGAGTTGGTCGCCGAGTTCAAGGCCGCCGTGAAGGCGAAGACCGGCAAGGACTTCCCCACCGATCCGATGGAGCAGGTGTGGGGCGCCGCCGGCGCGGTGTTCGGCTCGTGGATGAACGACCGCGCGATGGTCTATCGCCGCACCTACGGCATCCCCCACGAATGGGGTACGGCAGTTAACGTGCAGGCGATGGTCTTCGGCAACCTCGGCAATGATTGCGCGACCGGCGTCGCGCTGACCCGCGACGGGGCGCTGGGGACGCCCGGCTACTGCGGCGACTACCTCATCAACGCCCAGGGGGAAGACGTCGTCGCCGGCATCCGCACTCCGCTGCGGATCGAAGAGACGCTCGCCAAGGACATGCCCCAGGCGTTCGCCGAACTCGACGACATCGGCAAGAAGCTCGAAGCGCACTACAAGGACGTGCAGGACATCGAGTTCACCGTCGAACGCGGCAAGGTCTACATGCTGCAGACCCGCAATGCGAAGCGGACCGGCTTCGCCGCCGTGCGGATCGCGGTCGATCTCGTCGACGAGGGGAAGATCAGCGACAAGGACGCCTTGTCCCAGAAGCGGATTCCCGCCGACGACTTGAATCAGCTTTTGCAGCCCGTGTTCGACAAGGCGGGGAAGGATGCCGCCCAGAAGGGGGGCAAGCTGCTCACCAAGGCGATCAACGCCGGCCCCGGCGCTGCAACCGGTCAGATCGTCTTCCATGCCGACGAAGCCGAAGCGAAGTTCCTCGCCAATCCGAAGCTCGATCTGGTCCTGGTGCGTCGCGAAACGACGCCGGAAGACCTCCGCGGCATGAAGGTCGCCAAGGGGATTCTGACGGCGTTCGGCGGAGCCAGCTCGCACGCGGCCCTCGTCAGCCGCCAGATGGGCAAGGTCTGCGTCGTCGGTGCGTCCGATCTGACGATCAACTACGAAAAGGCCACGGTTTCGGTCGCCGGTCAGACCCTGAAGGAAGGGGACTGGATCAGCATCGACGGGTTCACAGGCGAAGTCTACGCGGGCAAGGTGGACACCAAGCCCAGCGAAGTCATTCAGGTGCTCATCAACCAGACGATGAAGCCGGAAGAATCGCCGATGTACCAGCGGTTCGCGAAGCTGATGACGTGGGCCGACAAGTACCGCCAATTGAAGGTCCGCACCAACGCCGACTCCCCCAGGGACGCCACGACCGCGGTCGCATTCGGCGCGGAAGGGATCGGCCTGTGCCGCACCGAGCACATGTTCTTCGATCACGTTGACGAGTTCCGCGAAATGATTCTCGCGGATGATCTCGAAACGCGCGAAGCGGCCCTCCAGAAACTGCTGCCGTTCCAACGGGACGACTTCGCCGGGCTGTTCAAGGCGATGCAGGGCCGCCCGGTCACGATCCGGCTGCTCGACCCGCCTTTGCACGAGTTCCTGCCGCACGATCATGCGGCCCAGCAGGCGATGTCCGAAAAGATCGACGTGCCGGTCGATTACATCGTCCGCCGCGTCAACGAGCTGCACGAATCGAACCCGATGCTCGGACACCGCGGTTGCCGGCTGGGCATCGTCTATCAGGAGATCACGGCGATGCAGGCCCGGGCGATCTTCGAAGCTGCGTGCGACGTGAAGAAGTCCGGCGTCGACGTGAAGCCCGAAGTGATGATCCCGCTCGTCGGCTACCTCACCGAGTTCAAGGACCAGGAAAAGGTCATCCGCGCTCAGGCGGACGCCGTCTTCGCCGAGAAAAAGATCAAGGTCGACTACCTGGTCGGCACGATGATCGAAGTCCCGCGGGCCTGCGCCGTCGCCGATCAGATCGCCACCGGGGCCGAATTCTTCAGCTTCGGCACCAACGACCTGACGCAGACGACGCTGGGCATGAGCCGCGACGACTACGGCGGCTTCATCAACTACTACAAAGAGCACGACATCGTTCCGAACGATCCGTTCCAGACGATCGACCAGAACGGCGTCGGCACGCTCATGAAGATGGGCGTCGAAAAGGGCCGCAGCGTGCGGAAGGATCTCAAGATCGGCATCTGCGGCGAACACGGCGGCGACCCGGCCAGCGTGATCTTCTGCCACGGCGCCGGCCTCGACTACGTGAGCTGCTCGCCGTTCCGCGTCCCCATCGCGCGCCTGGCCGCGGCGCAGGCGGCGCTGGCGGACAAGAAGTAAAGCCTGCGATTGCGATTCTGACGTCGAACCTGAACAGCCCGATGGATTTCCATCGGGCTGTTTTCTTTTCTGCGATTTGGGATAGACTTGGACATGCCAGAAGGGAGCCAGTCATGGGAACGGCAATGATGGGCAAAGTGACCGTGTCGATGAAGCTGCAGAACGAGGCCGACTTGGAACGGGTCGTTCTCGGGCAGCTCACGCCGGCGGAAGTTCGAGAGGTCGACGTCGACAACGCACTCGTGGATACCGGGGCAACCATGCTGGCGGTGCCCGGCCAAATCGTCCGCAAACTGGGTCTGACACCCAAGCGCTCCAAAGATGTGCAGACGACAAACGGACGGGTGACGCGGACAATCTTCGGTGGCGTCCGGCTGACGATTCAGGATCGCAATTTTCTTTGCGAAGTCGCCGAGCTTCCGGACGATTGCCCGGCTCTCATCGGGCAGATCCCGCTCGAAGGGCTGGACTTCGTCGTCGATCCCGTCAATCGTCGCCTCATCGGCAACCCCGAACACGGCGGCGTGGCGATGTACGAGGAATTCTGATTCCTTCCGGATTCTCGTCCATGCCCGCGTGGCTGTCGCTCATCCCGGGAATCGTGGTTCTGGTTGTAATCGCCGTCGCGACGGGCGGGCTGTGGCGTGAGATCCGCCGGCACCGTCGCGAGTTGACGCAACAACGCGCGCTGCTGGTGAAGGCCGCGGGACTGATTGACGACGCCGTCTGCGCGCACCGCGGCGGGGCATTGTCGCCGTGGGATTGCGTCCTGTCGCCGCTGCCCGAAGGCTGCCGCGCCGCTCCGTCGCCGGTCTCGTCGGCAGTCGTCGAATACCAACTGCACCGCCGCTGCGACGACTGCGGGCGTGATCTGGTGTTCTGGCTCTGGGCCGATGGCGATCAGTGGGGCTTCGTGGAGCGGCCGTGACTGAACTCAACGAGTTCACTTCAGCGCTGCGTCCACAAACTCGAACAGCGCCTTCGTCGACGGATCGTCGGCCGTGCCGAGCTCGGCGTTGATCCGGGTGTGATTCGTCTCCTTCGCGCCGAAGACCGTCGCGGCGATGCCGGCGTCCTTGAGCGCCGTCCCCAGACGCTGAGCCTGGGCCGCGTTGTCGGGATGATCGGCGACGTAGAGAATTAGAAACGGCGGGATGCCCTTCCCCTTCGCCACATGCGTGACGGCAGACAGGTCGATGTGCTTCTTCGGATCGTTGCCGAACTTTTCGCGATGGCCGAACTTCGCCTGCGGCTGGCCATGCACGCGGCGGCGGGTCTCGGCGGTCTCGATGATCGCCGGCACATCGTAGGTGTCGCCGTCGACGGGCACGCACCCCTTGAGAACCGCGAACGGCACCCCTTCGGCCTTCAGATAGCGATCGTCGATGCTGACCAGCGCGGCGAGCTGCGCACCGGCGGAATGGCCCATCACGAAGATCCGATTCGGGTCGCCGCCGTGCTCGGCGATGTGCTTGTAGACCCAGCCCAGCGACTTCGCCACGTCGCGGACGATCGTGTCCATGTCCACATTCGGCAAAAGGCGATAGTTGGTCGAGACGAACACGAAGCCCCGCTCCACAAACGCCCGCGGCTTGTCCTGCAAGCTCGTCTTGTCCCCCGCCTGCCAGCCGCCGCCGTGAATCCAGAAGACCACCGGCAGGTTCTTCGCATCCCTGGGGGCGTGAATGTCGAGGATCTGACGCTCAACCGCCGGAGTGGCATAGGGCACGTCGCGCGTCACCTCTTGAGCCTGTCCGAGCGTGGTGACGGCCATCGTGACGGCGAGGGAAAACCAGAGTTTCATGGGTGTGATCCGTTCGTGTGACTGGAGGGATGTGTCGAGTTTATTTCGCCGCCGCGGTCACCGTAATCGTCACCGGGCGGCTGGGCATCGGGACCAGCGTCATTGGGCGGGTCTTTTCGCTGGGGTCTTTGTGGAACGGCACTTGGGCCTGGCCGAGGACGGTCAGCGTGTAGTCGCCGGGGGGCGTGCCGGGCTGGACCATGATCGATACGGCTGATTCCGTCTGGCCGGGGTTGATTGTGCCGTTGCCGAGTTGGAACTGGCCGGGGAAGTTGAGCGGCTGGAAGCTGACCGCGTTGGTGAAGTCGGGCCAATACCTTGCGAGATGCAGCTTCAGCTCCGCTGGTTTGCCTGCCTCGACAGTGATGCGATCCGGCTCCAACCGTAACGCATACGGCGACCGTTCGCGGACGGCGAGCATCTGCTCGCGCATCGGCCGGCTGCCGACCTGTTGATACGCGCGGGTGTAGGGCCGGACTTCGCGGCGCAACTCCCGGTCGCCGTGCTTCGACGTCGCCAGCAGCTTGATCGGCGCGGTGACGGCCGGTGCGGAATCGTCCGACCACAGCACCAGCGACCCGCGCGTGTTGTTCGTGATGACCATCGGCGACGCATGCACGCCCTGCGGCAAGTTCTCGGCGGTGACGGTCACTGGGAACTGATTGCCGCCGTCGACGTGATGCAGCACGACGTCGAGGTACACCGCGCCCCCCTGCCACAGCGTCAGTCCGGCGGGCGAGTTCTGGTTGTGAATCGCGGCGGCGAACACGTCCGATGTCGCCTTGCGGATGCTCAGCACGTACTGCGTCCGCACGCCGCCGCGCTGGTAACGGTCCTGCACCATCATGCGGATCGTTTTCTTGCCCGGCAGGTTGGTCTGCCCGGCGGGATCGCGAAGGTGACCGTCAAAGGCGCTCATGCGGTGGCCGAAGTCGTCGATCTCGAAGAACCGGTTGCCGTTCTCGTCGTACAGTGCGAGATAGGGATCGCAGTGGCCGTCGATCCGCTCGGCGTAGATGTCGAAGCCGTACGCGCCGCCCGTCTCGTCGGTCTCGAACGCATACCAGTCCACATCGCGCGGCTTGTCAAACCGCGCGCTCAAGATCGTCGGCAACGCGATTTTCTGCGGCGTGTCCTTCGCGTCGTTCGGCTCCTGTTCGAGTTGCGGATCGAGATCGGTGACGACCATCACGCACGGCTCGGCGTCGAACGGCAGAAACTGTTCGCCGACAATCGTGCAGGTCGCCGCCGTCGGCAACACCGAGTGCTGCAACGGATGCTGCCGGTACCGGAACAATCCGAGCGGCAAGAGATCGTTCGGCGCGGCATATGAGACCGGCTTGCGATCCAGCGGCGTCTCGGTGATGGCGAACTCGGAGAGTTGAGCGCCGTCGCCGAGATTCGCGCCGAACGCCGTCAATTCGACGGTCTGCCCCGCTTTGGCGACGCGCGGAAAGACCTGCTCGACGCGCGGCCGGTCGTGAATCAGCAGGCGATAGGGATAGCCGCCCCGATAGGTGAGGTCGCGGACTTCGACGACGTAGTCGCCGTCGGCCGTGGCAACGAAGTCGATGAGCGGATCGCGGCCGTGGTAGTCGGCGTTGGTCGCCACCTGCCGGCCGTCGGCGGCGAACAACGTCAGCAGCGGGTCCATCTCCGTTTCCAGCCGGGCCGAGAGGCAATCCAACGTGACCCGTTGTCCGGCCTTGAGCGGAAATCGGTAAAAGTCCTGATTGTTGCCATCCGCTTGGCCGTTGATGGCGACGTTGATCGCGACGGCCTGCGCGCTGGAAGCGTTGTTGTTCGGCTCGACCTCGGCGACGTCGGTCAACCCGCGCGAGACGTGCAGCAGCCGCGGATTGCTGACGCCGAACCGGCCGGAAGCGTAGATATCGTAAGTGCCCGATGGGACATCCCCGGCGGCCGTCAGCTTGAACGTGCGCTCCTTGACGAATTCGGCCTTGAGACCGGGATGCCCGCACAGCAGCGTCTCACACCCTTCGAGATCGGGGCCGGTGATCGTCACCTCCACAGCGTTCCCCGCTGCGATTCCCGATGGTTGCAGGATGTCCAACCGCGGCGTGGGGAGGTCGGCGCGGAGGAGAGATGGGAAGAGGAGGAGAGTGAAGACCACGAAGCCGCAAGCGTGGGCTTGCGAGCGCCGAGGGATGTTGTCGGATTCTGCCATCGGTCGTTTCGGCTACGAGTTGAGCGCCTGCCGGCGAATCTCGGTCAGTTTGTGGACGACGGTCTCGTACTCAATGAGGTCAGCGATCTCGGTCAGTCGCTGACACACATCGGCGAACGCGATCTCTGCGCCATGCACATCGAAAATCCCCTGAATGTCGGCCCAGTCGCGATCTCGACCGGCGAGGGCCTTATGCACGATCAAATCTTCGCTGCTCAAAATCGTCAGGATATTGTCCGTTCCCAGCGAGCAGCGGGTCGCGCGCCGCAGCATGGCTTCCTCGAACGGAAAACAGGCCAGGCTGATGTCCAGCGGCACGCCGTTCGATGCCTCAACGAGGACCATTCGCGATTCGGATGCCAATTTTCGGGCATCGGAGAAGCGGGCGTTGAACCGCTCCAAGAGTTTTTCGACGACAGCCGGCTCTTCGCCGAGGGCCACTGCCAGGGCAACGTCGACATCGCTGGTGGTCCGCGGCTCCCCTCGGGCCATCACGGCCACTCCACCGATGATGGCATAGACCCAGCCGCACTCATCCAGGAACCGGCACACTTCTTCGGCAGCGACGAGGATCGGACTCATGACCAGCGATCCCGATGGCGTCGGTAGAATTCTGCCAGGCCGCTGAGCTGGTTGCGGCGGGACTCCGGACGGGCCAGCGCCAACACCGCCTCGATCGCGAGGATTCTTTGCTCCCATGTCATCGCCCGCAATTCGCGCCGGCGGATCGCCGCCAGCACAGGGCCGACGCGCTGCCAATGGGCGCGATAGTTTTCGCGGCTCGGCAGATTGGGAATGCTCTCGCTCATGGGGAGGATTCTACCGCGCGGGAACCCCTATCCGCCGCCGACGAGCGTCACGATTTCGATTTCATCGCCCGAAGCCAGTGCAGTCGCGGCGTGCTGGCCGCGGGGGATGACGCGGCGGTTGACCTCGACGGCGAGGTAGCGCGCGTCGAGCTTCAACTCGGCGAGCAGGTCGCGGATGGTGACGCCGGCGGGGAGCGACTTCGGTTCGCCGTTCAGGGAGACATCGACGGGCAGCGGCACAATCGGCATCCGCGGAAGAGTTCGTGACCGGAGGATTCCTTGCGAATCGGCGTCGCGATCAGAAATCCTCGGCGTCGATGTTCTCACGCCCGTTGCGCGTCATCAAGGCCGTGAACACCTGGCGGTCGACCCCCTTGGAGACCGTCCGGCAGCCGCCGTCGACCATCGCGAGGTTCACCACGTCGGGATGCTGGCTGGAGAACGAGAACCGATGGTTCTGCGTCGCCGAGTTGATCCAGTGCCCGCCGGTGTAGGGATCGCCGGTGACGGGTTCGCCGGCGGAGTTGCGGTCCTGCGCGCTGGCGACGCCGACGCACGTGTCCCCGGCCTTGCGTGTGTGACCGGAGCCACGCCGAAGCGGCTTAGGCCCCGCCACCCAGCGTGTGTCGTTTCGATGCGGCGATTCTTGACCTCGAAGAGGTCGCAGATCGTAGCCGGGGGTCGGAGTCTGCGGAGACCCCCGGATGAAGTTGCGAAGCAACGAGCATCCCGGAGGGATGCCAGAATGGTTGGCTCTGGCATCCCTCCGGGATGCAATTCCCAGTAGCCGCGTTCCGGGGGTCTTCGCTGCGCTGCGACCCCCGGCTACGATCTGCGATCCCCTTCGGGATCAAAATTCACAGCGATCGCCACGGTGCTGCGGTGAGCAGTCGGCAGTCGGCTAATCCCTTCCCGCATGTGCCATTGGTTCGCAAGCGATCAGAAGTTCTGATCGGCGATGTTCTCGCGGCCGTTGCGGGTCATGAGGGCCAGGAACACCGTCCGGTCGATGGTGCGGGCGATGGTCTTGGTGCTGGCGTCGACCATGGCGAAGCAGATCACGTCGCCGTGCTGGCTGCCGAACGAGAAGCGGTAGTCGCCCGCGTTTCCGCCGGAGAGCCAGACGCCGCCGGTCAGCTCATCGCCATAGACGGTCTCGCCAACCTGACTGCGGAAACCGACTGGCGCTCCGGCGACGCAGCAACTGGTGCCGTCGGCCCAGAAGCCGTAGTAGCTGTCGCCCAGCATCAGAGTGGTCGTGGTCCCGTCACTCACGTCGCGGAAGCCGACGGAGCTGTTGAGATAGAGCATGCCGTCGCTGGGGTTGGTGACCGGTTGCCCGTTCGCATCGAAACCGAGGGTGCCGGCGACGCCCCGGTAGGTGCCGTACGCCGGCGACAGGCTCACATTGGTGGACGCGCTGACTTGCAGCACCGGTCGTCCGGCGGGGAGCGAAGCGCTGGGGCAGACGTAGCTGGGAATCTGCGTCCGCAGGAAGTTCAGATTGGTCGAGGGAGGCGCACTGCTGCCGCCCGCTGCGGCGGTGAGGCAATCCAGGAATTTGCCCGCAGGCGGGAAGGTCAACTGCACGGTTCCGGCGTCGATCTGCGGCAGCACAAAGGCGTGCCAGCTCCACAGATTACTGTAGTTCCAGAACGTGTTGTTCGCGCCGATGGCCACCGGCTGCTGTTGCGCCTGGTTGCCCACGCGGGGGAGCGGGACGAGGAACGGCTCGGTATAGGTGAGCGGCAATGGGGTCTCGCAGCCGGCCCCCGGAGCGACGACCCCCGGCGGAAAGACGCGGTGCGCGCCTTCGTAGTTGTGCATCGCCAGCACCAGTTGGTGCAGATTGTTCAGACATTGCGTGCGGCGTGCGGCTTCGCGGGCCTGCTGAACGGCGGGCAACAGCAGCGCGACCAGCAGGGCGATGATCGCCATCACCACGAGCAGTTCGATCAGCGTGAAGCCCCGACGGCGGGACGATTTCGGGCGAGCGGCGGCACGTGTCATCCGAGCGTACTCCTCAAAAGTGGTTCCAACCCTCGGGGGGGCCGGTCGGCCGCCGCGATGCTGACGGGGATCAGGGTTAACAACGCCACGCTACGGCGTTTTTTTTCCGACTGCAACCAAAAAACCCCGCTCACGAGCCAAGGTCTTGGTTTTCCCCCCTCGCCCGGCGCTTCGCTGGGAGAGGGGCCGGGGGTGAGGGTGACTTTGCCTTCTGCCTTCCGCTTCGCCTCGAATTGAAAAGACAAAAGACCGAAGCACCCTCACCCTAACCCTCTCCCAGCGAAGCGCCGGGAGAGGGGACGAGACTGCGCCGAGTCACTGAGCATCGACCAGAAATGACTTCCACAGGGCGTATTTCTGCGACCGGATGTGCTGAAACAACAGCGGGTTACGCGCTGGTTTCCGCGGCGCACGCTGCAGCTTCATGCCGGCTTCGGGCGGCGTGCGGCCGCCTTTGCGGACATTGCAGTCCAGGCAGCAGCAGACGATGTTTTCCCAAGTCGTGGGGCCGCCGCGACTGCGGGGCAGCACGTGGTCGAGGCTCAACCGGTGGGCGCTGTAGCGTCGCGCGCAATACTGGCAAACGTAATCGTCCCGCAGAAAGATGTTCCGTCGGTTGAACTTCACGCCGTTCCGCGGCAGCCGCTCGTAGCGCAGCAACCGAACGACCCGGGGGACTTGAATCTCGAAATTGACCGACTGGATGAAGTCGGCGGCCTCATCGGGTTCGCCCAGTTCGAGCCGCAACAGGCTCGATTCCAGCCAGCCCTCGAAGTCGTAGGACGTGTACGAACCGTCCTCGACGTGAATGACTTCCGCGTGGCCCTTGTAGAGCAGACAGAACGCCCGACGCACGGACAGAACGTGGACGGGAGCGTACTGGCGGTTCAAGGCCAACACGTTGGACTGTATCGCTGTGACCGTGCTCGCGATCATTGCCGACAGGCTCCCCCGCAGCCGTATGGACTGTGGTGAAACACGCCGGGCGCAGACTCCGCTTGCCAACCGCTGTCAGTCGATCGGCACGAAGCTCGCACCCAACCCGGACTGCGGCGGAATGACCGTCTCGTCACCGGGCGCACCGGTCACGCAACGGCCATTTCGTCAGCCACACGATTCTATAGGCCGACGAGAGCGGCGGCAATCATCCGGGGAGACACCGGTCTGGCGGATGTTTTGTAGGTGCAGTCGAGTCCGCGAGGCTTGCCTCATTCGTTGGAGTCCAGCCTTTAGGCTGTCTTCCTACCCGTCCCTCGAAGACAGCCTAAAGGCTGGACTCCAACGAATGAGGTGAGCCTCGCAAAGCCTCGACTGCACCCTACAAAAGTCAATCGGCGGCGAAGTAGTGCTTCAGCTCGCGGACGACTTTGCGGGCCCGGTCTTGGAAGATTTCGCGATTGCGAATCCAGCCCAGCGGACGGACCTTGACGCCGATGCTGGTCTTCTGCGTCATGCGATGCTCGCCGTTCGCCGACGCCAGCGGGTTGCCGAACAGCACTTCGATCTCAACGGGCTGCGAGGAGGGATGGCTCCCCCAGAAGCCCCACAGCGTGCGGCTGCCATGCCGCAGCAGCACGCGCGCCGGCGAGACATCGACGAGTCGCGCCTCGAAGTCGTGAACGTAACCGCCTAGTTTGTAGACCACCATTTCGGCGGGAATCACGGCCGAGAACCAGCAGGTGTGCAGGAACGGGGACTCCTGATCGTCCGCGGGAACGCCGTCCGGTCCCGAGGCCAGCAGTTGGGCGTTGGTCAGCGAGCAGGTCTTGTCCCGCCCCGTTTGTTTGGCTGAGTACAGCGCCTTGTCGGCCCGTCGGAGCACGCTTTCGACGGAGTCGCCCGGTTCCGCCTGGCTGACGCCGAACGACGCTGTGACCCGCAGACGGTCGACGTTCGCGATTTTCGCGGTGCGGATCGCGTTACGCAGCCGTTCGGCGCGGCGGACTGCGTCGTCCAGTGTGGTGTCGGGGCACAGGACAATGAACTCTTCGCCGCCGTACCGGCCCACCACTTCGCCGGAGTACGTCTCCTGTTGCAGCAGCCGGGCCAGATCGACGAGCACCTGGTCGCCCACGGCGTGGCCGTAGGTGTCGTTGACGCTCTTGAAGTGATCGGCATCGACGAAGATCACGCTGAATGGGTCGTGCGGGTTTTGGCTGAACTCGGAGACCAGCGTGGTGAGTTGCGTCTCCAGCTCGCCGCGGTTGGCGACGGACGTCAGCGCATCACGGCTGGCGAGAATCTTCAGTTCCCGGAATTCCTGCGGGCGACGGCCGCCGCTGCGGGTCAGATCCCGGTAGATTTCCATCGCGCCCTGCCACTGGCCGTCGTGGTCGAGAATCGGCACCGTCTGCACTTCGGCGGTCACCACGCGGCCGTCGATGCGGGTCAGCTGGACCTCCGCGGTCAGCGGATGGTGCGACGAAGCCACCCGCCACATCGGGCATTGTTCGTCTTCGAGCGGAGTCCCCTGTCGGTCGGCGTAGCGCAGCAACTGACTCGACCACGGGCTGCCGATCATCTCATTCGACGTTCGCCCGACCAGCGCTTCCACGCCGCGGTTCCAGACCAGCACCCGCCGGTCGGCGTCGACGATCATGAACCCGTCGTACACGCTTTCCAGCAGGTGCAGATGCGAGAAAATCTGGCACAGCGCATTGGCTTCCAGCGTCTCCTGCGTCGACGTCGGGCCGCGCTGACGGATGCCGTCGTCGAGATCCTGGCCGTGAGCCTCGAACGGCAACCCGTGCAGCTTGATGTACCGGGCCAGCACGCAGACGATGTTGCCGTCGAACTGCGAGCCGGAGGCGTCGGTCAGCAGCTTCATGATCTTGTCGTGCGGACGGGCCGGACGGTACACCTGCTCGGCGCACAACGATTCGTAGGCATCGGTGACGGCGAGAATCCGCGCCCCCAGATGCAGGTCGCAACCCAGCCGCTTCACCGGCTCGGTGCAGCCGTAACTGGTCTGAGATTGCGCGACAATCTCCAGGACTTCGCGGTCGGCGCGGCAGGCCTGCAACACATCCAGGCCGATGTTGTAATGCAGCGCCATCACCTCCAGCTCGTCCGGGCTGAGCTTGGCGGGCTTGAACAGAATGTTGTCCGGCACGCCGATCTTGCCGATGTCGTGCAGCAGCGCCGCCGCCTCCAGCACCTTCAGGCTGCGGCCTTCCCAGCCGAGGTGCTCGGCCAGCGCGACGGCCAGCAGTGCGACGCGACGGCTGTGCCGGACGGTGGCGACATTGCGGTAGTGCAGCGCCGACAACAGGCTGCGCAGCACCGGCCGGCTGATGATGCCGTTGAGGCCCTCGTCGGCGGGGTCGCTGCGATCGGCGTCGGCCCGCCGCGACAACTCCATCAGGCCGAGCAGCGTCCGGGGCGACTCGGCCAGCGATGCACCGCCGACAGCAGGGTCGTGGTCCAATGGTTGGCTGTCGGTCCACGGTGCGGTGGCCAGCAAAGACATCGTCGCAGCATCCGTTTTACTGTGTAAAAATGACCGGAGGTCCGTCGCGGACGGCGACGCCGATCTCCGAGCCAGGGGCGAGCGCCAAACGTGGTCGATTTCCGCTCAGTCGCAGTGAACCCTAGCTTCGGAACGCGACCGGTCAAACGGATCGAACGAGAAACCGGAAGGGATTGCGCCGTGTAGTTGAGCCGTTACGGTTGTACCAGCGGCACTGAGATCCCAGGGCGGGGCGTCGTCAGAACAACCGTCGCTGCCCGTTCTGCGGCGTTGCCGGCTGGAACTGCGTGCAGTCCAGTCCGGGCATGCGGCCGAAGCCGAGCTTGTGACGAAAGACCTGAAACATCGCCGCGATCTGCTCGGCGATCGCGCCGGTGCCGCGCATCCGTTCGCCCCATTCCGAGCGGTTCAGTTTTCCCGCGCGGGTCTGGCGGATGAGGCCCTCGACTTTCTCCGCCGCCAGCGGCTGCGTGCGGTGCAGCCATTCGCGGAACACCGGCTCAACCGTCAGCGGCAGCCGCAACAGCACGTAGCCGGCGTCGCCCGCCCCGGCGTCCTTCGCCGCCTGCATCACCGCCGGCGCTTCGTGATCGTTGAGGCCCGGAATCAGCGGGGCGACCATCACCCGCACCGGGACGCCCGCCTTCGCCAGCGTCTCCATCGCCCGCAACCGCGCCGCGGGAATGCTCGTCCGCGGCTCCATCGTCCGGGCCAGTTCGGGGTTCAGCGAGTTGATCGACAGATTCACCTGCACCAGCCGTCGCGACGCCATGTCCGCCAGCAGATCGAGATCGCGCAGCACCAGCGCGTTCTTCGTGATGATGGCAATCGGCTGCGAACACGCGTTCGCCACCTCCAGACAGCCGCGCGTCAGCCGGAACTCGCGCTCGGCCGGCTGATAGCAGTCGGTCACGCCGCAGAAAATGATCGGCTCCGGCTTCCACGAGTCCCGGGCCAGAAAGTCGCGAAGCAGTTGCGGCGCGGCGTGCTTGACGAAGATCTTCGTCTCGAAATCCAGCCCCGCGTTCAGCCCCAGATACTCGTGCGAGCTCCGCGCGTAACAGTACGCGCACCCATGCGCACAGCCGCGATACGGATTCACGCTGTACCGAAACGGAATGTCCGGAGAATCGTTGGAGGTGACGAGCGACTGCGACGAATCCGGCAGATATTCGATCCGCCGGTCGTGCCGCGTGGCGAGATATTCGGTATCCCATTCGAGATGCTCGAAATCGGGCACGGCGTGCGATTTGTCGAACCGATTCGGCGGATCGAGCTGCGACCCGTGTCTCATGGCGGCGACCTCCCGTACGGATATTATGTACAGTATCGCCGCGGTGGCAACCGACTCAGCCCCGGCAGGGGCGACCGGAATGTCGCCACGGGTGCATCGGCGCGGCGGCCTTGCCCCCGACGCGGAACTCGCGGTCAAGAAGCTGTTTCGTAACAGCATGGTCTTTACGCCGAAGGCGTTGTCCCTCACAGCCCAGGGTCGCGAGTCTTCGAGCGCACCCTGGGTGGCGATTGATGACGAACCCCATACCCTGAAAGGGTTTCATAACGAATTCACGCCGCCGATGATGCGACCCTTTCAGGGTCGATGCACCTCGGTGGCCATTTCCCAGGGTGCGCTCGCAGACTCGCGACCCTGGGCTGTGCGATCGAACGCCTTCGGCGTACTTGACCACCGATCAATGTCCCGCCACGACACGGATTGGGTTATGAAACCGCTTCATAACTCGAAGGCGTGGAATTTGCCCCGGCAGGGGCAAGGGAAGCGTGCGTCAGTGCGTCGCCGCGAACTTCCGCCGGCCCTTCGGGACGGGCGTGTCGTAGTCCGAAAGCCACGGGTTGCGCTCCGCCCGAAGCGGGCTGCGCTGTACCCGTGGCTACACTCCGCGGCCCCTTCCGGGGCCAAAGGCACAAGACAAAAGCCCGGCCGCACGCTGTGCGGCCGGGCTTCGTTGATGTCACCGAATTCCGTGGACGCGGCCTAGAACTCACTGACCACCTGGTTGTCGTTGTAATCGCCGAGAAAGACCCAGGTCGCGAGGTCGATGTTCTCGCTGACAAACCGGACGGCGCCGTCAGCGAGCAGGGCGTGAACGCCGCCCGTATGCCGGCTGCGGGCGATGCCGGTGTTCGAGCCGTTGCCAGCGAGGCCGTTGCAGCCATTGGGGCCGATTCGCAGCGTGAAGGCAGTTGCGCCGGTCAAGGGTTGGGCCCAGCCGGCCTTGGCCTGATTGTCGCCCGCGGTTCCCGAAGTCTGCCCGGCGACCGTTGGGCACCGGCCGGAGTCCTGGGTGAATTCGGAGAACAAGATGGTGTTGGAGGTGCCGTCGGAGAGCGCCGCCAGCTTGACCCACGGTTCGAACATGGTGAACGCGGCGCCGGCATCGGCCATCAGGCCGTGGCGCTCGGAGAAGACCCCGGCAAATTGGGCCGCATTCAGAGGGTGCGGAAGTGGGAACGCCGCGGGGACGGAGTTTTGGTGTGCCATACAGAGCCCATAGGGATGGGACGAGCCGGCGCCGGGGTAATTGTGGACGGCGAAACTCATCGTCACCGCGGGGTCATTGTGGGAGAGCTGATTGCGATGCGTGACTCGCTGCGTATCACTGGGGCACTTGTAGGCGGCAAGGACCGTCCGGACGGCGTTCGCCTGCGACGAGTGGTCGTACCGCAGGTTCATGTTGATCGTGTTGTACAGCGGCGCCTGATCGATGTACGGCAGCAGCATCGTATGCACAGTGTGGCCGTTGACCACATACGGAAACCCGGAGTGCTGCGGCGGGTCCGTGGACATGCCCGCGGCGTTGGCCGTGTAGGCGACACAACAGCAAGTCCGATGATTGGGGATCATCGTCACCCGCGGGAAGATGTCCGTGTAGGTCGAAAGGTAGTTGTGAACGGCCAGCCCGATCTGCTTGAGGTTGTTCCGGCACTGCGTCCGGCGGGCGGCTTCGCGCGCCTGCTGAACGGCCGGGAGCAGCAGGGCGATGAGGATGGCGATGATCGCGATCACGACCAGCAGTTCGATGAGGGTGAACGCCCTCGACAGCACGCGGCGATGTTGTCCAGACGGGGCTGTCATGCGGGACTCCTGAGAAGATGACGAAACGAACACGGAACGGGTCCGAACGGACGTCGGACCAACGAGGTCAAGAATGAAGGACAAAGGGCAGTTGTCGTCTTTCGCTCCGCGAAAGACCGTTCCTTTCGCGGATCGAAAGGCGACGGTTCGGCGACCGACCCACAATCGGGAATCATTTGCTCTTAAGTTCGAACGGAAAATCGGTGCTTCCCTCAGCAACTTTGGCAGTCAGTGAGCTGTTGACGCCGTAGGCTTTGTACTTCCCCGTTTCAACGGCCGCGTTCTCCTGCTTGATTTCTGCGGGGTCGACGATCATCACGCTGTAGTTGGCCGGGTAGACCTTCGGCAGGCTGAATTCGCCGTTGGCATCCGTCTTGGCGACAAACTGGCGAGACTCCGGCGCGGCTTGCCCTTCTGCCGCGCGCGTGAAGGTGACTTCGACATTAGCCGCGGGCGCCCCGTCCATCGTCACCTTGCCCTTCACGGCGACCGGCTTGCCCAGATCGGGAGGCTTGGGGCCGCCGCTGCCACAACCGATCAGCGCCACGCTGACGCTTAGGATCAACGACATCTGTGTCAGTGACCACTGCGAACCGCTTGCGAGAACAGACCGACGCGCGACAGCCCAACACAGCATCATGCAGACCCTTCCCGTGTAGCTTCGTTGAGAATTGGCAGATTGATGGATGACTGAGCGATGGTCCCGCACCAGTTTCAGCGAGGAGATCCCCCTGCGATCGGAAAGAGCATGTCTCATGCCGCACGACGGCAGCCTTCAGCACCCGCGAAATCCAAGACGACCGAGGTGCCCATGAAGTTTCGTCAAATGCCCGAAGAACGAACACGCAAGCGAGAACCGCTTTGACATTCGCTGATATGAACACCGATTCTGCCGCGTGGTGCCGTGACCGCCAAGCGATTTATGAAGAATTAGCGATCGATTGGTTGTGGTCGCTAATGGCTGGGAAACGTTTATCGAGAGCGTGTCTGCTTGGCCCCGGCAGGGGCCGCGGACTGTAGCCACGGGTGAAGCGCAGCCCGCTGCGGGCGGAGCGCAACCCGGGTCCGTCCCGAAGGGCCGGCGGAAATTCTGCCTGTCAGCGGAATCCTTTGCCCCTGCCGAGGCAAGGCCCGCTCGTTCAACCTGACCACGGGTTCCGCGTCGGTCGGCTACCGCCGCCTCGCCGCTCCACCCGTGGCGACAGTCCGGTCGCCCCTATCGGGGCTGCGAATGCCGTGGACCTCGATGTCTATCGACCACTAATTTTTAGCGATCACACCCGCTAGTGATGCTTGACAAGCGGCGCACGTTGCCCCTCAATCAGACAGATGTGCCCCGCCGCACGCAGGTCGTTCCACTGCTCGACGTCCGTGCTCGACCAGGCGATTCGGAGCGACACGGAGGCTGCGGTCCTCCCCGTCGGAATGATCACGCGCGGATCGCTGCTCGACTGATAGCTCCCCCCCGCGACGACGTGGTGCTGCCGCAGCTCGCCGTCGACGATCGCCGTCACTCGGACTCCGAGCGGTGTTCGTGGCGCGTTCCGCCCGACGAGTTGCACCGTGAGGTTCCGGCCGGACAGCTCGCTCGTGTTCATCAGCACCGCGGCCGGCCGCAGCAGATGGCCCACGACCAGATCCGTCGCTCCATCGTTGTTCAGATCCGCCGCGGCCGCCGCCCGGCCGAGCCACTTCTGCGTGAAGTAGGAGCCGCTGCCCGCGGAGACGTCGTCGAACCGCGTCCCCTGCCGGTTGCGAAAGAGCTGCGGCGTCATTTCGTACTGGTGCTTGTCCTGGCCCGCCGTCAAATCCCAGATATGGCCGTTGGCGACGAACAGGTCGGGCCAGTCGTCCAGATCGAAGTCGGCGGCGACGGTCCCGAAATTGAGCATCGGCCGCGACGGCAGATCCAGCCCATACGTCGCGCTGGCGTGGAGAAAGCCGTCGTCGGACAGGTTGAGATAGAAGTCCTTGACCGCATTCTCGAAGTTGGTGACGAAGAGGTCGAACCGCCCGTTGCGATCGAAGTCGGCGCAGGCGATGCCCATCGACGACTCGGGCGTGCCGCGTTGCCCCACGGCGACGCCCTGCACGAGACCGACCTCCTCGAACGTCAATCCGCCCCGGTTGACGAAGAGGAAGTTGTCGGTCGTGTCGTTGGCGACGTAGAGATCGAGGCGGTCGTCGCCGGTGAGATCGACCGCTTCGACCGCCAGCCCCTTGCCGGCTGCGACGGAGTGAATGCCCGACGCGGCGCTGACGTCCCGAAACGTGCCGTCGCCCAGGTTCTCCCACAAGCGGTCGGCCTGCGCCGTCCGTCCAATCGGCCCGCAGGAAATCTGGATGCGCTGCGTCGTCTGCACGAAGCACGGCGGATCGGTGGCGGCGTAGACCACATAGTTGGCCACGTAGAGGTCGAGGTCGCCGTCTTCGTCCAGATCGGCGAAGACGGCGCTCGCGCTCCATTCGCCGCCGCGGATGCCCGATTCGCCGGTGACGTCGGCGAACGTGCCGTCTCCGTTGTTGCGGAACAGTTGCACCGATCCGTAGTAGCAGACAAAGAGGTCCGCGAAGCCGTCGTTGTCGTAGTCGCCGGCGAGCGCGCCCATGCCGAAGCCGGAGACCGACACGCCGGCCGCCGCTCCCACCGGTTGAAAGCGGACCTCGCCCGCCGGGGTGGTGACGTTGCGGTACAGTTGATGCATCGCGTGCCGTTCGGCGGCGGGTCGGGTGAAATGATCGCCGTTCGTCAGAAACACGTCCTGCCAGCCGTCGCGGTCGTAGTCCAGGATCGCGATGCCGCCGCCGTTCTGTTCGGTCATGTAGTGCTCGGGGCTGGGGTTGCCGTAGTAGGTGAAATCCATTCCGCTGTTCTGTAACCACTCGAAGCGAATGGGCGATTCAACCGCTGCCGCGTGCGTCGGCGGCGTGGCTTCCGTCGCAACCGGCGGAGAGATGGTGGACGGAGTGGGTGCCGCCGGCGGGGTGCAGGATGCCATTGACCCCAGAATCGCCAACGCACATTTTAGAATCCGGAACGTGGGTGGCCGGGGCTGGAGCCGCTTCGGCGAAGCCCCGGTCTGTCGCGCGTTCACCGGGGCTTCCCTCCCGTTGGTCGGTCCAGCCCCGGCCACCCCAGGCGGTTTAGAAATGCGCTCTAGAGCCTGTTATTGACTTATTTGTCGGATGCTGCTGACCTTGCGTGCATGAGCACGACACGGAAGTCGTATCCCAGCGACGTGACGGATGCCGAAT
>JAWXBB010000173.1:0-2625 GCA_034439795.1 Planctomycetaceae bacterium | reverse complement strand
GCGCTCGAGCGCGATCTCCACCGGCAACCCGCCGGCGAGGTCGGTCAAAACGTCGCGCAGCTTCACTGAGTCGTACACTTCGGTCAGAAACTGCACCACCAGCGACGCCTGGTAATACGCGAACTGCAAATGCAGCGGCGACTCCGGCGAGAGAAACGCCCCGCTCATTTCATCCAGCGGCGTCAACCGCCCGGTGAGAATCCACTCGCGATACCGCGGCGACATCCGTTCGCCCCACGCGGGATTGGCGAGCCGTTCCTCGTAGACGGAAATGCCCTCGCTCAACCAGCGGGGCATGCGGTTCTTGGTGAGTTCCAGCGTCACGACGTGACAGAATTCGTGCCACAGCACCGCCTGCCAGTTCGCGGGGTGCTCCGCCTGCGACGCCGGGCTGTTCGCCGTGATGACGCGGCCGAAACAGACGCCGAGGTAGCCCCCGGCGCCGGGCAGTCCGAACGTGCGGACGGCAAAGTCATTCGGGTCCGGAAAAATCTCGACGGTGATCGTCTCTTTGAGTTCGAGACCGTACTTCTGGCACAGCGTCGTCCGGGCCTTGTTGAGCAACGCCAGCACGTCGTCGCCGTAGATGGCGGCCTCTTTCGATTCCATCCGGAGGCGGAACCCGTCGCGCTCGATCGTGGTGTACTTGGCGAGCTTGTCGCGCAGCTCCAGCAGGTTGAAGACCATTACGTCGTAGCCGTCCGCCTCATGCACGGCTTTCGCGAGCTTCCAGGCTTCGTCGTCGCGGCCGAGCCGCAACCAGTCCTGCACGAGTTGCGTCTTCGCCGGCAGGCACGCCGGGTCGAGTCGCAGGGCCTCTTTCTGATGGGCGGCCCCTTCGTTGAAGCGGTATTTCTGCGACAGTTTGCGGCCGATGAGATAGTCGACCCGCGGGTTTTCAGCCCACGACGTCAGCCCCCGTTCGCGGTACGTTTCCGCGCCGCGGGGGTCGTTGGACAGCGTGGCGATGATCGACAGATACGCCCAGATGTCCGGCTCCGAGGCAGTGATCTCCTGCGCCTTTTCGAGGATTTCGCCGGCGTCGGCATACCGCTCGGCATCAAGCGCCTGCTCGGCCCGATACAACAGCGACGGCACGTGCCGCGGATTCTTCGCCAGCGCCGCGGCCACCGCGCCGGCGGCCCGGGGCGGGTCGCTGTTGTGCAGACTGCGGGCGAGGCCGAGTTGCAGGTCGGGATCGCCTTCGTGCTGCTTGAGCGCCGTGCGGAACGTGTTCGCGGCCAATTCGAAGTCCTGCTTCGAGAGCGCCAGCTCGCCGCTCGCCAGGAGCGCGTCGCGGTGATGCGGACTCTGCTTCAACGCGCGGTCGTAGAGTTGTTCGAGCACCTGCTTGGCGTCGATCCCCGCCGCGAGCGCCGTCCGGCCGAGCGCGATCAGGTTGTCGGAATCGGTGTACCGCCACGGAGCGCGGCCCGCCTGATCGAGAATCTCGCTTTGCCAGATCGCCGCCTGCATTGCCTGCTTCGCGTACTGGGCCGCGGGAATGCCCCGTTCGCGCAGGCGGATGCTCCAACTGTAGCGCTGCAACCCGGCCTGCACGGTTTCGAGCGACTGAGCCGCCTTGCCGAGGGCCAGTTCGGCGTCGGCTTTGACGAGATACCAGTCCTCGCCGAAGGCGCGCCGGTCTATGGCTTCCGTCGCGCCGGTGATGCAGGCTTCGTACTCGCCGGCGCGCAACTGCTTGATCAGACCGGCCAGATCGGGATCGGCCGCCAAGAGTCCGTGAGGCAGGAACGTCGCGATGGCGACGAGAATCGCGGTCGCCCACCGTCGATGATGCCGCCTGCCGGTTTTGTGGGCGGCGAACGTCAACGGGCAGGACATCGCGTCATCCCTGAAATCTGGCCGTTGTCGGCCGCGAACCGCCGTAACTCCGCGACTGCGGCGGCCATTTCTCGGAAACATCAACCGGCACCACGATGTTACCGGCATCGTCTGAGCAACAACAATGCCACCGCCCCGTTTATGGCGGCCGGCCGACAAAATCCCCGCAGACCCCCGGACTGTGAGAAGAAACCCCACGGCTCGCGCATCGGATTGGTGGAACGACGATGAGACGCCCGACTCGGCGAAACAATCACCGATTCGCGGTGTTGAATCGTCACCCCCTGCCCGAATTCCGCCGGATTCGTCCCGCCTGACACGACTGGTGTTTCCGATGCTGGATGCCGTCTTCGGTTTCCGACTGAATCCCCTCATCATCGGCCTGGGCCTGTTGCTAGCCGGCGTGGTGGTTGGCTACGGCGGTCGCAGCGATCGCGACGGCCGGATCGAAACCGAGCCGACGGTGCTTGTCGAAATGGTGCGGCCGGAATTCGTCGTGCCGCCGGAAGTGCAACTCCTTGCCGATGTGGAATACGCCCGGCCGAACGGGCAGCCGCTGCATCTCGATTTGTATCGTCCCGAAGAGATCGTCGGGCCGTTGCCGGTCGTCCTCTGGATTCACGGCGGCGGTTGGCGGAGCGGCAGCAAGGCGTCGCCGCCCGCGATGGAGTTGGTCGCCAAGGGGTATGCCGTCGCCAGCGTCGATTACCGTCTGAGCGACGCCGCGTTGTTCCCGGCACAGATGGAAGACTGTCAGGCGGCGGTCCGATGGCTGCGGAG
>JAWXBB010000172.1:0-17568 GCA_034439795.1 Planctomycetaceae bacterium | reverse complement strand
GGTCTCTCGGGCCTGTGGTCGTATCGGGGCGTGATCCGCGACCTCGAACACATGACCTCCGCCAGCCCGCGCAAGTCGGACGTGCTGGTCGCCATCGGTCTGGCGTTCGAGCCTTTGCTGCCGATGGACCCCAGCCAGACGCGGTGGTTCGGCGAGCAGTTCGCCCGCCCGCTGGCGTTCGAGTCCGACGCGCCGCCGGACGCGAACCGTCCCACGGGACTGCGTCTGAATCCGCAGGAAGTGCGGCTCCGGCTCGAAGACCTCCGTCAGATTCTCAACGATTTCCATCGCCGGTTAGAGGTCGACGCCCCTTCGCCCGACGTCCGGATGCTGGCCGACACATTGTTGCATCGCGTGGACGAGGATCTCGCCACGCTGCTGCGTGTGGAGGTGCCCCGGTTGTCGACGCCCGATGAGGCCGCCGCCGCGGAGTCGCTGCGTTCGGGGCTGGCCCGGGTGCAACTGACGGTGCTGAACATCCCGCGGATGGACTTCGGCCTGGAAGCGCAGCTCAACTCCGCACGCGGCGTGTATCAGTCCCGGTTCTGGTGGATTTGCGTGTCGATGGCGGCGGCGGTCTTCCTGTTCGGCCTGGTGATTCACTGCGGCTATCGGTGGATCTTCGTGCCCATTCGCCGGCTGCATCAGGGGGCGTCGCGGGTCGCTCAGGGGGATTTCAGCTACCGCGTGCAGGTCTCCGGGACCGACGAGATGGCCCAGCTCGCCGACAAGTTCAACCAGATGACGGCCCGCTTCGAGGAAATCCGCGACGAGCTGGACGGCGAGGTCCGCCAGCGCACGAAGCAGGCGCTGCGGTCCGAGCGGCTGGCGGGCGTGGGGTTCCTGGCGTCCGGCGTCGCGCACGAGATCAACAATCCGTTGTCGGCGATCGCGATGGCGGCCGAATCGCTCGAAGGCCGCATTCGCTCGGCGGAAGACGCGGGCGGCCTGTGTCGCGATGATCTCGGCGTGCTGAGCCAGTACCTGGGCATGATCCAGCGGGAGGCCTTCCGCTGCCAGCAGATCACGCAGCGGCTGCTCGACTTCTCCCATGGCCAGGACGCCCCGCGCAGCCGGCACGACGTCGTCAAGATCATCGGCGAAGTCCTCGACATGGTCGGCCACATGAGCAAGTTCCGCGGCCACGAGATCGTGTTCGACCGCCAGACGCCGGTCTACGCCGAGGTCAATCCGTCGGAGTTGAAGCAGGTCGTGCTCAATCTGGTGGCCAACGCGCTGGAGTCGATGGAAGGCCGCGGGCGGCTGGAGATCCGGGCGGCCGAGCAGTCCGACGAAGTGCTGCTCGCGTTCCGCGACTCGGGCTGCGGGATGACGCCGCACGTCCTCGAAAACCTGTTCGAGCCGTTCTTCACGGAGAAGAAAAGCGGTCGCGGCACCGGGCTGGGGTTGTCGATTAGCCACCGGATCGTCACCGATCACGGCGGCCGCATCGAAGCCCTCAGCGACGGTCCGGGGCAGGGGAGTCTGTTCCGGGTGCATCTGCCGCGGCAGGCCGCACGAAAGCGGGCCGCATGAACGACTGTGAATTCAAAGCGAGAGAAGAGCAAGACCGCGAAACCGCAAGCGTGGGTCCGTGCGACGCTTGCGGTTTCGCGGCCTTTCCTTCATTCCTCTCTCCCGAAAACGGCGAGGGGACCGGAGGGGGACGCGGAACCGACTCGAACCAGTCGGGATTGTGGGTTTCCGGACGATTTGTTATGACCCCGTCGCCTATCCACCAGCAGTTTTCGCTGACCGAACAGAGAACCCCGCGGCAGGGTGCCGTCGGTTGGGGCCAGGAGTTTGCCCGTTGAGCGCTGCACCGTCTCACCGCCTGCGCGTCTTGTTCGTCGACGACGAGTCGGCGATCCGCGAGGTCATGAAAATCGAGCTCCCGCGGATGGGGCACGACGTCGTGATCTGCGAGGACGGCCACGCCGCGCTCAAGGCGCTGGAGCAACATACGTTCGATGCGGCCCTCGTCGATCTGCGGATGCCGGGCCTCAGCGGCTGGGACGTGATCGACCACATCAAAAAGGTCTCGCCCGAGACCGAGGTGGTCATCAGCACCGGCCACGGCGACATGGAGGCCGCGATTCAGGCCGTTCGCCGCGGGGCCTACGACTTCCTGCCGAAGCCCTGCAAACTGTACGAAATCGCGGCGGTCCTCAAGCGGATCGCCGAAAAGCGAACGCTGACCAACAAGACCATCGCTCTGGAATCGCGGCTCCATGCCGTTCAGGGTTCGCCCGAACTGATCGGCCGCACGCCGGGCATGCTGCGAGTGAAGGCGCTGGTCGACAAGATCGCGCCGACCGATTCCAGCGTGCTGATTTTGGGCGAGACCGGCACCGGCAAGGAACTGGTCGCGCGGCGGATTCACGACTTCAGCCGTCGGGCGCAGATGCCATTCGTCGCCGTCAACTGCGGCGCTCTGCCGGAAAACCTCGTCGAAAGCGAGCTGTTCGGACATCGCAAAGGGGCGTTCACCGGGGCCGACACGCCGCGTAAAGGATTGATTGAAGTCGCCAACGGCGGCACGCTGTTCCTCGACGAAATGGGCGAGCTCGACAAGTCGATGCAGGTCAAGCTGCTGCGATTTCTGGAATCGGGCGAGGTCCGCCGCGTCGGCGAGAACGAAGCCTTTCACGTCGACGTCCGCGTGGTCTGCGCCACCAATCGCGACCTGCTGGAGATGGTGAAAGAGGGCTCGTTCCGCGAAGACCTGTTCTTCCGCGTGAACACCTTCGAGATTCATCTGCCGAACCTGCGCGAGCGGCGCGACGACATCCCCGAACTGGCCCGGA
This sequence comes from Planctomycetaceae bacterium, assembly GCA_034439795.1. GTDB lineage: Bacteria > Planctomycetota > Planctomycetia > Planctomycetales > Planctomycetaceae > DSVQ01. The sequence goes on along the minus strand of JAWXBB010000172.1, from coordinate 14,761 downwards.
CGCTCATCAGCCGGCACCTCAAGCGCCGCGACGTGCCATTGAACATTCTCGCGCCGGAGACCGTCGAAGTCCTCAAGCGGTACGACTGGTCGGGCAATGTTCGCGAGCTGGCGAACGCCCTCGAGCACGCCTGCATCCTGTCCGATCAGGACGTCATCCTGCCCGAGCATCTGCCGAGCAGCGTGACGCGCGCGGCCGTCAGCTCGATCCCCACGGCCACCACTCTCGCGCTCCCGCCGTCGGCGAGGACGCTGCGGGAGATCGAAATGGACGTGATCTACCAGGTGCTCGACAAGCACAAAGGGGACAAGCCCAAGGCCGCCGCGGAACTCGGCATTGCGCTCAAGACGCTGTACAACAAGCTCAACGGCGACCAGACGCGCGTCGCGGGCTAACGACAAGATGATAAAGAAGCCCAGGGATAGCTATCCCTGGGCTTCTGCCTATCACCTACCAACTCTTTTCAATACTGCCGAATCACGCCGATCACCACGCCTTCGATGTCCACCTTGTTCGAGAAGATGGGCTTCATCCCCTTGTTCGCCGGCTCTAGGCGGACGCGGTGGGTCTCGCGGTAGTAGCGCTTGAGGGTGGCCTCGTCGTTGTCGACGCGGGCGACCACGATGTCGCCGTCGCGGGCATCCGGACCCTTGCGGACGACCACATAATCGCCTTCGGCGATGTGGTCTTCGATCATCGACTCCCCCTTGACCCGCAGGCACATGTGGTCGTCGGAGTTGAACAGGCCGCTGAAATCGACCTGTTCCTCCTGCGCCATGGCCAGTAGCGGCTGCCCGGCGGCGATCAGGCCGGCGAGCGGCAGGCTGGTCCGGGGCTGCGGCGGGTTCGAGAGCTGAATCGCCCGGGACATGTGCGCTTCGCGGGTGATCAGCCCCTTCTTTTCGAGCGCCTTCAGGTGGCACATCACGCCGTTCGGCGAGCGGATGCCGAACTGCAGGCCGATTTCCCGCACCGTCGGGCCATAGCCACGGTTCACGATTTTGTCGCGAAGGAACTCGTAGATTTCCTTCTGCCGCTGGGTGAGGACGGCTTTGTTATTGTTGTTCAGCACTGGTTGCTCCTGGGCCGGCCGAGCCGGACACGTTCCTTCCTGCGGTTCTCTGATGCCCGAAGGCCCGCTCATCAGAGCCACGTCGCGGCTGTGAGGCCTGAGACGCATATAGGGAAATGCTAATACACACCCGTTTACAAATCAAGTGTTACGTTGAAATTTGTCCAGACGATCTGTCTGCCAGAGCAGTATTTACCATGCCACAACTGCTAGTTCCGTCGCTGTGAAATCGACCGAGGATCGCCGTCCGTTTGCCGAGAACTGCCAAAAACCAATTGGAAAATAACAGAATGAGGGCTGGTCGTCTCGCGACGCTGTCGTTGAGCCCAGCGATTCTTTGCAATACTGGTACCCGGCACAGTGCTGCCAACGGAGTCCCGAGTATCCCCACCTATGGACAGGACATTAGGGCTGGACGGGAATCCACAGCGATTTTGACGTCGTCAAAGAAAAAAGCCGGCCTCCACGATGGGAGACCGGCCTTGGGTTAATGGCTCGGACGTGAGCGCCGCCGGCTATTCCTGCGGCTTCGCGGCGGTCGCCGCCCGGTGCTTCAGAATCACGTCCCGCAGCCTGGCCTCCAGCGTCTGAGGCGTCACCTCGGTGCTCGCCACGAGGCCGTTCGGATCGGTGATCCAGATCGTCGGCAGCGTGTTGATGCCGTAGTGAACGGCCAGCGGGGCGTTCCAGCTCCGCTTGTCCTGTTCGACGTGGAAAATCACCGGCCAAGCGAGCTGGGTCCGCTCTAGGAAGGCGTCGATTTCCCCCTCTTCGGTGTCGAGGTTCACGCTCAGAACCTGGGCGTATTTCTTGTATTTTTCGGCGACGGCCTTCAGCGCGTCGACCTGCTCGACGAACGGAGCGGCGTGCGATGACCAGAAGACCACAATCACCGATTTGCCGGGGAAATCCTCGACCGACAGGTAGTTGCCGTCGAGCGTCGGGCCGGCCAATTGTAGCTTCTGACCGGGCAGCTTCAGCCGCCGCAACACGCCCGCCGCCTGAATCGCCTGCGGGGTGTCCGGGAACTTGGCTTCGATGAGCGAAAAGCACGAGACCGCCTCGTCCATCAAGCCGTTCAGCTCGCAGCTTCGGCCCGCGGCCAGCAGCATCGGCAGTGCGGCGTCACCTTCACTGGGGAACCGCGATGCGAACAGTTGGGCGTGCCGGGCGAATTCCTGCAACCACTTCGGCTCCGTCTTGGCATACCGCAAGGCATTGGCGTGGGCCAGGTTGACGAGCGTCAACTGCGCTTCCGCTGCAGCGATTGTCCCTGGTTTCTTGGCGAAGAACGCCTCGGCCGCCTCATACAACGCCCCGATACTCTGCTCGTCCCCTTGCAGGGCCAGTTGCAGATGCGCGTCGAGCAGATGATGCACGGCCGTGTTAAACACGGCTTCTTTGGCCGGGTCTTTGGCCGTTTGCGCCAGCGCGCCCGTGGCCAGCTTCACGACTTCTTGATTGCGGTCCCGCCGGATCGTGCGGACCTGGGCCATCCGTTCTTCTGCGTCGGACGGTTTCGTGGGAGCCGCGTCGCCAGGGCCTTCCGCCGTGGCAGTTTTCGCATCGGGGGTTCCATCCTCGTCCTCCATGGACGGGAAGGGCAACAACCGAATCCGCTGGATTTCTCGAAGCAGCCACTCCGGCGTCCCTTCCGCCGGCTCGGGTTCCGATTCCGTCAATGAGTCGGCCGCGAACGGGTCGGACCCGATCGAAGCCGTTGGCAGCCCGCCGGCGATCAGCGTCGGTCCGGGACTGGTGGGCGATGAAGTGTCGGTCGACGCGGTCGTCGCCGGAGTGGTTTTGCCGCAGCCGGCCAAAAGGCCCAGGACGAGCAGCAATCCGCAGGACTTGGTCCAGTTGGCCGACACGATAACCCCTCCTTGTGAGTGTCGAGCGACCGGCCCCGATGCGACGGCAATCCCCCCGCCGCTTGAGAGTTCGAGACCGATCAAGCCGGGGTTGTACGGCGACCGGCCTTAGCTGGCAAGATGAATTGACCACAGAACTTGAGCCAAAATGCCGCCCGGAGCTGATTTTCCGGCCGATTCCCGCTCCGAGTCGAGTTCAATCCCCGCTTCCCGCCGCGTAGACTGACGCGGGCGAATGGAGTTAGATCGCACTTTCAGAACCGTACAGACAACTGGAACCGCTTCGGCGAATGATGAAAGACGACAAGAAAACCGCCAAGGCGCAAAGGACGCGAAGGAAGAAAAGGACGCGAGAGAAGCACACACGGTCAGTGGTCCTGGTCTCTTCGCCTTCCCTTCGTGTCCTTTGCGCCTTCGCGGTTTTCCAATCTCTGGCATGAGGATGTCCGATGCCCCGCGATCCCGCACAACTCAGCATCCTGGCGATTCATGCCCATCCCGATGACGTCGAAATTCAGTGCGCCGGCACGCTCGCCCGGCTCAAAGACCTCGGCTGCCGGATCACCATCTCCACGATGACCCCCGGCGACCTCGGCAGCGCGGAACTGCCGCCGGACGAAATCGCCGCCGTTCGCCGCGGTGAGGCCCAGCGGGCCGCCGACCTGCTGGGGGCCGAGTACGCCTGTCTCGAATTCCGCGACCTGTCGATTCTGGTCGACAACGACGGCCGCCGGCGGGTGACCGAGGCGCTGCGGAAGTCGCGAGCCGACGTGGTCATCACCGCGCCGCCGGTCGATTACATGAGCGACCACGAACATACCAGCCGCCTCGTGCGAGACGCGTGCTTCGCGGCCCCGGTCCCGCACTACCTGACGCACGCCTGGGACCCGGCTCCGCCTTTGGCTCACATCCCGCATCTGTACTACGTCGATGCGCTGGAAGGGATCGACTACTTCGGCCGCCCGATCGAGCCGGGGTTCATTCTCGACATCTCCACGACGTTCGAGTTGAAGCTACAGATGCTCGCCTGTCACGCCAGCCAGCGCGAATGGCTCCGCCGACAGCACGGCCTCGATGAATACCTCGACGGCTGCCGCCGCTGGTCCGCCAGCCGCGGCCAACAGATCGGCACGGCGTACGGCGAAGCGTTCACGCAGCACACGGGGCATCCGTATCCGCATGACAATGTGCTGGGGGAATTGTTGGGAAAGTGACGTTCTTCGTCGGGTGGGCCGTCTGCCGAGCCTAACAGATTCCAGGCTAAAGCGACCAACCGGGTCTAGCGACGTTGTTCGTCACCACAACATTCGTTTTTTTGTGATAATCTGCGAGACGGTCGCATCGCCTTTCCGCTAATCACCGTATGGAATCGGTCACCAAGATCCTCTGCGAGCAGGCACAGGCCGGTAGCCGGGAGGCTTATGACCGGTTGTTCGCCCTGCATACGGACCGGGCCTTGTTGTTCATTCGCAGCCGGCTCGGTCCGAAACTGCGGACCAGTCTCGAAAGCCGGGATGTCTTGCAGGATGCTTATCTCGCAGCACACCAAGGATTTGGCGACTTCACCTACACCGATGACGGCGCGTTCCTGCGGTGGTTGTGTCGGATCATCGACCATCGGCTGTGCGATCTGGGCAATCACTTCGCGGCGTTGAAACGTCAGCCCGTTGAGCTTCCGCGGGCGGACATCAGTGGGCCGCTCACGCAGCTCGATCGCGTCGAACACCAGGAGCGGGTGGCCCGAGCTTTGGATACGCTCAGCGAGGATCATCGCCAGGTGCTCCTGTTGCGGTTTTTCCAGGGACTGAGCGCTGAAGAAGCGGGACAGTTGCTTCAGCGATCGCCAGGCGCGGTGCGCAACCTGACCGCGCGGGCCCTCGTGGAATTGGGGAAGAATCTCTGAACCAGCGAAAGAGGCCCGACCATGTCCGACAGCGAACTCGACCAGTTGCTCGAAGTCCATCTGGCGGGAGGCCAGCCGAGCGTGCCGGATCATCTCCGTCCCGACTTCGACCGGGCGGTCGCGGGATATGCGGCGCTGCAGCGCGCACTCGGCGAGACGGTGACGACCGCCGCGGAGGCGGTCGCTGATCGGCCGCCTCCGGAACTGCCCGCGGACTACGAAATCGTGCGGGAACTGGGCCGCGGCGGAATGGGGATCGTGTATCTGGTCCGGCAGAAGTCGCTCGGCCGCATGGTGGCCGTCAAGGTGCTGCGTCCCGGTGAAGCGACCTTCGGACGAATGTTGCAACGGTTTCTCGAAGAGGCGAGGCATCTGGCGCGGCTGCGGCATCCGAACATCGTCTCCGTACATGAGGTCGGTCGTGCCGGCGACGAGCCATACTTCACGATGGACTACGTCGAAGGGGAGCCGCTGTCGGCGCTGCTCGCCAGGGAGCGCTTGTCGCCGACGCAGGCGCTCGCGCTCTGGAAGCAAGCCGCAGAAGCCGTTCTGCACGCTCACGCGCAGGGGATCATTCACCGCGATTTGAAGCCCGGCAACGTGCTGATTGACGCACAAGGTCGGGCCTACGTCACCGACTTCGGGCTGGCGCGGGACATGACGCAGTCTTCGCAGATCACGCGCACGGGCGAAGTCATGGGAACGCCGGCCTACATGGCGCCCGAACAGGCACTGGGGCAGATCGACCAGATCGGCGAAGCGACCGACGTCCATGCCCTGGGGGCGGTCCTTTATGAAATGCTCACTGGCGATGCGCCGTACGGCAAAGATGCGCCGGCGAACGTGCTGATCCGGCTGCTCAAGGAAGAACCGCAGCCGCTGCGCCGGATCGACAAACGCATCCCTGTCGAACTGGAGACCATTTGCCTGAAAGCGCTGGCGAAGGTGCCGTCGCGGCGGTATGCCACGGTGCGTGCCTTTCTGGAGGACGTGCATCGCTTCGAATCGGGAACGCCGGTGCTGGCTCGGCGGCCGGGCATCGTCCAACGCGCGCAAAGGGTGGCCCGCCAGCATTGGAAAACTGCGACCTGGGTGACGGCGACCGCAGCCGTCATGCTGGCTTTGACATCGCTTGCCGTCGGACCCGGCGTGCAAGATTTGCTCGTGGCTGGGGACGAACGGCATGCGGGGGGAGAGCACAGCAAAGCCGTGGGATTGTACCGCCGCGCGTTGCAGCGGGCCTTCAACACGGACCGCGTGAGAATCCTGGAGCGTCTGCTCCGGTGCTCGCAGGAAATGGGCGATCGGGAAGCCGCGGTCGACGCCGGAGTGGAGCTGTTGCAATGGGATCCCGAGGCTTGGCTGGGAGAATACGATTATCCCGTTGCCCAAGCGGTGCTGGAGCGGAAGATTTCGATTGCTGACGTTCCCTTCCGCGGAGGAACTCTGTCCACGGCCGAATTGGCCATTAATCGACTCGATGCGTTTCTGAGGCATCCCCACGGAACGGCCGGCGAACGGCTGGAGGCCGCCGACTTGTTGGCGCGGCTGCGGCAGTCGTTGGGGAAGGAACCGCAGCAATCGCTGGCGGAGATCCTTCCCAAGTGGACGCTGCCCAACCAATCACCCGAAGACCTGCTGACCGCCGCCGACGAGCCGGGCGCGCCGGTCCTGAAACGCACCGAGGCGGCGTATGCGGCGGGGGCGATTCGCAAGCGCGCCGGCGACCGTACCGGAGCGCTCGCCGCCTACCGCCGGGCCTTCGACATCCTGCAAGCGGCCTACCCCATCTATGCGGGAACCAACGGCGGCATCGAATCCTTCCGACCGCACTCCTTGCAATGGGAACTCAAAGAGCCCAAGTTGCTGCGGCATCTGGCGCGGGCGATTCACCGGCTCGATTCCACGAGTCCGGAACTCTTGCGCGGCGGCTTGCGATTCCGGATCGCGGGCGTCGACCTCTCCCCGGACCTGGGCATCAAACTCAGCGTGTCGCTGTGGAATCCCGAGGAACCCGACCCAGGTCGCGGCCATCGGACCATTCGCGGCCAAACGATCCCGGAAGTTCTGGGAGAGGCCCCGGTGCAGTTGGATCAAACCGCCTGGGTGGGCGTGGCCGACGGGCGATACCGCCTGATGGTCGACACGGGTTCTCGGAGCAGCCAGGGATCGGGGCAGGCCGGGCGGCAGTACAACATGCTCGAGTTCGATTTCAGCGACCTGCCGGAGATGGTCGAAATCCGCGGTCACACGGTGGAACTGCCTGCGATTCGCGCCAAGTTGGTGGAAGTGCTGGAAGGCTTGAATCCCGCGGAAAACGGCAGCATCGATCCCCAGCGAACCGTCTTCCAGTGGGACGCCTTTCCGCTGGCTGAGTCCTACCGCGTCACCCTCTGGCGCACGGTGCTGACTGAGGGAGGGGGAGTCTATTTCAAAGAGTCGCACACGGCGACGGTGTCATTGCCGCAGCTGCGACTCGCGGATCTGCCCGGCGAAGAAGCCCACAAGCTGGGGCTCCTCCATCGGGGATCGACGGGTGCCTGGTCGGTCGAGGCGTTCGACGGCGAGGGCCGCTGGCTGGCCCGGAGTCGCGCGCAACGGGCATTCGTTGTGTCCGACGGTTCGCAGGCTCGATGATGCCCGAGCGTCGTGTGTGATCCGTCGATCCAACGAGGTCCGATCGCGTTGGCTTCACTCCCTCGCCTGGCGCTTCGCTGGGAGAGGGCCGGGGTGAGGGTGCTTCTGTCTTTGGTTCTCTGTTTACGTTCTGCCGCGGAAGGAACGAAAAGGCGAAAGGCACCCTCACCCTAACCCTCTCCCACCGAAGCGGCGGGCGAGGGGACAAGAAATCTTGCGGCTCTCCCATTGACTGTCTAGGGGTGCGCGGCTATCGTATTCCCATAGAGTGTCTAGGGGTGCTGGAACGAGGGTCAATCACGATGGCAGCGGAACGCAAACCGGCGCTGTTGCAGGGCAGCCTGGACATGCTGATCCTGCAGGCGCTGAAGAAGGAACCGAAGCACGGGTATGCGATCGCCCGGCATCTGAAGGAAGTCAGCCGGGACTTTCTGAACGTCGAGGAAGGCTCGCTGTATCCGGCGCTCTATCGTCTGGAACAGCGCGGCTGGATCACGTCGTACTGGGGCACCAGCGACTCCAACCGCCGGGCCAAGTATTACGAGCTGAGCCCCCTCGGCCGCGGGCAACTGAAAGCCGAAGCCGAAGCGTGGCGGCGGATGTCTACGGCGATTGACCGCGTGATGGGCTTTCAGGCGTGACGTGTGACGGATGCGATGCGTCGTCGTTCACCAACAGAGAATCTCTCTCGCCGGCGAAGTAAAGGGCGAATCTATGGCAGCTTCCACCGGACTCTTCGGACTGGGCAGTTGGACGTGGCGGTCGTCGCAGGTCATCGACCGCGAGATCGACGAGGAATTGGATTTCCACATCGAATGCCGCACGCGGGAGTTGATCGAATCGGGCCTGGACCCGGCGGCGGCCGCGGACGAAGCGCTCCGGCTGTTTGGAGGCCGCGACCGCATTCGCCGCCAATGCCGGCAGGCAGTCTACGGGCGCGGCGTGTGGCTGATGTCGTCGCTGGGGCTGGGGATGGTGGTGTCGATCGCGGCCATCGCGTGGCTCACGAATCAACTCGCGCTGGCGAACCAGCAGAACGCCGCCATGCACACGATGCTGGCCGCGCTGCAAGCAGACCCGGAGGTCAAGCACGACCTCGTCGGCGAGATCACCGACGCCCGCGGGCAGCCGGTGGCCAGCGCCAAAGTGCTGCTGATCTTTAAGAGCTGGCCCGGCGGCCGGTATTCGCAACGGGCCTTTCACCAGACCTCCGACAAAGACGGCGCGTTCCGGTTCAAGGAGTTGTATTCCTCGGCCACGCAGACGGCGTTCCTGGTCACCGTCCTCGCCGACGGTCACGCGATGCACAGCGAATACGTGCTCTACAAGCCAAATGCGGCCGTGAAGACGTTCCAGTTTCGATTGCAGCCCGCCCTCGAAAAGACGTTCGTCGTGCGCGGCGCAGACGGACAACCGCTCGCCCAGGCCGCCGTGTGGCCCGGCACCCGCCAGCCGGACAAGAACGACGAGGAATTCCTGATGTACGACCAGAGCGGCACCGACGCCGGGTACAAAACGGATGCGGCGGGCCAGGTCCGCATGGCGCTCTTCGCGCTCGGCGACTCCGTGGAGCTGCGGGTCACGAAGGACAAGATGGACGAAACGATTCGGTTCGTGGTTGACCGTTCGCCGGAGCAAGTCATCAGCGTGTCGACGACATCGGGAGTTCAAGGGACCGTGACGGACGCCTCGGGCAAACCGGTCGCCAACGCCAAGGTGCTGCTGATTCGGAAGAGCTGGCCGGAGGGAAAATATCAGCAGGAACCGTTCGTCACGAACACCGACGCCGCTGGCAAATACCGGTTCGCAGACGGGAACGTGGAAAAGGACCGCGAAGCCCTGCTGGTCTCCGTGGTGAAGGACGGACTGGCGTTCCAAAGCACCTACGTCACGAAAAAGGCCGGCGAGACAGCCGGGGCGTTTGACTTCCAACTGGCCCCCGCGGTGAAGAAGACGATCCTGCTGCGCGCCGCCGCCGGCAAGCCGCTGGCCGACACGACCGTCGCCCCCTCGCAGCGGACCACGAAGTCGAAGGACCATTTGATTTATGCGATGTCGGCATCGTCGGTTTCCTACAAGACCGACGCCGACGGCAAGGTGGCGATGAACGTCTTCGAGGCGGGGGACGAGGCGCACCTGCTGATCCTGTCACCGGCCGGACCGCAAACCGTCAAGTTTCCCGTCGACAGTCAGCCGGAACAGGCGGTGAGCGCCGGGAAGCCGTGATGCCTGCTCTGTCGGACTCCGGGGACGTGCCTCGACAACTTCGCCGCGAATCTGCAAAATGGATTCCGTCGAAGCGGAACCGAAGTCTGGTTGTCAGAACAGGACGATTGATGAGCGACTCTCACGCGGATCACGGCGCGGCTGTGACAGGACATACCGAACACGCGGCGCATGCGCCGACGGCGGGCGATCATCGGTTCGAGAAGTCCGAACTGGAAGAGTTCACGCACGCCGACCGCGGGGCGGGGCAGCACATCGGCATTTTGCTGGCGCTCCTGTTCGTCGTGCTCTTGACGCTGATGTCCGGGGCGACGATCTGGACGTACATCCATCAGAACGCCAGCGACGACCCGCATGCGGTGCAGCGGGCGACGGATCGCAGCGGGCATTGAACTCCGTAAGGAGCCGGGGCGTGTCGCCCCGGTCTTTGTCTTTGCGAAGAGAAGACCGGGGCGACACGCCCCGGCTCCTTAAGACGGTTGTGACAGCCGTTCCCGCGCGACGTCGGCCCAGGGGCCGTGTTGCTCGAACGTGAGGTATGCCCGCCAATGGTCGCGGGCGGCTTCCGGTTGCCCCGTCCGTTCCAGCACCTGGGCGAGATGAAAGTGCGCCTCCGCGAAGTCGGGATGCCGGTCGAGGGCCACCTCGAAGGCCTCCCGCGCGGCGGCGAGTTCCCCAACTTCTTCCAATACGCAACCGAGCTGCGTCCAGGCTTCGATGAAGTCGTGATCGTGTTCCACCGCGGCGTAGTAGCGCTCGATCGCCGCGTGGGTCCGACCGAGGCGGTACAGCACGTCGGCGAGGTGGAAATGGAACTCGGCTTCCGTCGGCGATTCGATCAACGCCAGCCGGTAGGCTTCGATGGCTGCCGTCAGTTGGCCTTCATCGGCGAGTCGGCCCCCTTCGTCGAACCATTGTCGAGCGGTCCAGCCGTGGCGGTCCTGCGTGACGACGTTCGGCAGCGGGATCGTCGCGACTTCCAGCTCGCTCTCGTCGAGTGGCTCTTCGTCGAACGCGAACACGCGCTGGCCGGTGGCAGAGTCGAGCCAGCCGGCGGGATCGCGATACAGCACCCGATGGCCCTGCGCGAGAATCTGCAATTGCGCGAGCGGCCGGGCGACCGACGGCATGACCGTCTCTAATCGATGCAGCGACGCCACCACGCGCTCCAGCGGCACCCCTTCGGACAGCAGCCGTTCCACCCGCCGGGCGGCGGCGACTTCGTCAATTTGGAAGTACGGCAACCGGCAGACGCGGCGTTCGGCGTGAATCAGCCCCATCCGCTCCCAACGGCGGACATCGTAGACCGAAACGCCCAGCAACTGGCTGAGCATGGCGGGGGTCTGCAACGCTTCCGGTCGCGATGTGGGTTGCAAGCCGACCGCCGTCAGCCATTCCGACTCGCTCAGAAACCGCACGGGAGAGCCGCGCTGCTGCCAGCTTTGGGCCTGCAACAGTTTGACCGACGGTTGCCCGTCCTCTTCGAGCGGCCAGCCTTCCTCGCCGATGACCAGCAGCGTGGTCTGCTGGCTGACGTGCTGTGTCGCCTCGCCGCCGTGCTGCTCGACGATGTCCGCAGCCTGCTTGTGCGTCATCGAAGCGAGCGTCCCGGTGAAGGCGACGCGCTCGCCGGTGAGGACGGCGGTGGAAGGCAGCGGCGGGGATGCAATGCTATCGGTCATCATGGAAACTGAGCTAGAGCATGGCCTAATTGGATCAATTTCGGTCTTTTCGGCGATTCAACCAGAGGCGGACGACGTAGTAGTTAATCCAGATCAATGCGGCCGCCACTGCAACAACGGCGGAGGCCCGGCGGTCATCGGCATCCACCCAATGCAGAAATGGGTCCATCGGCTGCTCATGACGCGACAGTGGCAATTCACAGCGTCGCTGATTATAAGCAAAGTTCGCGCTGCGATGCGGCTGTGTCGCATCGGCGGCGACTGATTTCTTGCCTGTCGGGACGCCGTCCGCTAAGCGACCCGGCTTCATGCTTCAGGGATGTGCGATGTCTGCCTTGCGTCAAACCGATCCGGCGATCTGGGAAGCGATTGAACACGAGCGGACCCGCCAGAAGGACGGCCTCGAACTGATCGCGTCTGAAAACTACACCAGCGCCGCGGTGCTGGAAGCGGTCGGGACGGTCCTCACGAACAAATACGCCGAGGGCTACCCCGGCCGTCGGTATTACGGCGGCTGCGAGCATGTGGACGTCGTCGAATCGCTGGCCCGCGACCGGGCGAAGCAGTTGTTCGGGGCGGAACACGCCAACGTGCAGCCACACGCCGGATCGCAAGCGAACATGTCGGTCTACATGTCAGTCCTGAAGCCGGGGGACAAGTTCCTGGGATTGGACTTGGCCCACGGCGGCCATCTGACGCATGGCATGGCGCTCAACTTTTCGGGACAGTTGTATCAGCCGATTCACTACGGCGTCCGCGAGACCGATCACCGCATCGACTTCGATCAGGTCGCGAAGCTTGCCAAAGAGCATCGGCCCAAGCTGATCGTCGCCGGCGGCAGCGCGTATCCGCGCGAGATCGATCATGCCAAGTTCGCCGACATCGCCAAGGAGGTCGGAGCGCTTTTGATGGTCGACATGGCCCACTACGCGGGTCTGGTGGCCGCGGGGGTGCATAACAGCCCGGTGCCGATGGCGGATTTCGTGACATCGACCTCGCACAAGACGCTGCGCGGCCCGCGGTCGGGCTTCGTGCTGTGCAAAGAAGCGCACGCGAAGGGGATCGACAAGACCGTCTTCCCCGGCTTGCAGGGGGGGCCGCTGGAGCACGTGATCGCCGGCAAGGCGGTCTGCTTCCTGGAAGCGTCGCTGCCGAGCTTCAAGGTCTACGCGAAACAGATCGTCGCCAATGCGAAAACGCTCGCCGAGACGCTGATGACCGGCGGCGTGAAGCTCGCCAGCGGCGGGACGGACAATCATCTGATGCTTGCCGACGTGACCAGCATCGGTCTGACCGGCAAGATCGCCGAGCAGACGCTCGACCGGGCCGGCATCACCGCCAACAAGAACATGATCCCCTACGACCAGCGCAAGCCGCTCGATCCCAGCGGCGTCCGTTTGGGAACGGCTGCCTTGACGACGCGCGGGATGAAAGAAGCGGAGATGCGCAAAGTCGGCGCGTGGATTCTCGGCGTCCTCAGGCACGCCGATGACGCCGCCGTTGTGGAGCGGACGCGGGCGGAAATCCGCGAGTTCTGCCAGGCGTTCCCAGTGCCGGGGATCGAATAACGGCGCGCAATCGCGCCCCGTTAGCCGCGACCCGGAGGCTTTGCGCAGGGGAGCGCGGTGCGGAGCGCGCGTCACGGATGGTGCGCTCCACCCAGCGCTCCCCTGCGCAAAGCCTCCGGGTCGCGGCTAACCGATTGCGCGGATTATGACGACGGTACCCGTATTCACGTCGATGCCGACTCGGTGAACTATGCCAACAACCGCCCGTCATCGGTAGGACCGTTGATGGAATCCCCCGCGGGTGATCCCTCCGTCTGGCGAAACTGGACCGTTCGTAAGCTAGAGAAGTAGGTAGCACTCCTCTTTACGTGGATTGCGGGCCCGTCTTCTCTGGCGTTGTGCGCGGTGACCTCAAGAGGCCACTGCCCGCAGGCGTCCGGCCGGGTCGCGCAACATCCTCAGGGATTCGTTGTGGCACCGTTGGCCTGCTCGCCCGCCGAATGCGATCAGTCCTGGCTGGAACCCACCTGGGTTCCGTCGCCGGGCGATCTCGCGCGGACCGGCGAGTTCCAATTGGAAGCCGTGCCCGAGATGCAGACCGGCTTCCCCCTGCCGGAGCCTGCGCGGCCGGTTGAACCCGCGACGAAATCCTCCTCGACCCCCGCGGGGATGGCGCTGCCCCCCGATCAGATCGTCAGTGACATTGAAGCCGCCAACCGTCCGGGGTCGTTGCTGCGGACCCGGCTCACGTCGGCGGCCTGGGTGATGCTGATCGGCATGGGACTCCTCTTCGGCTGGCAGATGGTTGTCGCCGAGCCTTCGCCGCCGTGGCTGCGGGGCGGTTTGCTGATCCTCCTGGTCGGCTCGGTGGTGTTGTTGACCGGCGCTCGCGAGCTTGCCGAATCGCAACTGCGGTTGATCGAACTGGCGTTGTTCGGAGCGGTCGGCGTGCAGTTGACGGCGTCGCAACTCGCCTGGCTGACGCAGGCCGTCGTGCATCAGGATGCCGTCGGACTCATCTGGATCGCCTGCACCGGCACGCTGGCCTTTGCCGTGCTGATGTTGTCGTACGGCATGTTCATGCCCAACGGCTGGCGGCGGACGGCGCTCATGCTGGCCCCCGGCGCGATCGTGCCGATCGTGACGTTCGAGTTTCTGCGATGGTGGAGCCGGTTTGCTGCGGAGATCCTGTCGCCGATGCTGCTGTGGGAGTCGGCGGCGATTCTGCTGGCGGTGCTGGCATTGGCGGTTTATGGGACCAGCACCATCGCGCTGTTGCGGCATGAGGTGCGGCAGGCGCGCAAGTTCGGGCAGTATCGTCTCAAAGGCCGCATCGGGCAGGGAGGCATGGGCCAGGTCTATCTCGCCGAGCATCGCCTGCTGAAGCGGCCGTGCGCGATCAAGCTGATCCGCCCCAACCAGGTGAACGACTCGAACTCGCTGATCCGCTTCGAGCGAGAAGTCCGCACGACGTCGCGGTTGTCGCACTGGAACACGATCGAAATCTACGACTACGGCCGGACCGACGACGGCGCTCTGTATTACGTGATGGAATACCTGCCCGGCATGAATCTGGGCGACCTGGTCCGCAAGTACGGGCCGATGTGCCCGGCCCGCGTGATTCACTTCCTGAAGCAAACGTGTTCGGCCCTCGAAGAGGCGCACGCCGCCGGATTGATTCACCGCGATCTGAAGCCCGCGAACATCTTCGCGTCGGAGCGCGGCGGCGTGTACGACGTGACCAAGCTGATCGACTTCGGGCTCGTCGTCGACGACGTGCGGACGGACCTCCTGCAGACCACCGACGTGAAGCGCGTGGGGCCGTTCGCGGGTTCGCCGTTGTACATGGCGCCCGAGCAGGC